>NZ_CAMDRA010000154.1 GCF_945906275.1 Dongia mobilis
GGGGCGCCGGTCGTGGCGAGGCTTTCCGCCGGGCCTACCAGGGCCGCGAACTGGACTTTGCCATAGCGCGCGTTGAGGGCCGCCATACCGCGCACATTGCCGGGCACCGCCACCGCGCCGCCAGCAGCCGCCCGCGGCAGGAAGTCGATGACGTCGGTGGTCTTTTCCTCGGCATTGTGGGCGATGCAGATGCCGCCGCCGCCCAGGCCAGCCGCCGCCGGCATGGTCACGGCCATGGCGAAATAGGCTGCCACCACCCCGTCCGCGGCATTGCCGCCGCCGGAGATGACGGTGCGACCAATCAGCGCCGCCCGGGGCTCGTCGGCAACCACGCCGGCCCGGAATCCTTGTATCTGGGTGGCATCGGAGGCGACCGAGCGGGTATTTTCACAGCTGCCGAGCAGAATCGGCAGCAAAATCGCGGCCAGGGCGGTCCCGGTCGACGGCAGGGATGGCCGGGAATGGCGGACCTTGCCGCTCTGGGTGCGGCCGTTATGATAGGCAAGTGACATGGTAAACTCCGCCCTGGTGACGATGATCGGGAACCGTTAATTCGGGGGGAGCATAGAGAAGGATGCCCGGATTGATCAACCGAGCCAATGCGCGCCGGCTGTTGAGACAGGTTTTGGTCGTTTTACTGGTGCTGGGATTCAACATTCCGGGGCCGGCGGCGGCCCAGGCACGCAAGCCCATCAGCCTGATCCGGGACGCCGAGATCGAATCGACCATCCGCGGCTATGCCGATCCGCTGTTCCGGGTCGCCGGCCTCGACCCCGCCGGCATCCGCGTCCTGCTGGTCAATGACGATTCGATCAACGCCTTCGTGGCCGGCGGCATGCGCCTGTTCATCAATACCGGCCTCCTCATGCGCGCCGACACCCCCAACCAGGTGAAGGGCGTCATCGCCCATGAAACCGGCCATATCGCCGGTGCCCATCTGTCGCGCATCCAGGAAGAGCTGGAGAACGCCACGATCGAGCAGATCATCGGCCTGGTCCTGGGCGGCGCCGCGGCAGTGGCGAGCGGCAAAGGCGAGGCGATGGTGGCCGGCGCGACGCTCGGCTCCGAGATCGCCAAGCGCAACGTGCTGAAATACTCACGCACCCAGGAAGCCGCCGCCGACCAGGCCGGCATGGGCTTTCTCGATGCGACCGAACAATCCTCGCGCGGCATGATGGAGTTCTTCGAGAAACTCGACGGGCAGCAGTTCCTGCTTGGCCAGAACCAGGATCCCTATCTGATCACGCACCCGCTCACCATCGACCGCATCAGTTCGGTGCAGCAGCATGTCGATCAATCGCCTTACAGCGAGGTCAAGGATTCACCCGAGACCATCGCCCGGCATGAACGCATGGTGGCGAAGCTCAAAGGCTATCTGTGGCCGCTGTCGCGGATCGAGCAGGAATTTCCCGAGAGCGACCAATCGGTCGGCGCGCGCTATGCCCGCGCGATCGCCCTGTTCAAAGTGAGCCGCATGCCGGAAGCGCTGGCGATCATGGACAGCCTGCTGGCGGACTATCCGAACGATCCCTTCTTCCAGGAGCAGAAGGCGCAGATCCTGTTCGAGAACGGCAAGCTCGCCGAGGCGCTGCCGCTCTACACCGCGGCCTTCGAGCAGCTGCCGATGGAGCCGCTGATCGGCCTGGAACTGGCGCAGGTCGAGATCGAGCTGGAGCAACCGGAACTCACCAAGCTGGCGATCAAGCATCTGGAAGCCGCAACGACGATCGAGCCGCGCAATGGCCGCGCCTGGTACTTCCTCTCGATCGCCTATGGCCGCGACGGCAACCTGCCGATGTCGGCCCTGGCGCAGGCCGAGCAGGCCATGGCCCAGGGCAATTCCGACGAAGCCTGGGCGCAGGCCAAGCGCGCGCTCGACGGCATGGAAGTGGGCTCGCCGGGCTGGATCAAGGCCAACGACATCATCAGCGAAGCGCAGATGATCCGGGAAAACAACTAGCGCCGTCCCGCGCTGAATTCACAACGAAGCCGCCTCCGCGGCCGATACTTTAAGGTTCGACCACATGTCCCGCTCGCCCCTTCGACACCTGCCGATCGTCCTCGCTCTAGCGCTGGGTGGAGCCTCGCTTGCCATCAGCCTCGGCGCCATCAAGCTGGACGAGGTGGCGCCGCAGGCCAATGCCGCATCGGTTCCGCCAGCCACCAGCTTCAGCGAGGCCGAGATCGCCGATATCGGCACGATTTCCCGTGACTATCTGCTGGCCAATCCGGAGATCATCCGCGAGGCGCTGCAGGCCAAGGAAGAACAAGCCAAGGCGAACAACCAGGTCGCAGCCGTGACGCAGTTCAAGGAGCAGATCTTCGCCGACGCCAATGCGCCCTTTGCCGGCAATCCGAACGGCGATGTGACGGTGGTCGAGTTCTTCGATTACAAATGCCCCTATTGCAAACAGGTAACGCCGGCCCTGGAAGGCCTGCTGAAATCCGATCCCGGCCTGAAGATCGTGTTCAAGGAATTCCCGATCCTGGGCGAGCCGTCGCTGCTCGCGGCAAAGGCGGCGCTGGCCGCGGCCAAACAGGACAAGTACATGGCTTTCCACACGGCCTTGATGGCCCATCGCGGGACGCTCGATCTCAACTCGATCGCGACCGTGGCGGCCGCGACCGGCCTCAATGCCGAGCAGCTGGTGAACGACATGCAATCGGACGAGATCGTCGCCCGGCTCAAGGCCAATCACGATCTGGCGCTGGCGCTCTCGATCCGCTCGACGCCGACCTTCATCGTCGGCGACAAGGTGATGCCGGGCGCGCTGTCGATCGAGGAATTGCAGAACCTGATCAAGGATGCGCGCAAGGGGTCGTGAGTTTCAGGACTTTGCGCGCAAGGCGGCAAGTTCCACTTCACCCATGAGATGGCCCGGCTCGTCGCGATAGGTGCTGGTGCCGATGACGGCCTCACCCTGCCATTTCCGCTCGAGTGCCGCGCGCTCCGGCTGGTCCTTGAACCAGCGGATGAACTCGTTGACCTTGACCAGCAAGTCATGGCTGGAAGTGGTGGCGGCGACACCCACCGCGTAGTACCAGGGTGCGCTGGCGAGATTGCCCGGCAGCAATTCGATCTTGCCGCGCCAACGGCTTTCGGCGCCCGTCGCCGCCCAATAATAGATCGGCTGGTCGACCGCGAAGGCATCGACCACGCGGTTCACCAGGCAATCATGGATCTGGCTCTGGTCGGAATAGGCGATGAGGTTGGCAAGGCGCACCTTGCCGCCCGGCTTGCCGGCATTGGCGCCCCAGCGGATGCCGGCCGCCTCCAAGGTGGCGAAGGCGCCGGGATCGTTGATGCAGCCAAGGACCTTGCCGCCGAGATCGCCGATCCCGCGCATCTCCGTATCGCCAGCACGGCGCGCGAGGATGTAATGGAGATAGGTGTAGCTTTCCGAGAAGGCGACGCCGCGATAGGCGGCGTTGGGGGGGAGCGCGCTCCACACCAGATCGGCCGGCGCCTCGCCCGGATTGGGTCCGAGATGCAGGAGCTCAGTGCACTGGTCCCAGGGATATTCGACGAAGTCCGGCTTCACGCCCAGCCATTTGGCAAAGGCCGTCGCATAGTCGATGTCGAGACCGGTCAGCGGCGCGCCTGGCCGCAGGTGGAAGGAGAGACCGACAAAGGCCGGCTCGACGGCGATGCGGATCTTGCCGCGGCGGCGAATGTCCGCGAGACGGTCGAAATCGCGGCTGCTCGGCAGATGGTGCGCGAGGAGGACAGCGCGCACCGCATCGGTCCCCTGCTCGAGGCTCGCCGCCAGTTCCTCGGCCAGCTGCATCGACCAGCGCGACTTGCCGACGACACCTTCGTTGCGCGCGGTGGCCTGGGGCACGGCCACGGAAATGACGCGGTTATTGTCCTTCAACTCGTCGATGCGCTGGTTGATGGTCTGGAAATTGCCGTTGAGCCGGTCCAGTTCGCGCGCCAGATGGTCGGAGATATCCTGCAGCATGTGATCGGACTTGGTCGCGGTCCCGGCGACGCGGTTCTGCACCTCGGTGAGGTCGATGCTGCGGCCGGCTTCCTTGGCGCTCTGCATGGTGCGCTGTGCCAGCTGGCGCACTTCGCTCGCCACCACGGCAAAGCCCTTGCCCTGCTCGCCGGCATGGACCGCCTCGATGGTCGCGTTCAAGGCCAGCAGGTTGACCGATTTGGCGATGCTCTCGATCTAGCGCAGGACCTTGAGGGCATCGCCGGCCTTGCTCTCGATGGCCTGGACCACCTGTTCCAGCTCCGTCCGGATGTTGGCAACCACGGCGGCCATTTCGGCGGCCAGCGACTGGCGGAGATCGCCGGCGATGCGCCCGCTGGCCAGCACCTCCTCGGTCGATTGTTCGAGCGCCGTATTCATGCGCTGGCTGCGCTCGGCGATCTCGCCCAGGGACAGGGTCTGCGCGTCGAGGACGCGGGCAATGCCGTGCTGCAGGCTTTCCAGCCCTTCCAGGCCAGCCTCAACCAGGCGAGAATCGAGTGCGCGAGCCTCGGGAGACTCCTCCGAATTGGCCAAATCAACCCCCTGCTCGTGCCATGGCGCCGGCTTTTGCAGCCGGACTTAAGTCTCAGAATTGTGCCTGATGTTAAAAAAATGTGTACCAGATTAAACAGGCCCGGGGCAAGATCCTGAAACCGCCCCGCCCCCGCCGGTTGCCCTCCCCTTCAGGCGCGGCTATAAGGGCCTCAAATCGCCAGTTTACCGTGCGATATCATTGGGGAATCTCGATCTTGGCCAAATCGCCGACCATCCTCGTCCTCAACGGACCGAATCTGAACATGCTGGGGGTTCGCCAGCCCGAGGTCTATGGGCGCGAATCGCTCGACGACATCGCCGCCCTGTGCGCCAAAAAGGCCAAGGCGCTGGGCCTGGGGCTGGAGTTCAAGCAATCGAACATCGAAGGCGAGATGGTGACCTGGCTGCAGCAGGCGCGCGGGCGCCATGCCGGCATCATCATCAACCCGGCCGGCTACGGCCATACCTCGATAGCCCTCCTCGATGCCCTGCTGGTGACCGAATTGCCGGTGATCGAGGTGCATCTTTCCAACATCCATCGGCGAGAGCCGTTCCGCCATCAGACCTATGTCTCGCAGGCCGCCACCGGCGTCATCTGCGGGCTGGGCTCCCAGGGCTACTCCCTCGCGCTCGAGGCGATGGCCAATCTGATCACTCCGAAGAAGGCACGCGCATGAGTAAGTTCGATATCGATGAGGCGCTGATCCGCAAGCTGGGATCGCTGCTGAAGGAAACCGGCCTCACAGAGCTGGAGCTGGAAAAGGACGGGCAGCGCATCCGCGTGACCTCCCAGGCAGCGCCGGCCACGGTCGTCCATGCCGCGCCGGTGGCCAATGTCGCGGCGCCGGCAGCAGCAGCCCCCGCCAAGGCGGAGATCGCCAAGAACGCCCTCACCTCGCCCATGGTCGGCACGGCCTATCTGTCGTCGGAACCGGGCGGCACGCCCTTCGTCAAGGTCGGCGACAAGGTCGCCAAGGGCCAGACGGTGCTGATCATCGAGGCGATGAAGGTCATGAACCCGATCGCGGCTCCGGCGAACGGCGTGGTCAAGGACGTGCTCATCCACGACGCCCAGCCGGTCGAGTTCGGCGAACCGCTCATCGTCATCGAGTAATCAAGGATCAGCCGCGACGATGTTTGAAAAAGTCCTCATCGCCAATCGCGGCGAAATCGCGCTGCGCATCCACCGCGCCTGCCGCGAGATGGGTATCCGCACCGTGGCCGTGCATTCGACGGCCGATGCCGATGCCATGCATGTGCGGCTCGCCGACGAAACCGTCTGCATCGGCCCGGCGCCGTCGCGCGATTCCTATCTCAACATGGCGGCGATCATTTCGGCAGCCACCATCACCGGCGCCGACGCCATTCATCCCGGCATCGGGTTCCTGTCCGAGAATGCGAAGTTCGCGTCCATGGTCGAGGAGCATGGCTTCACCTTCATCGGCCCGTCGCCGGATCACCTCTCCCAGATGGGCGACAAGGTCGAGGCGAAGCTCACGGCCAAGCGGTTCGGCATTCCCTGCGTGCCGGGGTCGGACGGCGCCGTCACCGATGCCGATGCGCCACGCATCGCCGAGGAGACCGGCTATCCGGTGCTCCTGAAGGCCGCGGCCGGCGGCGGCGGCAAAGGCATGAAGGTCGCCAACAATCCGGGCGAGCTCATGGAATCGCTCGCCATGGCGAAGGCCGAGGCGAAGGCCGCCTTCGGCAACGACCAGATGTACATGGAAAAGTACCTCTCGCATCCGCGCCATATCGAGATCCAGATCCTGGCCGACAATCACGGCAATGCGGTGCACCTCGGCGAGCGCGATTGTTCGCTGCAGCGCCGGCACCAGAAGGTGCTGGAAGAAGCCCCCTCGCCCGCCTTGAATGCCGACCAGCGCGCCGAGATCGGCGAGATCGCCGTGAAGGCCGTGAAGGCCATGGGCTATCGCTCGGTGGGCACGATCGAGTTCCTGTTCCAGGACGGGAAGTTCTATTTCATCGAGATGAACACCCGCCTGCAGATCGAGCATCCGATTTCGGAAATGATCACCGGCATCGACCTGGTGCGCGAGCAGATCCGTGTCGCCTCCGGTGCGCCTTTGGGCTTCAGCCAGTCGGACATCACCTTCACCGGTCATGCCTTCGAATGCCGCATCAATGCCGAGGATCCGGTGACCTTCATGCCCTCGCCGGGTCTGATCACCGATTTCCATGCCGCGGGCGGCCTCGGCGTGCGCGTCGATTCGGCGCTTTATGCCGGCTACAAGGTGCCGTCCAATTATGACAGCCTCATCGCCAAGCTGGTGGTCCATGGCAAGACCCGCAACGAGGCCCTGATGCGGGCCCGCCGCGCGCTCGAGGAAATGGTCATCCTGGGGGTGAAGACCAACATCCCCCTCCATCAGCGCCTGGTCACGGCACCCGACTTCATCAACGGCGATTACGACATCCGCTGGCTGGAGAAATTCGTCGGCATTTGACGCTGGCCTATTTGACGCTGGGCCGAAGCTCCGGCACTCTCTCAGTCATGGGGTTGCGCCGGGACAGCAGAGGTCAAGATGTCCAACAGGGTCAAACCGCCGAAGATCACGCCCGAGATGCTGCTGCGCGCTTATGCGATCGGCATCTTCCCGATGGCGGAGGCGCGCAACGACCCCGAGCTCTACTGGATCGACCCGGAGCAGCGCGGCATCCTGCCGCTCGACAAATTCCATATCCCGCGCAGCCTGAAGAAAAAGGTCCGGCAAGGTCTGGCTTGCGAGGAAGGCAGCTTCCGCGTCACCTGCGACCAGGCCTTTGAGGAGGTCATCACCGGTTGTGCAGCACCCGCACCCGGCCGCGGCCAGACCTGGATCAACGACACGATCTTCGACCTCTGCCGCCAGCTCTTCGTCATGGGCCATGCGCATAGCGTCGAGGTCTGGCAGGGCACGGCGCTGGTGGGCGGGCTCTACGGCATCAGCCTGGGCGGCGCCTTCTTCGGCGATAGCATGTTCAGCCGGGCGACCGATGCCAGCAAGGTGGCGCTGGTACATCTGGTGGCACGGTTGCGCCATGGCGGGTTCACGCTGCTCGACACGCAGTTCGTGACGAAGCATCTCAGCCGCTTCGGCACCATCGAGATCCCGCGCGACGATTACCGTATGCTGCTCAACCAGGCACTGGCAAAGCCAGCCACCTTCTATTCCGAGGTGCCGGACTCGGTGCTGTTGGAATTGGTGGGGGCCGGCGACGCTTCCGCCGGCTGAGTTTCGGCGGGTTGCGCCGCGGCGGGCACCTCGTCACTGGTGCAGTCGAGCACCCAGAGATCATAGACCGGATGTTCAAGCGCCGAGAGCGCGGGGCTGGAGGCGAACATCCAGCCCTGGAAGCGCGGCTGGGCGGCTTCGCCCGGCTTCTCCTCGACCACGTCGAGGAAGGCCGAGGATTCCGGCGTCTCTTCCGGGGGATGCTTGTCGCAGGCCTTGGCGGTGATCTTGAGCGAGCCGAAGGTCACCGTGCCGCCCACGGGCACGTTGATGGTCGAGACGCGGGCGGTGATCTTGTCCATGGCGCGCAGCACGACATTGTCGCCGGGAATGGCCATGGCAGGGGCGCTGCCGAACAAAGTGGCGAGGGCCAGACCCGCCGCCGCCATGCCGGCCTTCGTGAACTTCATGATTTCTTTCCGTAGGGATTCTCGAGTTTCGCCACGAGATCGTTGAACACCGCGCGGATCTGCGCTTCGTCGCAGCCCATCAGGACCGCGTCTTCCAGCGCATCCTGGGCCAGTTGCCGAATCTCGATCAGATTCTGGTTGAGGACTTTGACTTTTTCGAGGCACGAGACGGGCTGTCCGTCGGGCTGTTTCCAGACGGGCGCGTCGAAGCCGGGCTTTCCCTTATCCGCACTCATGCTATTGGCCTGCCTTGCAGCGCCGTGCCGGTTTCGGCGCGCTATTCCTGCTTGGGCTCCGACGATCCGCCGACCACGAACTTGTTGATCAGTTCGACCAGATCGAGCGCACCCTGGGCGTAGGCGATCTCGTCGCCATCCTTCAGAATGTCGTCCTCGGCGCCCGGTTCCAGCTTGATATAGTAATTGCCGAGCAATCCGTCGCTGGTGATGATCGCGGAACTGTCCTTGGGCAGCTCCACATCCTT
>NZ_CAMDRA010000155.1 GCF_945906275.1 Dongia mobilis
GGCGAAATCGGCATCGGCCACGGACTTGCCAGTAAGGTCGAAGCCGCGCAATTCGACCTCGCTGGTGCCGACCAGGCGGTAGACAAAGCGGCGCGGATCATCGACCACATCGACCAGCGTGATATGCGGCAGGAAGCGGCGGAGGTCACCAGGATCGATGTCGGCGCGCGCCGGCATCAACCGGCCGGCGCATTTTTCCTGCCAATAATCGAGAACCAGACGAACGTCTGGATGACACGTGTCACGCCAATCCGGCATTGCGATTCCTACGCTGGCTCGACCCCAGGGTGTCGGCGTCCCCGCGGCCGGTCAATAGTGTGTTGGGAAAATTTACCCGATTAGGCAGCCTGGGAATAGGCGCTTGCCGCTGCCAGTTCCGCGAGTGCTGCCTGGTCGAGCTGGAGTTCGGCGGCTGCGGTCAGTTCGGCCAGCTGCGCAAGCGATGTCGCGCTGGCGATGGGGGCTGTCACAACAGGCTGCGCCATCAGCCAGGCAAGGGCCACCCGCGTCGGCGTCGCCTGGCAGCGTAATGCCACCGCATCAAGGGCAGCCAGGATGCGGTGGCCGCGCGCATCGAGATATTTCTCGACATCGCTGCCGCGCGCGCTTTTGCCAAGATCGGCGGCACTGCGATACTTGCCGGTGAGGAACCCGCCCGCGAGTGAGAAATAGGTGATGACACCGATCTCCTGCCTGCGACAGAGGTCGGCAAGTGCGCCCTCGAAGCCGGCGCGTTCATAGAGATTGTATTCGGGCTGCAGGCATTCGTAGCGCGGCAGGCCCTGGGCATCATGCGCGGCGAGGGCGGCGCTGAGGCGTTCCGGGCTGAAGTTGGAGGCGCCGACAACACGTACCTTCCCGGCCTTGATGAGCGCCTGATAGGCCATCAGCGTCTCCTCGACCGGAATCGTAGGGTCGTCCCAATGTGATTGGTAGAGATCGATGTAATCGGTCTGCAGGCGCTGCAGCGAGCGCTCCACGGCACGAGCGATATATGCCTTGGAGAGGCCCTTCTCCCCGCCGCCCATGTCGGAGCCGACCTTGGTCGCGATCACCACCTTATCGCGGTTGCCGCGCGTCTTCAGCCAGCTGCCGATGATGGTTTCGGACTCGCCGCCTTTGTTGCCATCATGCCATTTGGAATAGACGTCGGCAGTGTCGATGAAGTTGAAGCCGGCATCGATGAAGCCGTCGAGCAAGCGATGCGACATGGGCTCGTCCACCGTCCAGCCAAATACGTTGCCGCCGAAACAGAGCTTCGAAACCTGCAAACCAGACCTGCCCAAACCGACCAACGCCATCATCCGTCCCCCATGTCAAAATCTGCTATCCTGGCCCACTTTCCGGGCGGGCTGCCAACCGACCCTGCGCCGGCCCGGAGGTCAAGCTGTTTGTACGGCGGCCGCGACGAAAAGTCCCTCCCCCGGCACGGGAAATCAGGGTCGGCGCGTCTGGCGCCGCTGGCCAGCATCCTCTACTATTCCGGCACCGTTTGAGAATAGCCATCGATTGGGCCGGACCATGCTGACATTGCTCGAAAACCTGTTCGCCAAGAAGAAGAAAAAGGTGGCGAGGGCCGACCGCGCGCCAGGTGCGCCCAAGGATGGCCAGGGAACGCGGCTCGCAAGCGATTGGCCGCGCGTGCGCGCCAGCCTCGCCGAGATCGGCGCCCGGCATGTGCTCGTTCACGGCGACGCCGCATCCTTCGCAGCGGCGAAGGCGGAGTTGCCGGGCGTTGCCCTCCTTTGGGTTAGCCATGTGCTGGGCGACGTCGCCGCCGGCGCCAAGCATGCAGAGGACCAGGCCTGGGGTGACTTCGACGCCGCTGTCTGTGTGGGCACGGAACTGCCGGCGCGCTATCGCCAGGCGCTCCGCCTGATGGTGGCGCGGGATGCGGCCAGGCCGGTGTTCTGGGTCGGCGCGGGTTTCGAATATTGCGGCGGCACACTGAGCGCGCCCATGGAGGCGGACGAGGTCGAAGGCCTGCTGTTCAACCATTTCCAGGAATTCTTCGGCGTGAAAGATGCGCTGCAGTTCCGCATCGAAATCTATCACGGACCGGAAGTGAAGCGCTTCTACCGCATCCTCGAACCCAACCAGTCGCTGGTCATCCGCCTCAGCGACCACTTCAAGGCGCGTAAGTACCCCGTCAGTCTCGCAGCTTTCGTCGAGCACCCAGTATTGACTCGGGATCGGCACTATCGCCTGCGCCTGTGCGCCGACGTGTTCTGGAAGGATTCCTTCACCACGCTGCACAGCGCCCATGAGTTCAACCGTAGCCCGGACCGCAAGGTCGAGTTCAGGGCGCCGGCCTGGATGGTGCGGGAAGGCGCCATGGCGCTCACCATTCCCAATTTCGACCGCAAGGCAGAGAACGTCCACGGGATTGAAGCTATCGCCGGCACCAAAAGCAGCACGGCACCGCGCAGCACCGGTGTCTATATCGAGCAATCGACCCTTGCGCGCAACGGTGTCGCCGACGACGGCATGTTCGGCTGGCGCTATCGTGGCTTCGGCGGATCGAACTGGTTCGTGCTGGAGAATAGTGCGGCACTCTCAGCCGGTCACCAAGGCAACATCGCCGGCAATCATCACGCCAGTTGCCCGATCATCGACCGCGACGACCTTGCCGCCGATGCGGAAGACCTCGCGCGCTACCGCAAGGTCGAGGAAGCAGGCTTCATCCTCGAGCCACACGCCGTGCCGATCACGCCGGCCGGGAGCGAACTCACCTTCGCCTATGAATCGGATGCCGCCAATCCAGACCAGCCGCATCTTCGCCTCGATTTCTTCGACGCCGAGGGCGGCCATCTCGGCACCCATCGCTTCACCAAGACGCAGAAGGGGCCACTCTTCACCGACGACATGCTGCGGCTGTGGGGCGATCCGGCCGGTGCAAAAGCCTGCCTTGCCATGGTCAGCCACGATTGGCTGAAGGCAGGTCTCCGCTACAAGGGCTTCAAGCCGATGTCCAATCTGCTGGTGCGCAACCGGCATACGCTCGACCAGGATTTTACCGAGTTCCAATCGAGCTGGCGCAACCTCGGCGGCGCAGTGCCGGGCTTCCCGCACTGGCTGACCGACCAGTTGGCGATCGTCGGACGCACCAACGTATTCGGACGCGCCCGCTGCGACAACGGGCTGCGCACCGGGATCGTGCTACTGCACGGGTCGGGACGCCTCAATTACCGTGGTACCGCCCGGGTCGATCTTATCGTCATCAGCAATGAGGGCGCACGCATGCAGGTGCGCGTCAACGTGCCGGCCTTTACCTGGCGGATGGCCTGGCTCGACGAGTTGATGCCGAATCTTGCTACGCATCTCGGCGCAAGCGGCAACGGCGCATTGCTGGTGCAGTCTGGTGACGCGGATCTCAATGCCGACATCGTCACGACTTCGCCCAAGGGCGCTGTTGCCTTGCAGCATCTCTGGGGCTATTGACGCCCGGCTGAGCACACGGCGAGACTAGAAATCCCAGGAACGGTCGAGCCAGTAATCGATCTTGCGGCTGTGACAGATCCCCAGCTTCTTGGTGACGCGCCGCGCGAGCTTGCCGAGCCAGTCGGCACGCTGCAGCAGACCCGGCTTCGGAGCTGCCGATTTCACCAGCGCAATGAGGTCGACTTCATCCGTCGCACTGATATGTCCGGCCTTGCGCGCCGCCTCCGCCAGCCACAGCGCTTCGTCGAGAAATCGATAGAGCAGCAGGATGACGAACAGCTTGAGAATGGCGGAGAGATCGCCGCCGGCCAGCACCGCCTCGGGCGATCGCAGATAGAGGGCGTCACCTGCGATCAGGCGGCAGGAGATATCCTGGCGGTTTTTCTGGATGTTGAGATGCCGGCGCAACTGAGCATGCGATTTTTCGCCCTCGAAACGATAGGAGCGCACTGGGAGTAAATCGAACAGGATAAAGCCACGCGCGCGCAGGTGGGCATCGACGTCGCCGAACAATGGCTGGCCGGCATAAAGTTCCGCGAACTCCACTTCGGTCTGAATGGCAAGAATATCGCGCCAATGCTCTGGCTTGGTGCTTTGAAAGATCGCCAGCTCCGCGCCCTGCACATCTAGTTTGAGCAGATTGGGCAAGGGCCGCGCATACTTGTCGATGAAATCGGAAAGCGTTATCACCGGAACTTCGATGACCTTGGCGAGAGTCCCGTAGCTGGTCGGCCCAAAGCGAAACATCAGGTCGGGGTTGGGCGGGAATAGCGAGGACCCCGAGGGCTTGGCGAGGACATGCAGTTTTGCCATTCCGGTCTCACCTCCCAAAGCGACCGGAAACCAGGATTCATTGGCCGGGGCCCCCTGTTCCTGCAAACCGCAGGCGGCGGCGTCCGGCTCGAAAAGGTCGATCTGCATGAGGTCGGCAAAGGGTCGCCAATGGTCCTGCATGCCGCCGCGCGCGCCGACATCGATGCAGTGCAGGGGATCAGCGGTCAGCCGGCCCGCCAGAAAAAATGGATTATTCATTATACATGCTCCCGCCGGCGGCCCAATTACCCGCGCCGAGTAACGCGTGGCGGCACCGAGGTCAAGGGCGCATCGCTTGACAAATGGGCCTAGGAAGGCGTTTTCATGGCGCTGGTTTGCTTGATCCCGCGGGGGACAATTGGCAAACTTCGCTCATAATCTAGATTTATTGGGAAATCAGGCAGTTAGTAATGGTGATCAAGTTTTGGCAGTGGGCGGCTCTCTCGGTGATTCGGGCCTTCGCCCCGGAACGCGCGGCCGGTATTGCCCTGGCTCGGCGAATTGACTGGAGTTCGGCCAAGCCGGGTAAGCTCACCGTCCTCTGCCTGGAACGCAGCCAGTTCATCAAGGATATTGAGGAGTTGCGGCGGCTTACAAACCTCAATTTGGTTACCCTTAACGCGGTCCGGCTAAAGGAACAGCAGGAGCAATGGGTACCAGAGGCCGACCGCGAGCAGGGCTATTTTTCGACCTGGCTCAAGGAACCTCGCGCGGCCCATTTGCGACCCGTTCTTGAGAGTTTTGGTATGGCACTGCTGACGGAAGCACAGCGCACCATGCAAGTAGATGCCGTCGCCACGGCGAACATCGATTACTGGCAAGACGAAGCGGTGAAACTTGCCTGCCTGCGCTTGGGCATCCCATTCCTGGTCCTCTGCCGAGAGAATTACACAATCCCCTGGACCGTGCCGTGGATGCACGAGCATCTTGCCAAGGCTCGCTTTCATTTCGATGGCGCCGGTCTGGCCGTGTTTAGCCAGGCAACGAAAGTCGCATTTTCCCCCGGCTTCGCGAACCCCTACGACATCTGGGTGACTGGCGCACCGCGATACGATCGTTGGCTTCACATGTCACCGCTAGCCGAGTCACAAAAGACCCACATCAGCCTGGTCACCTTTAACGACCCTGGCTACATGGCGGTTAATACTTTTCTCGAAACCGCGGAAATCTTCGACCGCGTGGCACGGGCAGAGAACCGCCCTGGCCTCACTTGGCTTGTCAAATGCAAGAAGCGGGGCGACCGCACTGAAGTCCTGGAACGAGT
Organism: Dongia mobilis; assembly: GCF_945906275.1. Lineage (GTDB taxonomy): Bacteria > Pseudomonadota > Alphaproteobacteria > Dongiales > Dongiaceae > Dongia > Dongia mobilis_A. Next base: position 5,519 of record NZ_CAMDRA010000155.1, read on the forward strand.
AGGATCTCTCGACGGCTCACCACTTCTGTTCGAATATGATACGCCTTTGTTTGAACTCTATCCGCGCTCGCGGGTCGTGATCGGCTACAATTCCCTTGCCCTTGTTGAAGCCATGCTCACGGACGCACCAGTCGTCGTGCCTTGCTGGGGAGAAGCGCGCCCGCCACGCAAAGATCTGCTGCTCGACTATAACGATCCGCTTACCCGGCGGGTCGTCACTTTTGCCGATTCTCCAGAGACATTTGCCGAACTCATAGCCCGTGCGGCGCTCGGCGACAAATTGCTCGTCGGCACACCCGAAGATCGTCGCGCCTTGTTCCAGACCCACATTCACCTACCCGGTTCCGATGGCGGACCAGCGACTGCTTCCGCTGCGACTGAAAAATTCGTCCGCCACTATGTTGAGAGGGCGCGTCTGGCGACCGCGTCGAGGACCGCCTCTTCGAAAGCAGCTTAGAGGCGCACGTGCAATCCTTGCGCTTTGAGGAAGACCTTTGCTTCCCTTGGGGTCTGCTCGGTGAAGTGGAAAATGCTAGCAGCCGCAACTGCGTCGGCCTTGCCTTCCTTGAGGACGTCGGCCATGTGCTGGTAATTCCCACAACCGCCTGACGCGATCACCGGAATTTTGACCGCATCGACTACAGCCCGTGTCAGCGGAATGTCATAGCCGTTGAAAGTTCCATCGCGGTTGATCGACGTCAGTAATATTTCTCCTGCGCCAAGCGCTTCCACTTCCCTGGCCCATTCGACCGGATCACGCCCGGTCGGTAGCCGGCCGCATTCACTCATCACCTCAAGTCGGCCGTCGAGGTGGCGCAGGACATCGATCGAGACCACGATGCATTGCGTGCCATAGCGCAGGGCGCCTTCCTCAATCAGCTTCGGCCGTTTCAGAGCGGCCGTATTGATCGCAACCTTGTCCGCGCCGACTGCCAGCAGCCCGCCGATATGGTCAGGATTGCGCACGCCGCCGCCGACGGTCATCGGCATGAAGCATTCGTCGGCTAGTTCGTCTACCTGGGTAAAATCTGGGGCACGGCCATCGGGCGTCGCCCGAATGTCGAGGAATACCAACTCGTCGACTTCGCGCATATTGTAGACCTTTATGGCCTGCAGAGCGCTGCCGGTCCGGCGCCAGGAGTCGAAGCCGACACCTTTGACCAAACCAACATCCCGGAACAACAGGGTCGGCATGACACGAATCTTTACCGTCATTGCCCCCTCAGATTGCCAGAAAATTGCGCAGGAGTTCGAAGCCCGCCTTCTGGCTCTTTTCAGGGTGGAACTGGACCCCCATCAGGTTGTCTCGCTGCACGGCGGCCGCGAAGCCGCCGTAGGATGGGCAGACCGCCAGCACGTCGCTTTCGGCACAATCGTAATGGTACGAATGCACGAAGTAGAAGTCGGCGCCGTCCGGCAGATTGCGCCAAAGCTGCGCACCCGGCTTCGGGTGAGTTTCATTCCAGCCCATATGGGGAATTCGCTCGCCGGCCTGTGTCGATTTCAACGGCACAATCTCACCGGGGATGAAGTCGAGGCCATCCGTCAATCCAAATTCGTAGCTGCGGGTCGCCATCAATTGCATGCCGAGGCAGATTCCTAGAAATGGAACTTGACGTTTGGCCAGCAGGTTGCGCAGGCCAGCGGCGATGCCCTTTTCGTTCATCGCCTGCATCGCTGCGGCAAATGACCCGACGCCCGGGAGTATGATGCGATCGGCCTGCTCAACGATGCGCGGGTCGTCGGTCACTTCGGGTTTGCCACCGCACTCTTCGACCGCACGCTGGATCGAATCCAGATTGCAAACACCGGAATTGACGATGACGACGCCAGGCATGAGCGAATAGATCTCCCGCGCCGATCAACCGTTATCGATGTGGAGCTTCTGCAAATTGCCGAAGCGATCCTTCAAGAGCTTTCCCTGATTGTCGCATTTGAACAGTTTTTTATTTGTCCATCGGTCACAGATTTCGACGAACTCCTGCACCGGCATGTCGAGCGGCGCGAGAATGTCCTCGATCTTCTTGCCAAGATAGGTCCAGGGGAACTTCCCGTCATGGCGCTTGACCAACTCCAGCCCATCGCGCCGCGTCAAGCGGCCACGACGGATATGATTGCAGGCGATGTCGGTTGCGCGGCCAAAGCCGTATTTCAGGAACTTGAAGTAGTCGTGCAGGCCCATCTGATGGTTGTCGAGATTCTCGTAGTTGGCGAGGGCACCTTCCACCATCGTCGGGAAAGTCTCGAATCCGTATCCCTGGGCATAGAGAGCATTGCGATAGCCATCCCAGGGAAAATAATAGCCGAGAAAAATTCCAGTGACGCCAACTCGCGCCAATTCTTCGTCCGATGGGTAGGTGTATTGAATCATGTCATGCCGGCTGACGCCGATCTGACCGATGATGTCTGAAACCCGGAGCCCAAGCAGGCCGCCGAATTCTTCAAGCCAGCGTCGATCGAGCACGTTCTTTAATGTCGAAGCTGCGGGGCCACCATATTCGTGCTGCGGGTTCTCGCCCCAGACGATCAGGCGGATATTGTGCTGGACCGCAACCCGAACCGGCACGGTGAAGATCGTGACGTGTTCCGGCCAGGAAATGTCGCCGACAGTCTCTAGGGTAAAGCGGTTGATGCGGCGGCGCACGACCGGGTTGGTCGTCACTTCAATATAGTCGACGCCGAGCTTCTTGATGTTCTCGATGTTGCGGCGACCAATATCCGAAAGGTCGTCCGTCGTCGCCGTGACGCAGAGCGGGTTCATGCCGACTTCAAGAAGACGCAATAGCTGGTATGTGCTGTCTTTGCCACCTGAGACTGGCACCAGGCAGTCGTAATTGTCGCCGTTCTTGCTGCGATACTGTTCGATAACGCTGAGGAACTCATCCTTGCGACGATCCCAATCCACTTCCGCGCGATACTGGTAATTGAGGCAGGCATTGCAGACGCCATGCTCATCGAAGGAGAGATCGGGCTTGGTCTCGGGATACAGGCAGAGTTTGCAGTAGCGCATGTGAGCAAGCCTCTAGATCATTTTCTTGAGGGAGGCTGCGTCCAGCCATTGGGTGTTGATGTCGCT
>NZ_CAMDRA010000156.1 GCF_945906275.1 Dongia mobilis
CGGCATCGACTGGGCGTCCATTGCGCTGTTCCTGCTGATCTTCATGTGGACGCCGCCGCATTTCTGGGCGCTGGCACTGTGGCGCAACCCGGACTACACCAAGGCCGGCGTGCCGATGATGCCCGTGGTGGCCGGCATGGAATCAACCAAGCGGCAGATGCTGCTCTATACCCTCACCTTGCCGTTCGTGGCGCTGGCCCCCGTCTATCTGGGCGTTGCCGGCTGGGTCTATGGCGCGGTCTCGATCCTGCTCAATGCGGGCTTCATCTATCATGCCTGGCGGGTGCTGGAATCGACAGACATGATCTGGCCCAAGCGCATGTTCGCCTTCTCGCTGCTTTACCTGTTCCTGCATTTTGTCGTGCTGATGATCGACCGGGCGCCGGGGCTCATTGCCCTTTTCGGCGCGGGGATGGCCGCATGAACGAGCAGACCAACAAGGCCCTCATCGCCGAAAAGCAGAAGCGCCTGCAGCAGCGCAACTGGGCGCTGGCCGGCGCCCTCGTCCTGTTCGTAGTGCTGGTGTTCGTCATCTCGCTGGTCAAGATGGGGGGTGCCTGATGGCCCGCAGGACTCTCGGTCAGCGCAATCGCAACCTCATGATGATGCTGGTCGGCGTCGTCGCCGGCATGATCGGCCTCGCTTATGGCTCGGTGCCGCTCTACGAGCTGTTCTGCAAGGCGACCGGGTTCGGCGGCACGCCGCAGCGGGCGGACACCAATAACAGCATCGTCGGCTCGCGCGACATGATCGTCACCTTCAACACCGATCTGGGCGCGGGCATGCCGTGGCATTTCCGCCCGGAAGTGCCGAAGATGGACGTGCGCACGGGCGTCACCTACACGGCGCTGTTCGTGGCCGAGAATCCGACCGACCAGACCGTCACCGGGTCGGCGACCTTCAACGTCTCGCCGGACGTGTTCGGCCAGTATTTCGTCAAGGTGCAGTGCTTCTGCTTCGACAAACAGGTCCTCAAACCCGGTGAGCGGGTCGAGATGCCGGTGGTGTTCTTCCTGGACCCGAAGCTGGAACAGGATCCCTATCTCAACAAATTGCGCGACGTGACCCTGGCCTACACCTTCTTCCAGGTCGAGAACGACCCGGAAACGGCGCAGGTCGCAGTCCCTGAGATCCGGCCGGCGGAAGCTGGCCCCCAACCAGCTAGTCAGGCTGGCGGTAGTTAAAGTAGATTGTGGTGAAAGCCGGTCGATCGGGGGGAACAAGCCCAGGGTGATCGACCGTTTTGAAAAGAGAGAGTTGAAGCCATGAGCGACGCGGCACACAAGCCAAACCATCCCTATCACCTGGTCAATCCCAGCCCGTGGCCGCTGGTCGGCGCCATCGCCGGCGGCGTGTTCTTCATGGGCATGGTGCTCTACATGCACGACAAAGCGAGCTTCGGTCTCGCCGTGACGCCGGGCCTCATCCTGATCCTCGCCACCATGTTCTTCTGGTGGCGCGACGTGGTGCGGGAAGCCGAGGTCGACAAGGCGCATACGCCGGTCGTGCAGATCGGCCTGCGCTACGGCATGGCGCTGTTCATCGCTTCCGAGGTCATGTTCTTCGTCGCCTTCTTCTGGGCCTTCTTCGATTCCTCGCTGTTCCCCAAGGAAGCAATCGGTGCCGTGTGGCCGCCCAAGGGCGTCATGGTCCTCGACCCGCTGGCCATTCCGCTCTTGAACACGCTCATCCTGCTGCTGTCTGGCTGCACCGTCACCTGGTCGCACCATGCGCTGCGCGAGAATGACCGCAAGGGCTTCCTCCTGGGCCTGGCACTGACCATCGGTCTCGGCATGATCTTCACCGGCTTCCAGGCCTATGAGTACATTCACGCGCCGTTTGCCTTCAAGGACGGGATCTACTCCTCGACCTTCTACATGGCGACCGGCTTCCACGGTTTCCATGTCATCGTCGGCACGCTGTTCTTGGCTGTCTGCCTGTTCCGGGGCCTCAACGGCCAGTTCACGCCGGATCATCATTTCGGCTTCGAGGCAGCCGCCTGGTACTGGCACTTCGTCGACGTGGTGTGGCTGTTCCTGTTCGTCTGGATCTATATCTGGGGTTCGGGTCCGGGCCCGTACCATGGCTGAGGTTGATCCGGTGAGGGTGCTGGCGTGACCAGCCCCTCACCCATCCTCTCCAGCCCCATCGCCAAAGGAATAGCCTGCCGTTGCCCGCGCTGCGGGCGAGGCAGGCTTTTTCGTGGCCTGCTCACCATCAACGACAGCTGCAGCGCCTGCGGCTTCGACCTCAAGGCCGCCGACAGCGGCGACGGGCCGGCGGTGTTCATCATCATGATCCTGGGGGCGATCGTCGCCCCGCTCGCCATCTGGCTTGAATTTGCCCAGGAACCGCCTATCTGGGTGCATATCCTGATCTGGCCATTGGTGGTTGGTGGCGGCGCCATCGGCCTGCTGCGGCCGATGAAGGGGGTGCTCATCGCCCTGCAGTTCCACCACCGCGCCAGTGAACACAGGGTGGGCGATGATAGAATCGGCGATTCTGGCCCGCACACCGATTGACGAATTGAGATGACCTTGCGCGACAGCCTGAGAAATTTCCGGCCGAAATTCTGGCCGACCCTGTTCACCGTGCCGGCCGTGATCTTCATGATCGGGCTCAGTGTCTGGCAGGTGCAGCGCCTCTATTGGAAAGAGGGGCTGATCAACGAGCGCGTCGAGCGCACCAATGCCGCCCCCATCGCGCTGCCCCCCATGGGGACCCAGACCGAGACGGTCGATTTTCGACGCGTGACCCTGCATGGGCATTTCGACCATGCGCACGAATTCTACATGGCGGCGCGCTCGCAGAACGGCAATCCCGGCTATTGGATCGTGACGCCGCTGCTGGTCGATGGCGGCAAAGGCGCCGTGCTGATCAATCGCGGCTGGGTCCCCACCGAGCGCAAGGATCCGCAGCAGCGCGCCGAAGGCCAGCTGGAAGGCGATGTGACGATCGAGGCCATCATCCGCCAGCCGCAGCGCCAGAGCTGGTTCCAGCCGGCCAACGAGCCGGTCAAGAATGTCTGGTATTACCTGTCGCCGGCCGAGATGGCGGTGGCGAGCGGCCTTCCCTTGCGCGAGGACATCTATCTCGACGCGGTGAAGGGCGACGTGCCGGGTGGCTTCCCGATCGGCGGGCAGACGCGCATCAACCTGCCCAACGACCATCTGACCTATGCCGTCACCTGGGGGGCGCTCGCCCTGGCGCTGATCGTCATCTATGTGATGTTTCACCTGCAGCCGCAGGCTGCCGCAACCAATGCCACCGCCACGCCGGAAGAGGACAAGGCCGCATGAGTTCGAACGCCTACCGCCAGCTGGAACAGCGTTTCGCACGCATGGGCGCCATAGCCGAGGCGACCGGCATGCTGCATTGGGACATGGCCGCGGTGATGCCGGAGGGCGGCCATGACTCGCGCGCCGAGCAATTGGCGACCCTCAACGTCATCGGCCATGAGATGCTGACGGCACCCGAGATGGCGGATCTGCTGGAGCTGGCCGGTGATGGGGGGCTCGACGATTGGCAGCGCGCCAACCTTCATGAGATGAAGCGCATCCACGGCCATGCGACCGCCCTGCGGCCGGACCTGGTCGAGGCCCTCACGCGGGCGCGGGCCGCCTGCGAAAAAACCTGGCGCGCGGCGCGGCCGGCGGGCGATTTTGCCCTGGTGCTGCCGCAGCTCCAGGCGCTGCTCGACCTCACCCGCGAAAGTGCGCAGGCGAAGGCCGCCAAGCTCGGCCTTAGCCCCTATGATGCCTTGATGGATGAATTCGAGCCGGGCGCGCGGGCCGTCGATATCGATCCGGTGTTCGCGGATTACGCTTCGTTCCTGCCGGAGTTCCTGGGCCAGGTGCTGGAACGGCAGAAACAGCAGGGGGCAGCCGTGGCCCCCAAGGGACCGTTCAGCATCGCCTCGCAGAAGGCGCTCGGTGAACGGCTGATGGCGGCGATCGGGTTCGATTTCAACCATGGTCGCCTCGACACCTCGCTCCATCCCTTCTGCGGTGGCACGCCCGACGATGTGCGCATCACCACGCGCTATAACGAGGACCAGTTCGCCGATGCGCTGATGGGTGTCGTGCATGAGACGGGGCACGCCATGTATGAGCGGGGCCTGCCCAAGGAATGGCGCCGCCAGCCGGTGGGCCAGGCGCGCGGCATGGCGCTCCATGAGAGCCAGTCGCTGATCGTCGAGATGCAGGCCGCGCGCAGTGCCGCCTTCTGCCGGTTCCTCTCGCCCATCCTCAACGAGGTCTATCCCGGCAATGAGGCGGCGTTTGCACCCGACAATCTCGCCCGCTTCTATACCATGGTCGAACCCGGCTTCATCCGCGTCTCGGCCGACGAGGTGACCTATCCAGCCCATGTCATCCTGCGCTACCGGCTGGAGCAGGCGCTGATCGGCGGCGACCTCAAATTGAAGGACCTGCCCGGCGCCTGGAATGCGGGCATGAAGGAATTGCTGGGCCTCACCGTCACCAACGACCGGGAAGGCTGCCTGCAGGATATCCACTGGTTCGACGGGGCGTTCGGCTATTTCCCCTGCTACAGCCTCGGCGCCATGAACGCGGCGCAGTTCTTCGACGCCGCCCTGCGCGACGTGCCGGAGATCCCCGCCGCCATCGAACGCGGCGATTTCAGCCCGCTCATCGGCTGGCTGCTCCAGCATGTGCATGGCAGGGGCTCCAGCCTCACCACCCCTGAGATCGTCAAGGCGGCCACCGGCCAGCCCCTTGATGCCGGCATCTTCCGCCGGCATCTCGAACGGCGCTATCTCGGCCAGGGCTGAAAAACCCACCTTTCCAGCCGTTCATCCGGGCAAAAGGCCCGATTGGCCGTGCCTGCGCACACCTGCATCTGTAAGGTGATAAGTAAGTCACTTAATCGCTTGAGTCGCCCGGCCGGCATTGGCAGCATGGCCCCGGATTTGCGGCCGGCCCTTGTGGCCGCAAGTGGGGTTAGGTGTGGGATTGGGTGCGGGATTGGGCTGAATGAAGAGAAGCGGCGGCAGACCCTGGCAGACGGTTGATCCGGCCCAGCGGCCCTATGTGGCGCTGCTGGCCCTGCTCAGCGCTGCTTTTGCCTATCGCATCGGTTATGACGTCGCGGCCAGCTGGCCGGGCCTGGTGCCGGTGCTGTGGGCGGCACCCGCCTTCCTGCTTGGGCCCCTGCTGCTGCTCGGCTGGCGCGCCTTGCCGGTGCTGTTCACCGTGGCCCTCCTCGCCCAGATCCTGTTGCAGGCGACACTGCCCGCGGCCCTTGTTGCGGCGGCCGGCGATGTCGCCGGGGCTACAGGCGTCTACCTTGCCCTCCGGCGCTGGACGCCGATCGACCTCCGCCTGCGGCAGCAGGCCGATCTGTGGCAATTGGTGCTGGTGGCGGGCGGCATCGGGTCGGCCGTGATCGCGGCCGTGATCCTGGTGGCAGGCCACCTCCTCGGTCAAATCATCCATCTTGGTCAAATCACCCATCTTGGTCAAAACAACTGGGGCAATCTGCTGCCCACCTTCGCCGTGATGCTGGCCGGCAATGCCGTGGCGCTGCTGGCTTCAACCCCCTTCCTGCTGGTGTGGACGACGCAGTCCCAGGGGCGCCGCCCGCACCGCGCGGAACTTGCCTGGCTCGGCGCCGCCGCCCTGCTGCTGCTGTGGCTGAGCCTCGTCCCGCCCGCGCCCTGGATCGGCGCGCTGGTGTTCTTCGCGCTGCTGGCGCTGCCGCTCGCCTTCTATGCCCTCACCCGCTATGGCAGGCGGGGGGCGAGCTTCGCCGCCATGATGTTCGCCTTCATCATGATGAGCGGCGCCGGGCAGGGCGTCACCCTGTTCCACCACATCGCACCGGAACGCGACCATGCCGCCCTCATCCTGTTCGTGCTGGTGTGCCAGCTGGGGTTGATGGCGGTCGCCATCGCGCGCGCCGAGCATGACCGGCAGCAGGACCGCATCGCCGCCAATGAATCGCGCCTGCGCATCCTCATCGACAACACCAAGGTCTCGCCCTATGCGATGCCGGGGCCGGAATTCATCACCTACAGCTATATCAGCGACCGCATCGAGGCGATGACCGGCTATTCGGTGGCCGAATGGAGCAAGCCCAAGGCCTGGTTCGGCTTCATGGCGCCGCAGGACCGCAAGCGCATGGAGCAGATCACCGCGCGCGACCTCAGCCTGGAGCAGGATTACGAGTGGGAATACCGCCTCATTCATCGCGACGGCTCGACGATCTGGATCCGCGATCTCTTCCGCATCGACCGCAAATCGGACGGATCGCTGGAACTGCGCGGCATGATGACCGACGTCACGGTCCTGAAAAGCCGCGAGATCGCCCTTGCGGAGCGCGAGCATGAATTGCAGGAAGCGCGCAACAATGCCGAGCAGGCCAATCGCGCCAAATCGAGCTTCCTTGCCTCGATGAGCCACGAACTCAGGACGCCGATGAACTCGATCATCGGCTTCGCCGAGGTGCTGAACGCGGAGGCCTTTGGCCCGCTCACGGCGAAACAGCGCGAATACATCGAGGATATCGCAGCCTCGGGCCAGCATCTCCTCACCCTCATCAACGACATCCTCGACATGTCGAAGATCGAGGCCGGGCGCTTCGAGCTCAATGAGGAGCTGGGCGAGCTGGCGCCCTTGATCAACGCCGCGGTCCGGCTCAACGACCGGGAGGCGGCGAAGTTCTCGGTCGGGATCGAGGTCGACAATCCGGTGACTGGCGTCGGCATCCATGCCGACCAGCGCAGCATCCGCCAGATTCTCATCAACCTCGTCTCCAATGCCGTGAAGTTCAGCAAGCCGCAGGGCGTGGTGCGGGTGCGGGTGCGCCTGATCGCGGGCGAGGGCATCGCCATCGCCGTCAGCGACCAGGGCGTCGGCATGGGCCCGGAGACGCTGGCGCGCATCTTCGAGCCGTTCTTCCAGGGCTCGGGCGCCGATTTCCGCCACAAGCGCGAGGGCACCGGCCTCGGCCTCGCCATCTCGCAGAAATTGGCGCAGATGCATGGCGGCCGCGTCACCATCGAGAGCGAGCTGGGTGTCGGCACGACCGTCACCCTGTTCCTGCCGGAAGCGCGCCTGCAGCCGATCGAGGCGGCCCCGGCCCTGCAGGCGACCAACTGACGCCGCTTTGCGCCGGGGGATGGTGGCGCATGACAATTTCGCAAGCCCCCAGCCCGGCCAGGGCGCCCGGCTTTGCTTGTCAGGAACCGGCTTGCCGCCTAATTTGAGGCCCGTGTTCCGCTCCCGATCCAGACGAGGTTTCCCTTGCGTTACATCAGCACCCGCGGCCAGGCCCCGAAGCTCAATTTCGAGGGCGCGCTGCTCACCGGCCTTGCCCGCGACGGCGGCCTCTATGTGCCGGATACCTGGCCGAGCGTGAGCGCGGCGCAGTTCCAGAAGCTGGCCGGGAAACCCTATGCCGAGGTGGCGAGCGCGGTGATGAAGCCGTTCATCGGCAGCAGCCTCAAGCCAGCCCAGCTCGACCAGGCGATCAAGGCGGCCTATGGCACGTTCCGCCACCAGGCGGTGGCCCCCCTGGTCGAGATCGATGAGAGCCTGTGGCTGATGGAGCTGTTCCATGGGCCGACGCTGGCCTTCAAGGACGTGGCGCTGCAATTGCTGGGGCAGCTCTATGACATGGTGCTGAAGGCCCGCGGCGAGCGCATCACGGTGGTGGGGGCGACCTCCGGCGATACCGGATCGGCGGCCCTCGAGGCCTGCAAGAACCGGGCGGCCATCGACATCTTCATCCTGCACCCGAAGGGCCGCGTCTCCGAGGTGCAGCGCCGGCAGATGACCACGATCGAGGCCGACAATATCCACAACATCGCCATCGACGGGTCGTTCGACGATTGCCAGGACATGGTGAAGGCCATGTTCAACGACCCGTCCTTCCGCGACCGGGTCAACATGGCGGCGGTCAATTCGATCAACTGGGCGCGCGTGATGGCGCAGATCGTCTATTACGTGACCGGCGCGCTGGCGCTGGTGGCCCCGGGGCGCGCGGTCAACTTCGCCGTGCCGTCGGGGAATTTCGGCAATGTGTTCGCAGGCTATGCTGCGCGGTCGATGGGATTGCCGATCAACGAGCTGATCGTGGGGTCGAACCGCAACGATATCCTGACGCGCTTCTTCAATTCCGGCGCCATGAAGATGAGCAAGGTGACGCCCTCGCTCTCGCCCTCGATGGACATCCAGGTCTCAAGCAATCTTGAGCGGCTGCTGTTCGACCTCTTCGACCGCAAGGGCGAGAAACTGGGCGCCGCC
>NZ_CAMDRA010000157.1 GCF_945906275.1 Dongia mobilis
ACAGCGCCCCAAAACCGCCTCGAACTTCATGATTCTCAGTCCTTGCAACACTTCCGTCCGCCTCATCCTCGCCCCCCGTTTTGGAGCGATTCAAGGACCGGACAGATCGCTTGTCACAAAAACCGGACATATCACTTGTCAGCGACAGATCAGCGCCAAAGCATTGACAGACCGTGATAATTCGTTTCCATTGCGCGTGGATCGAGACCAAGTGCGACAAGTTGCGGGGGACGGCCGGGGTCATGGAGCCTAGGTTATTCAAATATATCTGGCGCCATTCCTGGCGTGACCAGTTGGTCATCCTGGTGATCGTGGCCTCCAGCCTCGGCATCTATTTCATCTCGCTCGACCTGCCCAAGCGCATCGTCAACGACGCCATCCAGGGCGGTGCCTTCAAGGAATCGGCGACCGCCGATTTCCTGAAATTCACCCTGCCGCTGCCGGACTTCCTGGGCGGCCCGGTCGAACTCTTCAAGGGCTTCCCGCTCGACAATATCGCCTATCTCTTCGCGCTCTGCTTCTCCTATCTGTTCTTCGTCATCCTCAACGGCTGGATGAAGCAGAAGGTCAACACGGAGAAGGGGCGCCTGGGCGAGCGCATGCTGCGGCGCCTGCGCTTCGAGCTCTTCGACCGCGTGCTGCAATTCCCGCTCCTGCATTTCCGCAAGGTGAAGCAGGCCGAGATTGCCACCATGATCAAGGACGAGGTCGAGCCGCTCGGCGGCTTCATCGGCGACGCCTTCATCACGCCGGCCTATCTCGGCGGCGTCGCCTCCACGGCGCTCTTCTTCATCTTCATGCAGAACGTCTATATGGGGCTGGTCACCATCTCCATGCTGCTGATCCAGGTCATCATCATCCCGAAACTGCGGGTGAAAGTGCTGATGCTGGGCAAGCAGCGCCAGATCACCGCGCGCCAGCTCTCGGGCCGCATCGCCGAGACCGTCGACGGCGCCATCGAGATTCACGCCAACGACACCTCGAACTTCGAGCGCGCCGACATCATCGAGCGCTTAGGGAACATCTTCCAGATCCGCTTCGAGCTTTACCAGCGCAAGTTCCTGGTCAAGTACATCAACAACATGCTGGCGCAGACGACGCCCTTTCTCTACTTCCTGATCGGCGGCTATTTCGCCCTCCAGGGCCAGTTCGACGTCGGCACGCTGCTCGCCGTGATCAGCGCCTACAAGGACCTGCCCTCGCCGATCAAGGAACTCATCGACTGGGACCAGCAGCGCCAGGACGTGCAGATCAAATACGACCAGGTGATTGAGCAGTTCACCCCGGCCGGCATGCTCGATCCCAAGGTGCAGGCGCTCGACACCCCCAGCGTCATCGATCCAGCCCCCCTGGTGCTGGAACGCGTGAGCTATGTCGATGACAGCGGCGCTTCGCTGCTGGAAGGGGTCTCGCTGGAAGTGCCGCCCGGCCAGCATGTGGCCCTGGTCGGCCCCAACAACAGCGGCAAGGAAGCGCTGGCGGCCCTCATCGGGCGGCTGCTGCGGCCGGGCAGCGGCAATCTCCGCTACGGTTCGAGCGACCTTGCCGAGCTGCCGGAATCGATCACCGGCCGGCGCTTCGCCTATCTCGGCGACGAGACCTATCTGCTGCCGATCTCGCTCGAGGACAACCTTCTCTACAGTCTCAAGCACCGCCCGGTGCGCGCCGCGCAGTATGAAGGCACGCAGCTCACCGCCTTCGAGCGCCGCCTGTATGAAACGCGCCGCGCCGGTTCCCCCGAACTCGACATCAACGCCGACTGGCTCGACTATGAAGGCGCCGGTGTCCCGGACCGCGCCAGCCTCGAGGCCCGCCTCATGAAGCTCCTCCGCATCGTCGAGTTCGAGGACGATGTCTATCAGTTCGGCCTGCGCGGGCTGGTCGATCCCAAGGACAATAACGGCCTTGCCAACCAGTTCCTGCACGCCAGGACCGCGGTCCATGAACGCCTCGCCGAACCGCAATTGGCGCCACTCGTCGAGCCGTTCGATCCGGCGCGCTACAACCGCAACATGACGGTGGCCGAGAATGTGCTTTTCGGCACGGCACTCGGCCTCGACTTCGCCCCCGACGCCCTCTCCGGCAACGCGCATCTGGCCGGCGTGCTGGCGGCGGCCGGCGTCACCGACGATCTCATCGCGCTCGGCCAGCAGATCGCCGTCACCATGGTGGAACTGTTCGCCGACCTGCCGGCGGGCCATCCCTTCTTCGAACAGTTCAGCTTCATCTCGGCCGAGGATCTGCCGCGCTTCCAGCAGCTGATCGGCCGCGTGCAGCGGAGCGGCCTCGACTCCGCCCCGGCCGCGGACAAGCGCCGCCTGGTGGCCCTGACCTTCCCCTATATCGAGGCGCGCCATCGCCTGGGGTTGATCGACGACAAGCTCGAAGCCAAGCTCCTCAAGGCGCGCAGCCTGTTCCGCGACACGCTGCCCAAGGACCAGGCGGGCTCGATCGAATTCTACGACCCCGCCCGCTACAACACGGCGGCGACCGTGCAGGACAACATCCTCTTCGGCCGTCTGGTCTATGGCCAGGCCCAGGCCGCCCAGAAGGTGGGCGCCGTCCTGTCCGAGGTGATCGACGGGCTGGCGCTCAGGAGCCGGGTGATCGCCGTCGGCCTCGGCTTCAATGTGGGGGCCGCCGGCCGCAAGCTGTCGGTCGCCCAGCGCCAGAAGGCCGGCCTCATCCGCGCCTTGGCAAAACGGCCGCAGCTTGTCATTCTCAACAACACGATCTCGGCCTTCGACGAAGCCAGCCAGCGTCGCCTGATCGGGCGGATCCGCGACGATATCAAGGACGCGGCCCTGCTCTTCGTCACCCACACGGCCTCGCTCGCCCGCGATTTCGACCGGATCGTGGTGCTGCAGAACGGCCGGATCGCCGAGATGGGCACGCCCGCGGAACTCGACCGGCCGAATTCGAAATTCCAGGCGCTGCTGGGCGCCGCTGAAGGTTAAAGCGCATGATACTTCGAGCGGGATGGATGAGATGAGTATTCAGGAAGATGTCGAGGCGCTGAAGCGCATTCCTTTGTTCGCCAAGGTCGAACCGGCCAAGCTCAAATTGATGGCCTTCGCCAGCGAACGGGCGCAGTACCAGCCGGGCGACCAGCTGTTCCACCAGGGCGATACCGCCGACGCCGCCTATATCATCCTGGGCGGTGCCGCGGAGATCCTGGTCGACACGCCGGGCGGTCCGCTGAAAGTGGCCGATGTCGGCCCCGGCGCCTTCGTGGGCGAGATCGGCATCCTCATGGACGTGCCGCGCACCGCGACCGTCTGCGCTACCGAACCGATCACGGTCCTCAAGATCACCAAGGAGCTGTTCTTCCGCATGGTGACCGACTTTCCCTCGATCGGCATCGAGGTGATGCGCGTGCTGGCCCAGCGCATCGAACATATGAACACGCAACTGCGCGAAGCCGTGGCGGCCCGGAAATGATCCCTCTGGCAAATGATCGGGCCCCTCTGGCAGGAGATTCATGAGCCGGCTCGACAGTTTCATCCGCCGCCTGGAAGCACAAAGGTCCTGCCTCGCCTTGGCCGTGGAGCGCAGCCGCGATGTTCCGGGCGTGGTGCTGGAACTGGGGCTGGGCAATGGCCGCACCTTCGATCATCTCCGCGAGATCTGCGCCGGCGGCCCGTGCCCCCGCGAGATATATGTGTTCGACCGCCAGGTGGCGGCACACCCCGATTGCATCCCCGCCGCCGACCGGCTGTTCCTCGGCGATTTCACCGCCACCCTGCCCAAGGCCCGCGCCCGTCTCGGCGATGGCTCGGCGGCCTTCATCCATGTTGATCTCGGCAGCGGCGACGAGGCGGCGAGCCGGGCCCTGGCCGCTTCCCTCTCCCCCGACATCGCCCGGCTGATGAGGCCTGGCGCCGTGCTGGTCAGCGACCAGCCGATGGCGGATGCCAGCCTCCACCCCCTCGATTTGCCGCCGGGCGTCAAACCCGGCCGCTATTTCATGGCCGAAAAGCGGTGAGGGGGCAGCTTCACCCCTGATCCCCTTGCCACGAGCTTGACGTAATCACAACGTAGAACACGAAAAACAGACCGAGCCGGACACATATGCGCCTAGCCAACCAGATCGCCGCACATCTCACCGCGTTCCTTGCCTCAGCCATGCTGGCCTGCCTGCTGCTGGCGCAAGCCGCAAACGCCGAGGCGATCGACGACCGCATCGCGGCCCCGCGCGATGCCGGCACCCCGATGGGCGCCATCGGCATGGTGCTGCGGCTCGACGCCACCGGCTCGGCGCTCGGCACCGGCTTCCTGGTCTCGCCCTGCCATGTGCTGACCGCGGCCCATGTCGTGGCCGAAGCCGACGGGATCAGCGCCGACCAGGTCATGCTGTTCTTCGCCGGCAGCGGCGAGCTTGGCCCCGAATACAAGGAAGCCCATTCCTTCGGCGCGCTCAGCCCGGCGCGGCCTCTGGTCTGGGGCGAATCCCATGATTTCGACACCGGCTCGACCGCCGACCGGCGCGACGCCTGGCTGAAGGCCGGCTGGGACGATTGGGCGCTCCTGAAGCTCGACCGCTGCCTCGGCGAAGATGGTTTCGACTATCTGAAGCTGCTGCCCGTCACCACCGCCGACTTCACCCGTCAAGGCGGTGCCGCTGCCGCCATCTCGGCGGGCCTTCCGGCCGATCACGACAATGACAATCTCACCGTCGATCCCGCCTGCACGCTGCTGGGCCAGATCGACAGCACCGGCTGGCAGCATGACTGCACCACCATGCCCGGCAATTCCGGCGGCCCGATCCTGGCCGCCAAGCCGGAACCTGGCGAGGATTGGCCGCGGGTGCTGGCCATCTCGGTCATCGGCAAGAACGAGCATTGGGACGATCTCGAGCCCCAGATCGTCGATACGACATCGCCCGATTATCTGCAGCTGCTGCCGACCGCCGTGCCGGTCTCGGCCTTCCTGCCGCAGATCGCCCCCTATCTGCCCCAGGACCCCCGCCTCGACGCCTATCTTGCCAGCCACAAGACGCCGGACCGCGGCTATGACATCAAGGCGCCGCAGCCGGCCATCGCCGACCTCACCGCGGCCCTCGGCCAAAAGCCGCGCGATCCGATGCTGCTGACACGGCGCGGCTTCTGGCTGGAAACGGCCGAGGATCCGGCGGCGGCGCTGGTTGATTATTCGGCGGCCCTCCGCGCAGCACCCGGCTTCGCCCCGGCGCTCTATGCGCGGGCTGTGCTGCGCGGCTATCGCGACGACAAGCTGCAGGGCGACCGGCGCGCCGCCATGGCCGATCTCGATCTCCTCATCCAGCGCTTCCCGGACTTGGCCCGCCTGCGCATCACCAGGGGCTCGCTGCTGTTCGGCGATTACGATTATCGCCAGGCCCTGGTTGATTTCGACGCTGCCCTCACCCATGACCCGCGCAACATCTCGGCCAGGCTTACCCGCGCCAATGCGCGTGTCGAGCTCGGCGATTTCGACGGCGCCGGCGCCGATTACGACGCGGTCATCGAAGCCAGGCCCGACGCCGCCTATCTGCGCGTCCAGCGCTCCTATTACCTGATGCGGGTGGGCGAGATCGACAAGGCCTTCGCCGATATCGACGAAGCGCTGAAGATCGAGCCCGACATGCCCTCGGCCATCAGCGCCAGGGCCAATGTCCATCTCGATATCGGCGATGTCGACGCGGCCTTGGTCGACACCGAACTTGCCGTGAAGCTCGATCCCGAATCAGGCGGCTACATCGCCTTGCGCGGCACCGTGAAGCACATCAAGGGCGACCTTGCCGGCGCCATCGCCGATTACCGCGACGCCGCCCGCCTCGACCCCACTGAACCGTTCGATCCGCTGCTGCTGTTCGTGGCGCTGGGCCAGGCCGGCAAGCTTGACGAGGGCAAGGCGGAACTGCGCAAGCTGCTGAAGCGCTGGCCGACCACCGAATGGCCGGCGCCGCTCGCCAGCTACCTCATCGGCGAAAGCTCGGAAGCCGAGCTCAAAGCCGCCGCCGGCACCGGCACCGAGGTCTTGCGCAAGTACCAGGATTTCGACTGGCATTTCTATCTGGGTGCCGACGCGATGATCCAGGGCGACAGACAAAAGGCCCGCGCCTATTTCGACCATGTGGTCGATACCGACATGCGCCAGTTCCTCGAATACAGCCTCGCCCGCATCTTCCTCGAACAATTGGGCGGCCGCGCCTATCTGAAGACGAACTGAGCTTGGCCTTCAAGCCTGCGCGCGGCGCTTTTCCTGCCAGACCGGATACATCCGCTTGAGATGAAACGCCATCAGGGCCGGCAGCCTGGTTTCGCCCAGGGGGGCCCGGCGCGCGCGCTGCACGAGATCGACCGAGGTCCGGCCATTGCCTTCGATGAGGCAGGGCCCGTCCGGCAGCACGGCGATGTCCCAGCCGATGACGATGCGGTCGCCGATCTTTTCATGGGCTTCCCTGGCCATCGCCTTCACCTCTTCCCAGTGCGGCACACGCCAGCCGCTGATCTGCGCGCCGGTGACGGGATGCTGGTGATGCCAGATCGAGTCGCCCTTCAGCCCCATGTTGGAAGCTGGGCCAAGCGCGCCGGTCGCAAGATCGACATTGGCGCCGATGCCGCCGGCATGGAAATTGTCGACCACCTTGCCGGGCACGACGGCAAGCCGCATGGCCGAGGTGATGACCTCGCCCTTCATGTTCTCATCGAGGCAGGTCATGACGCGCACGGTCGACAGCACGCCGTTCGCGAGGCCCTCATAGGCCGGATGATTGACGAGATGCGGCTGCAGGATCATGTCGCCCTTGCCCGCGGCCGAACGCGCGCTGTAATGGGCGAGCAGCGCCTCTTCGCTGAAGCTGCGGCCATCCTGCGCCACGTATTGGGTACCGTTCCAGTCCCAGCGTTCGGCGCCCTTGCCGCCCTTGCCGTTGAACAGCTTGGCAAAGAGGTTCTGCCGCGGCAGGCCGCCCGGTGCCAGGAACGCCACGGCGCCGTCCTTGAAGCGCGCCAGGATCGGCGCGTGGCGGATGCCGGCGCGGGCGCACTCCTCGGCGAAGATCACCTTGTCGCGGAAGATGTAGCCGCGCTTGCCATCCCATTTCAGGATCGAGAACACACCGTCCTTGGTCTCGTTGCGCACCAGATATTCGTGATAGCGATGCTGCATCTCCGGTCGATAGAGCTCGAACAGGTAGTAATGCTGCGGCAGCATCTGCGCGGTGACGGCGATCTTCACCTGGGCCAGCACCTGGCGCCACAGGGGGATGCCATAGTTCCGCGCGACCCACGGACCGCAGCGCGGCGCATGGATGAAGGCGGCCTTGTAGAAAGCGATGAGGGGCCAGACCAGCCCGGCCAGAATCCGCTTGGCCGCCTGGGGCCAGGGCAGCAGCCAATAGACCGCGCGCATATGATAGCGCCGCACCTCACCCAGGGGGGAGTTGCGCAGCTTTGCTGGCCGGAAACCGGGCAAAGGCGGTGGAAAGACGCGGACGCGCATGAGAAACCTTACAGAATTCTGACAGCGCTAGAACATATGCCCGCTTTTGCCCGAAAATGAAAGACCCTGAATGCGTTAGGGAATAGGTGGGCGGTCCTGAAGGGGTAATCGACCGCCCCCCTCACCCCTTCGGCGTCAGCCGGAACCAGCTCACATCGCCCGGGGTGAACAAATCGCGGGCCTGGCGGTACCAGAGCGGCGGGGCATGGTCGCCGACGATGAGGATCTCGGTGGGTGGCATGGCGGGATCGGCCCAGGCGCGGGCGATGCCCTGCAGCAGTTCGACCCAGCCATCGGCCATGATGCACACTTCCCGCTCCGGCACGCGCGCATCATGATGCGCGCAATCGAGATGATGATAGCCCTGGTCGACAATCACCGGCACATGGGTGTTGAAGGTGAGGAGATAGCTGAACTGCGGCTCCGTCGCTGCCTTGAACGTCGCCGCGATGTCGGTGACCAGCTTGGGATCGCAGATGCCGACGAAGACGTCGCCGCACAGTTTCTCGCCTGGCACCAGCAGATCCTCGCCGAACACGCGCTCGGTGAAGCCGACATTCGGCCACCATTGGTCGCGGTCGAACATCTTGCCGGTGAAACCGTGATAGGCCTTGGTCGCGTACCCGGCCTTGGTCATGCGGAACGGCAGGCAGTCCGGCCGC
>NZ_CAMDRA010000158.1 GCF_945906275.1 Dongia mobilis
TGCGGAGCACCCTCAGTGCCGAGGATGAGAGCATCATCATCGTCACGGTGACCGATCCGCTGCCGGTCGCCGCCGCGCGCCTCATCGCCCCCGACGGCAGTATCACTGAGGCCTTTGCCATCGACCGCGACCGCCAGACCTATAGCGAGGGCGGTGGTGTGCGGCCCAATGTCGGCGTGGGGGTGAGCGGCGGCTCGATCGGCGGCGTTTCGACCGGGATCGGCATCGGCTTCCCGATCTTCTCATCGGGCGGCGGCGCCACCCACCGCATCACCGAGAGCCGCGTACAGCTGCGCATTCCGGATCCCGCCGCCTATCGCCAGAACTGGCAGCGCTATGTGCTGGCGGTCGACCTCGATGACGGCGTCAACCGCCGCGCCTTCCAGACTGTCCCGCCCGCACCCCGCTAACCGCCCTGGGTTAACCGCGCGCGGCCTTGCGCCGGCGCAGGAGATAGGGCCCGATGACGCAGGCGGCGGCAATCGCCAGCAGCAGCGCCGAGATCGGATGGGTGAAAAAGACGCTGACATCCCCTTGCGCAATCGCATAGGCGCGGCGGAACTGTTCTTCCGCCATCGGCCCCAGGATCAATCCCACCACCAGCGGCGCCACCGGATATTCGAACTGCCGCATGGCAAAGCCGACGAGGCCGATTCCGAGCAGCAGCCACAAGTCGAACACCGAATTGTTGAGCGAATAGACGCCCAGCATCGAGAGCACCAGGATGCCGCCATAGAGCAGCGGCCGCGGGATAAGCAGCAGCTTCGCCCACAAGCCCACCAGCGGCAGATTGAGGACCAGCAGCATGAGATTGCCGAGATAGAGGCTGGCGATGAGCGCCCAGACCAGGGTGCTGTTGCTGGAGAACAGCATCGGCCCCGGCTGAATGCCGTATTGCTGGAACGCCGCGAGCAGAATGGCTGCGGTGGCCGAGGTGGGGAGGCCGAAGGAGAGCAGCGGCACCAGGACGCCAGCGACCGCCGCATTGTTGGCGGCCTCGGGACCGGCCACCGCCTCGATGGCGCCCTGGCCGAATTCCTCCGGCTTTTTCGCAAGCCGCTTTTCGATGAGATAGGATAGGAAGGTGGGGATCTCGGTCCCGCCCGCCGGCAGCGAACCCAGCGGGAAACCCAGCGCCGTGCCGCGCAGCCACGGTTTCCAGGAGCGCGCCCAATCGCTTTTCGACATCCACAGGCTGCCCACGACGCGGCTCAACTCCTCCGGCCGCCTTGCTTCGCGGAAGGCGACATGGAACGCTTCGCCCAGCGCAAAGAGGCCGACCGCCACCACCACGACATCGATGCCGTCCAGCAGCGGCAACTGGCCGAAGGTGAAGCGGGCCTGCCCTGTCTGCGTGTCGATGCCGATGAGGCCGATCGCAAGCCCCACGAACAACGCCGACATGCCGCGCAGGATGGAACTGCCGAGCAAAGCCGAGACGGTGACGAAGGCCAGCACCATCAGGCTGAAATACTCGGCCGGGCCGAACAGCAAAGCGATCCGAACCATGATCGGCGAAAGGAAGCTCAGGCCCACCGTGGCGATGGTACCGGCGACGAAAGAGCCGATAGCGGCGGTGGCAAGGGCCGCCGCGGCACGGCCCTTCTTCGCCATCATATGCCCGTCGATGGCGGTCACGATCGAGCCGGTCTCGCCCGGCACGTTCAAGAGGATCGAGGTGGTCGAGCTGCCATACATGGCGCCGTAATAGATGCCGCCAAAGATGATAAAGGCCGCGGTCGGATCGAGGTGATAGGTGACCGGCAGCAGCAAGGCGATGGTGAGCGCCGGGCCGATGCCGGGCAGCACACCGATGGCGGTGCCGAGGGTGACACCCAGCAGCGACCAGAGGAGATTGACCGGCGTGAAGGCGATGGCGAAGCCCTGCATCAAGCCGCTGAGGGTATCCATGACGGTTATTTTCCCCCAAGGATGCTGGCGAAGATGCCGGTCGGCAGCGGCAGGCCTAGGCCTTTGGTAAAGCCGAAGAAGGCGATGAGCACGACGATGAGGCCGACCAGCGCGTGTTTCCAGTTCCAACGCGCGGCAAAGCCGCGCGCGGTGAGGATGAACACCAGCCAGGCAGAGGGGATGAAGCCCAGGGTCTTGTAGCCCAGCGCGCCCACACAGAGGCCGGCCACCACCCAGAGCAGGGTCGGCCAGTCACCGGGTTCGGCCACGTTCTCGGCATCGCTCACCGGGATGAGGGCACCTTCATGCAAGGCGCCCTCGCGCAGCGTGCGCCAGCCGGCCCAGGCGTTGGCAAGACCCAGGATCATGAGCCCGCCACCAATGAGGACCGGAAAGAGGCGTGGCCCCAGGCTGTCCTGCCCCGGCAAGGTGCCCGTCCCGAAGGTCACGACACAGATGCCGAGGCCGACGGCCAGCAGGACACCGCCGATCGCGATGCCCTGCAAGCGTTCAAAGCCGCCGGGCTGAACCCCGCCCGGCTGGTATTTCGGTGAGGTCACGAAACCAGACCGATTTCCTTGAGCACGGTGGTGACGCGTGCTTCTTCCTCGGTGAGGTAGGCGGCGAAGGCGTCACCGGCGAGGTAGGTGTCCATCCAGCCCTTGGTGGCCAGGGTCTGTTTCCAGCCATCCGACTTCACCATCTGGTCGACGGCGTCGAGCAGCGCCGCCTTGTCGGCATCGGCGAGTTCGCCGGCACCGAACACGGCGCGCCAGTTGGCGAGTTCGACATCGACGCCGGACTCTTTCAGTGTCGGCGCATCGAGACCGGCCAGGCGCTCGCCGGACGAGATGCCGATGGCGCGGAGTTCGCCGGCCTTGATATGGGCTTCGAATTCGCCGAGACCGCTGACGCCGCAGGTGACATGGCCGCCGACGATCGCCGCCAGCGCTTCGCCGCCGCCCGAGAAGGCGACATAGTTGAGCTTGGTGACATCGGCGCCCACCGCCTTGGCGATGAGGCCGGCGAGGATATGGTCGGTGCCACCGGCCGAGCCGCCGCCCCAGGAGACGGAACCGGTATCGGCTTTCAGCTTCGCGGTGAGGTCGGCCATGCTCTTCAATTCGGAGGCGGCCGGCACGACGATCACTTCATATTCGCCGGTGAGGCGCGCCAGGGGCGTCACATCCTTGAACGAGACCGGCGATTTGTTGGTGAGGATGGCGCCCAGCATGACGAGACCGCCCACCAGCACGGCGCTGGCGTCACCCTTGCGGTTGGCGAACTGGGCGAGGCCCACGGTGCCGCCGGCGCCGGCGACATTCTCGACCTGCACGGCCGTCACGATGCCGGCACCCTGCAGCACTTCCTGCATCGAGCGCGCGGTCTGGTCCCAGCCGCCGCCGGGCTTGGCCGGGGCCACCACGGTGAGGGCATCAATGGCGGCAAGGGCAGCGCCCGGCAGCAGCAGGCCACCGGCGGTGGCCAAAGCAGCGAGGGCCGCGCCCGTCTTCAGGGCTTGGCGGCGCGTCAGATTGTTCATGGTATCCTCCCGGTTCATGTTTCGCTTGAGCGCGCGCACCTCTCCCCAGAGACACGCGCACCGGCGTTTGAAGAACGCTCCAGACCGGACACTCCCCCTGCCCGCATGGTGCTGGGGCAAACATTACAGTCTGAAACCGGGTGGTCAATGCAGGGATGCGCCCAGGTCTTGCCGGGGCTTTTGTCGGGGCGTTCGTCGGGCGATTTTTTTGGGAGGGCTTGGTGACGATCGCCCGCTAGCGGGCGAGGTTCGGCACGACCAGCGGGAAATTCTCCGCCTGGGCGTGAACCCCGCCGGCGACGAGGCCGGTCAGCAGCAGGATGCCCAACCCCAGCCGGGCCAGATTACGTAAGGTCATTGTGAAAACTCCGATCCGGGAATGACACAATGTATATTTCACATCTTCTCATGCATTCAAGCAGATCATCAGTGTGAATAGTTGATATAAACTCGCGGGGGCGTTAGAAAAACTTACGCCAAGGCCATGGCTCAGCCTTGCCGAACATCACCTAGTTAATTGAAATATAAATGTTTTATTTCAACGAAACCGGAAACGCAGACCCGCTCCTGTATTTCACACGGCTTTGTTCAGGAGAGCAGGCCGCGCAGCTTGTAAAGCTGCTCCAGGGCTTCCCGGGGCGAGAGTTCGTCGGGATTGATCGCCTTGAGGCTGGCCTCGACCGCGCTGCCTTTGAGGGATGGGGCGGCGGGTGCCTGCACGGAGAAGAGCGGCAGGTCGTCGGTGAGGCGTGAGAGGGCGCTGGCCTGGTCGCCCTTCTCCAGGGTGCTCAGCACTTCCTCGGCGCGGCGAATGGCGGCCGCCGGCAGGCCGGCGAGCTTGGCCACATGGATGCCGTAGGAGCGGTCGGCGGCCCCGGGCCCGATCTCGTGCAGGAACTTCACCTCGCCCTGCCATTCCATGACGCGCATTGTATAAGGCTTGAGCGCGCTGAGTGTCGAGGCAAGATGTGTCAGCTCATGGTAGTGCGTGGCGAAGAGGGCACGGCAGCCATTCACCTCGTGAAGATGTTCGAGGCACGCCCAGGCGATGGAGAGACCGTCGAAGGTCGCGGTTCCCCGGCCGATCTCGTCGAGAATCACCAGTGAGCGCGGTGTGGCGCGGTTGAGGATGGCCGCCGTCTCCACCATCTCGACCATGAAGGTCGAGCGCCCGCGCGCAAGGTCGTCGGCCGCCCCCACCCGACTGAACAGGCGATCGACGATGCCGATGCGGGCAGCTTTGGCCGGCACGTAACTGCCCATCTGGGCGAGGATCGCGATGAGCGCGTTCTGCCGCAGGAAGGTGGATTTGCCGGCCATGTTAGGGCCGGTCACCAGCCATAGGCGGCGTTCCGGCGAGAGGTCGCAATCGTTGGCGACGAAGCTGCCGCCTTGCGCGCGCAGGAGTGCTGCTTCCACCACCGGATGGCGCCCGGCGGTGATGATGAACTCGGCGCCTTCGTCGATCTCCGGCCGTACCCAATCGCCTTCGCGGGCGAGTTCGGCCAAGGCGGCCCCCACATCGATGAGGGCAAGGGCGCCTGCTGCCTTCGCGATCATCTCCTGCCGGCCGATGACCTCCGTGACCAGATCGTCGAACAGGCGCAGCTCAAGTGCCAGGGCGCGGTCGCCAGCATGGACGATCTTGCTTTCAAGCTCGGCCAGCTCGCCGGTGGAAAACCGCATGGCATTGGCCATGCTCTGGCGGTGGATGAAGCGCGCATCGCCCTTCAGCTTCTCGGCATGGAGCGGGGTGATCTCGATGTAATAGCCGATGACATTGTTGTGCCGGACCTTGAGGCCGGAAATGCCGGTCTCGGTCTTGAGGCGCGCCTCCAGCTCCAGGATGAGCGTGCGCGAATCCTCCTTAAGGCCGCGGTATTCGTCGAGTTCGGCATGATAGCCCTTGGCGATGAAGCCGCCGTCGCGGTTGAGGAGCGGCAATTCCTCGGCCAGCGCCCGGCCGAGCCGTTCCACGAGATCTGCATGATGGCCAAGATCAGCATTGGCCGCCTGCAGCAGCGCCGGAATGGGCGCCAGGCGCTGCTTCTCGATGAGCGCCCGGAAATCGGCGGTGGCCAGCAATCCGTCGCGGATGGCGGCGAGATCACGCGGCCCGCCGCGCCCGGCGGTGAGGCGCGAGAGCGCGCGTTCGAGATCCGGCACGCGGCGCAAGGAATCGCGCAGGAGATTGCGGAGATCGTCTTCGCCGACGAGATATTGCACGAGGTCGAGCCGCGCGCTGATGCCCTCGACCTCGGTCAAGGGTGCCGCCAGCCAGTCGGAGAGCAGGCGCCCGCCGGCACCGGTGAGGCTGCGGTCGATGGCGGCCAGCAGCGAACCCTGGCGTTCGCCGTTGAGCGATCGGATGAGTTCGAGATTGCGCCTGGTCGCGGCGTCGATCTCCATGAGCGCACCATCGACCACCTGGCGCGGGGCGGAGAGGCGCGGCACGCGGCCCTGTTGCGTGAGTTCGACATAATCCAGCACGGCACCGGCCGCCGCCACTTCGGCGCGGGTGAAGCTGCCGAAGGCATCCAAGGTCGCGGTGCCGAGAAATTTCTGCAGGCGCTTCCTGGCATTGTCGCTGTCGAAGCGCGCCGAGGGCAAGGGCGACAGGCGGCGCTTGTAATCGGCGAAGAATTCGAAGAGGTCGGGGCGCGCCAGCAACCGGTCGGCAATGAGGATCTCGGTGGGATCGAGCCTGGCCATCGCGGCCGCGAGATCGCGCTCGGAGACCTTCTGGACGAAGAAGCTGCCGGTCGAAATATCGACCCAGGCGAGACCCAGTTCGCCGCCGGTCTCGGTGACGGCGGCCAGGAAATTGTGCCGGCGCGCTTCGAGGAGCGCATCTTCGGTAAGCGTGCCCGGTGTGACGATGCGCGTCACAGCGCGCTTCACCACCGATTTGGAGCCGCGCTTCTTGGCTTCCGCCGGGTCTTCGACCTGTTCGCAGACCGCGACCTTGAAACCCTGGCGCACCAGCTTGGAAAGATAGGCCTCATGGGCATGGACCGGGACCCCGCACATGGGGATCTCCTCGCCAGCATGCCGCCCGCGCTTGGTCAGCGCAATGTCGAGGGCGGCCGAGGCCTTGACCGCATCCTCGAAGAACATCTCGTAGAAATCGCCCATCCGGTAGAACAGCAGCGCGTCCGGATGTTCGCGCTTGGCGCCGAGATACTGCGCCATCATCGGCGTCGCATCGGCTGACTCGCGCGCCCATTGGGGCGTTTCCACGGGACTATGTCCGGCTTTATCGTTCATGGCCGGCAGGCTTAGCATTGAGGGTGGGGATTCGCAAAGGCCCCTCCCCCTCCGTGCAGAGGGTTTCTACCCCTTCCGGCGCATCCGGTCGGCCAGGATCACCAGCAATATCCCCGGGATGAACACCACCGTGGCGATCGCCGGGTAGAGCGGCGAGGAGCCGGTGGCGATGCCGGAGAAGACGAAGGTGGGGAGCGTCCGGGTGGAGCCGGCGAGGCTGTAGGTGAGGTAGAAATTTCCCCAGCTCAGGAGGAAGGCGAAAATGCCGGCCGAGAAGATGCCCGGCCACAGCAGCGGCAGCGTGATGTAGCGATAGACGTCGAGGGTCGAAGCACCGCAATCCCGCGCCGCATCTTCGAGGGTGCTGTCGAAATTGAACACCTGCACCGCCACGATCACCATGGCGAACGGCGTGATGTAGACGACATGGCCGATGATCGCCGTCGTGACCCCGGTGTTGAAGTCGAAGGTCCGCCCCAGCACCGAGAACCACAGCAGCAGCACGATGCCGAGCAGCAATTGCGGGAAGGCCAAAGGCGCGGCGCTCAAGCCCGTGAAGGGGATGCGGAAACGGAAGCGATAGCGCACGGCGACGATGGCGGCCGCCGAACCGATCAAGGTCGCAAACAGGGTCGCCACCACGGCAATGACCGTCGAGTTATAGAGCGCATCGCCGGCACTGCTGTTCTGGAACAGGGCCGCATACCATTTCAGCGACACGCCCTCAAAGGGCAGGGTCGGATAGCGTCCCTCCTGGAACGAGAAGGCGATGAGCGTGAAGATCGGGATGTAGAAGAAGATGAGCACCGCGGCCGTGGTGCCGTAAAGGAGCAGATTGGCAAGCCGCGCCTCGGTGCGCGCATTCAGCCAGGGTGTCGGCGTCGGATAAGCCATCAGATGGGCCCCATATGACGCTTCAGGGAATAGACCCGGTTGAAGAGCAGCACGATGAACACTGCCACCACCATCAGCACCAAAGTGAGCGCCGCGCCCAGCGGCCAGTTGACGCGCGTCTCGAAGGTCTGGCGGATGAGTTCCGCCGACATCGGCGACTTGCCGCCGCCCAGCACCTTGGGCTCCAGGAACACGCCCACCGCCAGCAGGAAAATGAGCACCGACGCCGCCCAGATGCCGGGCCGCGCCAAGGGCAAAGTCACTTCCCAGAAGGCGCGGAACTTGCTGGCGCCGGCATCGTATGCGGCCAGGATCAGCGAGCGGTCGATGGCGTCGATCGAGAGATAGATGGTGAAGATGGCGAAGGCCAGGAGGTTATAGACCATGCCCAGCATGGTCGCCCAATCGG
>NZ_CAMDRA010000159.1 GCF_945906275.1 Dongia mobilis
CCTTCTCCGCCTCGGCCAGCACCTTCCAGCGTTCAGCCTGGTCGGTCAATGGCATGGCCTTGTCGAAGGCCGCCTCGAATTCCGGGCTCTTCCAGCCATAGCCGACATCGGCGCGCGGATCCATATAGGCAAGATAGGTTTCCGGCCCCGGGAAGTCGCCGATGAGATTGTCGTTGAAGACATCCCAGCCGCCACTGTTGAAGGCGGCAAGCCAACCGTCGCGATCCTGCGCGTTGACCTTGGCATCGACGCCCAGCACCTGCTTCCACATGACGGCGATGGTCTCCGCCTGCTTCTTGTAGGCATCATTGTTACTGGATTCGATGGTGAGCGAGACCGGCTTGTCGGGGCCGAAACCGGCTTCGGCGTAGAGTGCCTTAGCCTTGGCAATGCGGTCTTCCTTGCTCATCGTCGCTTCGGCAACCTGCGGCGCCGGATAACCGGGGATCGGCACGACATAGCCGTAGCTGACCACATAGCCGCCCTTCACCACCTTGTTGACCAGCGTGTCGCGGTCGATCGCCATGCTGAGCGCCTGGCGCAGTTTCTGGTTGTCGAACGGCGGCTTCGAGATGTTGAAGCTCATGTAATTGGTCTCGGTCGAGGCCGAGATGTGCACCTGATCGCCGAATTCTTCCTCCAACTGGTCGATCTGGGCGGTGGGGATGTCGGCGGTGGTATCAAGCTCGCCGGCGCGCCACAGTTTCACGGCCGTGCTGTCATCCTCGGTCACCCGGTAGACGACCTTGTCGACCTTGACATTGGCGGCATCCCAATAGGCCGGATTCTTGACCAGGGTCACCTGGCTCTGCGGCACGTTCTCCGTGAGCGTATAGGCACCGTTGCTGACGATATTGCCCGGCTTGATGAAATCCTTGCCGAACTTCTCGAGGCTGGGCTTGTGCAGCGGCGGCGCATAGAAGGAACCCAGCACAAAGAGCGTGTGCGGTGCCGGGGCATCCAGCTTCAGAATCACCGTGCGCTCATCGGGTGCCGAAATGCCGACGCTGGCCGGGTCCTTCGACTTGCCGTCGACCAGATCCTGGGCACCGGCCACACGGATCGTCGAGGTGAAGATATAGGCCTTGTCGGAGGCGGTATCGGGCGAGATGGTGCGGATGATGCCGTCGACGAAATCCTGTGCCGTCAGCTTGTCACCGTTCTACCATTTCAATCCGTCGCGCAGATGGAAGGTATAGGTGAGGCCGTCATCGCTGATGTCCCATTTTTCGGCGGCACCCGGGATGACGGCGCCGCCGGCATCATTGGCGACGAGACCCTCATAGAGATCGTCGAGCACCCAGCCTTCCCAGGCCAGGAAATTGATATGCGGGTCGAGCGTGCCGATGGTGGCGCCGATGCCGCGATTGAGCACTGTCTCGGCCGAGGCAGTCCCGGCCGAAAAGGCCAACAGCGCTGCAACACTCGTCGCCAGCGCGAACTTCCGTAACAACATGACCTGCATCTCCCAATTGTTTCATTTCCCTGCCGTCGAACGCCGGCCGGTTGATCCGGCCTTGTCAGTCGCAAATCTAGCCTAGCCCCGCTCGCCCATGACGCACAAATGCGATAGAACGAAACTCGCGGCGCCATGTTGCGACGCGATATCATTTCGTCGATAGCTGTATACAGCTATGGATTTCACTCTAATAGACGCACCGGGGGTGCTGTCAAGCAGCGCCGCCGCAAACCGAGGCCGATCATGAACGTTTCCCTGGACGCCGCCCTGACTGAAGCCGAAAGCCGCTTTGTTGCCGCCAATCCACTGAGTCTCGCCCGCCACGAATCGGCGCGGGGGCCGATGCCGGGCGGCAACACCCGGACCGTGCTGCATTATTCGCCCTTTCCGCTGGCCTGGGCCAAGGGTGAAGGAGCGACCCTCACCGATCTCGACGGCAACTCCTATACCGATTTCCTCGGCGAGTATTCGGCCGGCCTCTATGGCCATTCCAACCCTGTGATCCAGGCTGCCATGCACAAGGCGATCGATGACGGGACCGTGCTGGGCGGCCCCAATGTCTATGAAGCGGAACTGGCCGGGCTGCTGAAGAACCGCATTCCCTCGTTGCAGCAATTGCGTTTCTGCAATTCCGGGACCGAGGCCAACGTGTTTGCGCTGATGACGGCCATGGCCGTCACCGGCCGCAAGAAGATCATGGTGTTCGACGGCGGCTATCATGGCGGTGTGCTCTATTTCGGCCATGGCGGCATTCCCATCAACCTGCCGCTCGACTGGGTTCTGGCACCCTATAATGATGTCGAAGGTACCCTCGACCTCATCCGCCAACATGGCCAGGATTTGGCTGCGATCCTCGTGGAACCGATGCTGGGCAGCGGCGGTTGCCTGCCGGGCCGGCGCGATTTCCTGGGAGCCCTGCGCCAGGCGGCGAGCGAACTCGGCATCATCCTCATCTTCGACGAAGTGATGACCTCGCGCCTCTCCTCGGGCGGCCTGCAGGCAGCACTCGGCGTGACACCGGACATGACGACGCTCGGGAAATATCTCGGCGGCGGCGCGTCGTTCGGCGCCTTTGGCGGGCGAGCCGACATCATGGCGCATTATGACCCGGAAAAGCCCGGCTATTGGCCTCATGCCGGCACCTTCAACAACAATGTGCTGAGCATGGCGGCCGGCCTCACTGGATTGCGGGACATTTATACGCCGGCAGCGGCGATGGAGCTCAATGCCAAGGGCGACCGGCTGCGCGACGGGCTGAATGCGCTGGCGCAGAAGCATGAGGTGGGCATCGGCGCCACCGGCTGCGGCTCCTTCATCGGCCTGCATTTCACCAAGGAGATCGTCGACCGGCCGCTGCATCACGCAGATGAGGAAGAAGCCCGCCGCGGCAAGCTCCACAAGCTGATGCATCTCGACTTCATCGCGGCCGGTCTGTTCTTCGCCCGGCGCGGCTATATGGCGCTGAGCCTCGCCCTCACCGAGGCCGATATCGAACGCTTCCTGGCGCAGACCGAGGAATTCATCCTCTCGCGCCGCGCCCTCATCGGCTAGGTGCCGAGATAGTCGCGGATCGCGGGGTGCAATGAGGCCAATACCGCCGCCGTTTCGCCGCTGAGCACCACCCGGCCTTCAGCGATGAAGCTGGTGCGGTAGGCAGCGAAAGCGGCATCAGCCGGATCATGAGTGACCATCAGCACGGTGAGACCGTTGCGGTCCTTCAGGCCCAGCACGAGCTGCAGCATCTCGCGCCGGAGCGCCGGCCCCAACGCCGCGAAGGCTTCATCGAGCATCAGCACCGGACGCTTCCTTAGGATGCAGCGCGCGATCGCCACACGCTGGCGCTCGCCACCGGACAATTGCCCGGGCAGCCGGTCCTCGAACCCGGTGAGGCCGACCTGTTCCAGACACCAGGCAACCGCGACGCGGTCCTCGGCGCTGAGGCGGAGGCCTGGATGGAGGCCGAGACCGACATTCTGCGCCACGCTGAGATGGGCGAAGAGGTTGTGATCCTGGAACAGGGTCGTGACCGGCCGCGCATCGGGCGCCAGATCGGTGATGTCTTCGCCGTCAATAACGATGCTTCCGGCCTGTGCGGCTTCAAAGCCACCAATGAGGGCCAAGAGCGTGCTCTTGCCGGAGCCGCTCGGGCCGATGATGGCCATGACCTCGCCTTGCTCTACGCCAAGGTCGAAACGCATCACCAGGTCTTCATAGGTGCATTGCAGGCCGGCAATCTCAATGTAACTCACGACCACCCACCACGCGTTCGATTGTCCAATAGAAAGCCAGCGCCAGCGCCAACAGGATGAGCGCCGTGCTGGCCGCCCCGTCGAGACGGTAGGCGCCGAGCTGGCTATAGAGCAGCAAGGTCAGATTGACCATGTCCTGGTTGCCAAAGAGGGCGATGGCGCCGAGATCGCCCATGGCGATGACGCTGGAGAGGGCCAGCGCGGTCGCGATCGGTCGGCGCAGGGTCGGCCAGTCGATATGGCAGAAGCGGTTCCAGCCGATGAGACCGAGCGCTGCGCAGAGGCGGTCATGGCGTTCTGCCGCCACCTCAAGCGCCGGTTCCAGGACACCCATAACGAAAGGCAAGGCCATCACCGCGCTGAGCAGGATGACGCCCGCCGCCGCCATGCGGTAGAGATCGATATGGCCGCTCGCCGCCAGGAAGATGCCGGTGCCGATTACCATCGGCGAAACGAAAAGGCCAAGGCGGCCGGCTAGGCCCAGCAGCATCGCGCCCCGCTTGCGACCCAATGATACTGCACGTTGCCGTGCCTGGGCGATGAGATAGCCGATCAGTGTCGCGGTAAGGCCGCCGGCAAGGCCAAGGCCGAGGCTGATCAGGCCCGCCCGCAACAGGCTCGCCACCGAAGCCGCAGCGATCATGCCGATGAGGCCCTTCTGCACCAGAGCCAGGATCGGCAGAACCAGGAAAATGGCGCCGAGGATGATCACGCCGAAATCAGCCAGTCGCGCGCCGCGCGTGCGGCCGTCATAGCGATAGGCGACAAGGCGGGCACTGGTACCCAGCACCATCTGCCGACCGGTGCGCCACACGGCCCAGGCGCCGCCGGCGCAGAAGACGATCTGGAGAAACGCCAGCATGGCACCGAGACGCAGATCAAAATCGAAACGCAGGGCCTGGTAGATGGCGACTTCCAGGGTCGTCGCGCGCGGCCCGCCGCCCAAGGTCAGCGCCACGGCAAAGGTCGTGAAGCACAGCATGAAGATGATGATGGCGATGCCCGGCACTTGCTGGCGCAACAGCGGAATCTCGATGATGCGGAAAATGTCGCGGCTGCCCATGCCGAGTTGGGCGGCCAGGCGCCAGCTTTCCGCCGGCACCGAGGCGAAGGCCGGCAGCAGCAGACGGATGGCGAGCGGCAGATTGAAGAAGACATGGGCGATGAGGATGCCACCCAGACCATAGAGGCGCGGCTTCCAGTCGAGACCGACCGCCTGTGCCGCCAGCGCAAGGTAGCCGCTGCCGCCATAGACGGCGACCACGCCGAAAATACCGACGATGGTCGGCATCACCATGGGCAGCGCACAGAGGCGCACCAGCAGCAGGCGGCCGGGGAACTGCGCCTGCCGCGCCAGCGCGCGCGTCATCGGAATGGCGGCCAGCAAGGAGAGTGCCGTCGACAGCAGGGCCTGCCACAAGGTGAAGCCGAGCACACGGCCGATATAGGCGTAGGGCGGTGCCACTGTCGCGTCACCGCCCGCTGCCAGCAGCAGGACGAGGATCGCTACCGCAGATGTCCCCAGGGTCGCGGCCAATCCGTAACCGATGAGGACGGTTGCGGAAAGGCTCACGGCCCTGGAAGTGGCGATTCGTCCAGCTGCACGCATCGGCGATGGCCCGTTTACTGGCTGACGCTCTCGATCCATTCCTTGATCCAGGCATCACGGTTGGCGGCGGCGTCTTCCGAGGACAGCAGCAGCGACTTGGTGGGCTTGGGCAAGGCGGTGAACTGCACCGGCAGATCGGCACCGATATCGCGCACCGGATACATGTAATTGGTGGTCGGAATGACCTTCTGTGCCTCGGCAGAGATCAGGAATTGCAGGAAGGATCTGGCCAGATCCGGCTGTGCCGAGCCCTCGATGCGGGCTGCCACCTCGATCTGCATGTAATTGCCTTCCGGGAACACCAGCGCCTTGTAGCGCTCGCTGTTCTCGACGATCTGATGATAGGACGGCGAGGTCGTGTAGGAGAGCACCAGAGGCGCTTCGCCCTGGGTGAAGAGTCCATAAGCCTCGCTCCAGCCCTTGGTGACGGTGAGGATCTTGGGCTTCAACCCAGCCCAGGCATCCTTCGCCTTGTCGCCATAGACCTCGCGCAGCCACATGACGAGGCCAAGGCCCGGCGTGCTGGTGCGCGGATCCTGGATGAGGATCTTGGGCGCATCCTTGCCGTCGATCAATTCAGCCAGACTCTGCGGCGGATTGGGGAGCTTCTCGCTGTCATAGACGAAGGCGAAATAGCCCCAATCATAGGGCACGAAATCGACATCATTCCACGCGATCGGCAAGGCCAGCGCGGAGAGATCGGCGCCATGCGGCGCGATGAGGCCGGTCGCCTTCGTCTCGGCGGTGAGGTTGGTGTCGAGGCCCAACACCACATCTGCCTTGGTGTTCTTGCCCTCGAGCTTGAGGCGCGACAGCAAGGCAGCGCCATCTTCCAGCGCCACCCAATTGAGATCGCAGGCGCAATTGGCCTCGAACGCCTTTTCCAGCGCCGGACCCGGACCCCATTCGCTGGTGAAGGAGTTATAGGTGTAGACGGTGAGGACCGGCTTGCCTTCTGCCGATGCTGTCGTGGCAGCAGCAACGCAGGCGGACGCCAGGACGGTGGTGGTCAGAAAGGTTCTCAGGCGCATGATGTCAACTCCTCCGCATTGGGTTGCTGGCGGAAGGCTGATATCGGGATTGGGACCGCTGGATCTTCAATCGCTGACTCATATTCCTCCGCCGGCATGACCCGGATCAGGTTCCGCGGGTTGAAGCGCTCGCTCGCTTCTCTCAGCCCCTAAAAACCGGGGCACCCCGTTGAGTGGCGGTCACTTTCGTCAGGAAGGACCTGATTGTCAAGCTTGCTGCAGCCAGATCACATGTCGGGGATCGGCGAGGCGCTGTTCCAGGCGCTGGATGCGCTGCTCACGCAAGGTGACGAGCTCGGCGGAATCATTGCCGGCCGCGATCTCCACCTCGCACCAGCTGGCGGCGACTAGATTGAGGCTGGTCTTGTAGAGCTCGAAGCGCGGCAGCTGCGCAGCGCCGATCACAGCGGAGATGAGGCCTGCATGCTCTGCCGTCTCCGCATCCATCGTCATGGCGGCAAGATCCCAAAGCGGCTCTTCCATCGCCGCGAATTCCCAATCGATCAATTGCAGGCGACCATCGGCGCAGCGTAGGAAGTTGGCTGGGTTGGGATCGATATGGCAGGGCGACAGCGGCATCGGATGACGCGCAAGGGCCGCCTTCACGGGATCCAGGCGCCGGCGCAGATCCAGCAGGTGCTGCGTCGGCGCCAGGCCGAGATAGAGGTCGCTCGCCTGGAAGAGGCCCTGCTGAAACGGAAAGCGGATCGCGGCGCGATGCAGACGTGTGAGCAGATCGATCGCCTCGCCGAGAATCTCGATCTGCGCAAAATCCGTGTCGTCGAGGGGGCGCGCGCCGGTCTCGTAAGCGGTGATGTACCAGCCTTGCGCCGGCGCCGCCGCCAGCACGCGCGGGGCGAGGCCAAGCTCGGCGACCGCGCGCGCATTGGCGGGTTCGGCGCCGCGGTCGAGATACCGCGAGGCGCTGGCGCCCGGCCAGCGCAGCACCAGGTCCAGATCCCTGGCCTGCAGCCGGTAGCTGCGATTGGTGATGCCGCCCAGATGCGTGACCTGCCATAGCGTGCGCGGCACCGAGGCCAGCAAGGGCACGGTTCGGAACAGGTCTTCAATGTCTTCCTGCAGAATCATCCACGGCGCATAGCCGAGCTCGAGCGGCTTGGCAAGCGAAGCCTCGGCAGGTGTGCGGCCAGCCACCATGTCTTATGCCCCCCTTGTCTTGTGCGGGCACCTCTGTCACCGTCTGTGCAGCAGATACTGGCCGCAAACGAGTAGCAGTCCATGAGTGAATCCCTACCCTCTCCCGATTCCGGCGGCCACGCGGCCATGATTCTTGTGGCTCTGACCGGCGATGCCGCGCTCGGTTCGGTGCTGAAGGCCCTGGCGGCGGAACGACCGCAGGAACCGGTCGACCTCATCATCGCCAGCAATCCGGAAGCGACGGTGAAGGCAATGTCCGGCGCCGGCGCGCGCGGTGTTGCGCTCTACGATCTGCGTGGCGGTGGCAGCACGCATCACAATCTCCTTTCCGCCATCCCGATCATTTCGCGGACCGGTCCAGTCATCGCCCTGGTCGACAGCGAGAATGCGCCGGC
>NZ_CAMDRA010000160.1 GCF_945906275.1 Dongia mobilis
GCTGACCATTTCCCCCGGCGTCCGCGCCGTCGAGGCGCCAACCGGCCCGGTCCTCCTCACCATCACCGGTGCGATCGCCGTCACCAACCAGAACGGGACCCTGCAGCTAGATCAGGCCGCCCTCGACGCGCTCCCCAAGACCGTGATTAGGACCGAAACCCCCTGGACCGAGGGGCTGGTCGAGTTCGAGGGCGTATCCCTCAAGGACCTGCTGGCGCTGGCCGGGGCCAAGGGTGAGGTCCTCACCGCCACGGCGATCAACGATTACGCGGTCGACATTCCGATGGCCGACGCCGACGATCCCCAGGTCATCGTCGCCATCCGCCTCAATGGCGCCCTGATGCGGGTGCGCGACAAGGGGCCGCTCTGGGTCATCTATCCCCTCACGGACAAGCCCGAACTGGACACCGAGATCACCAAGTCCAAGATGATCTGGCAGTTGAACCGCCTCGATATCCGCTAGTCAGGAATACCTCATGTTCGGCAAGCGCAGGAATGTTGGTGGCATCTGGCTGGTGATCGCCATTGTCATCTTCCTGCCGGCCGCCTTGTTCGGCGGCATCCGCACCTTCGATGCCATGACGTCACTGCTCCTCAACTACCGCACGGGCACCTGGCTCGTGGTCGAGGCGCAGGAGGAATATCACATGATGCGGTTGGCCGCGCTGTCCTTCCAGCTGACGCCGGACGAAGCATCGCGCGACCATCTCAAGCTGCGATTCGACGTTTTCTGGAGCCGCATTCCCCTGATCCTCGATTCTGACGAGGGCGAGGGCGTGCGCCGCATACCCAAGGTCGCAAGCAGCGCCAGGATGATCCTCGACAGCCTGCCGATCCTAGAGCAGGAACTGGATTTGAGCCGGGTCGGTGATGCGCAATCGCTCCAGCCCTTCATCAAGACCCTGTCGACACTGGAGACGCCGATCGAGGACATGGTGCGCATCCTGCTGGTGCAGGATGAAATGCGCCAGGAGACGCGCGACATCTCCGGTGGCCTGTGGCTCACCATCGGCGCCTTTGTCGTCACCATCCTTGCCGGCGTCGTCCTCATCATCGGCAATCTGTTGAAGACCCGGCGCATGGAGGAACTTCACGCCGAGCATCAGGTGGCCGAGCAGGAACGTGCCACCCAGCTCGCCGCCATCGAGAGCAGCGGCGAAGGAATCGTGCTGTTCGACGAGCGCGGCCGCCTGCATTATTCCAACGAGGCCTTTCATATCCTTATCGATGACGATTTCTCGCGCGACATCACGCGCATGGATTGGCATGCCTTTCTGGGGCGGCGCTCGATGCGCAATATCGCGCGCCATTTCCGCACCAGCGACCGACCCTGGCAGGGCGAAGTTGCCGGCAAGATGCCGACAAGATGGGCGCCATCGGCCGCGTCGCGGGCGGCGTCGCACACGACTTCAACAATATCCTGGCGGCGATCTCAGGCTTTGCGTCGTTGCTTGAACTCGATCTCGGCGACGACCCCAAGCAGCGCCACATGCTGCGCCAGATCGGCACCGCGGCCAATCGCGGCAAGGAACTGGTGCACAGCATCATGACCTTCAGCCGCGCCGAACAGGCCGATCGTACCGTGATCGATGCCGGAGATGTCTGCCGCGAGGCAGCCACCATCGCCGGCTTGTCGATGACCGGGCGGGCGCATTTCGACGTCGACATCGAACCCGGCCCTCTGCCGGTGCAGGGCAATGTGACCCAGATCGACCGCGCCGTGGTCAATCTGTGCCTCAATGCGCGCGATGCGCTCCTTGATGCGCGCGGCGTGGTGCAGCTTCAGGTCCGCCGCGTGCATATCGATGGCGGCCGCATGTCCGGCATGCGCGGCAGCCTGAGCATGTCGCCGGCAGATGCGCCGATCCTGGTCGAGTCCGCGGGCCCCAGGCGGACCAAGATGCTGGTCGGCTTGCTCACCCACGCACCGGCCGAATATCTGCGCATCCGTGTCGCCGATGATGGTTGCGGCATGAGCGAATCGGTCATGCGCCAGATGTTCGAACCCTTCTTCACCACAAAGAACGTCGGCGACGGCACTGGCCTCGGCCTGTCCTCCGTGCTGGGCATCGTCTCGGCGCATGGCGGCGCCATCGCCGTGGACAGCGCGCTTGGCAAGGGCACCAGCTTCGACATCCTGCTGCCTCTGCTGCCCGAAATGACCATGGCGCCGGACCCGGCCCAGTCGACGCAGGCGCGTCCGGCACATTCCACCGAGATGCGCGTTCTCGTGGTCGATGACGATCCGCAGACCCGCGATGCGCTGGAAACGATCCTGGAGAAGATCGGCTGCGAGGCCTCTTCCTGCGACAATGCCCGCGAGGCCCTGGCGGTCATTCATGACGAGCCAGATCTCTTCGATCTGGTGATCACCGATTACATCATGCCCGACATGGACGGCATGGAGTTGGCGGCCAAACTGCGCAAGCATGGCTTTGCGCGCCCGATCATCCTCACCAGCGGCCGCCTGCAGGATGTGCCCACCAGCGAACGCGAGCGGCTCGGCATCGACGTGCTGCTGCCCAAGCCGTTCACCCTGCGCGATGTCGGCGAAATGATCTGGGCTGTAGCGCAGCGAGGGCAGTTGAGCGGCAGGTCCGGTCCGGTTCGCATCACGCAGCTGCCGCCGCGCGAGAGCCCGGACACCAGCGCCTGACTGTCAGCCGGCAGTGTCGCCGATCGGCTTCACGCCGGCGCGCAGGGCCGCGGTGGCGAGCTGTGTCCGGTTGGCAACGGCGAACTTCCGGCACAAGGCCGCCACATGGATCTTGATGGTGACTTCGCTCAGGCCAAGGGCGCGGGCGATCTCCTTGTTGGGTGATCCCGCCGCGACATGTCCCAGCACCTCCAACTGCCGCGCGCTCAGATCGGGCAGATCGGTATCCGCCGGCGACCGGGCTGCCTGCGGTGCCGCCTGGCCAAGATCGCCGCTCCAGGGCACATAGGTCTGGCCGGATAGCGCAAGCTTCAGGGCCATCATCAGGGCAGGCCCGGACATGGTCTTGGGAAAGACGCCGATCGCGCCGGCGCTGATCAGCGGTTCGACTTCGGCGCCGGTCAGGTAGCCGGAGATGACACCCACCGGCAGACCGGGATATTGCGCGCCGATAGTGCCGATCGAGGCCACCCCTTCCATGCCGGGCATGTTGTAATCGAGCAGCAACAGCGAAAAGCCGCTGTCCGTCGCCAGCAATGAAAGTGCCTCTGGCAGATCTCGCGCCTGGGTGACCTGCAGATGATCGTCCAGCCGCTCCAGCATCTGCGACAGCGCTTCGCGCACCATGGCGTGATCGTCGGCGAGCAGAATGCGCCAAGGCCTTCCGGCAGCTGGTGGCCCGGCAGGTTGCTGGCTGGTGCGGGACGTGATTTCGCTCGAACTCATCTTCTGGCAACTATTCCTGACCATCGCCGACGCGGCCGGCAGCACGGACATTTAAATGGTTAAAGCCGCCCGATTGCAAGACCGGCGGAACGAATCCGCGCCAGCCCGGTTGTTGGTGCATGCCCCGCTCTCCGGGGCTCATTTTCAATCAGGAGTGACGCTCATGTCGCTGACAATGATTTCGGCACGCAAGTTGGTTTTGATCAGCCTTGTGGCGCTTGCTGTTCCGGCCCTTGGCGCCTGCAACACAGTCAAGGGCGCCGGCAAGGATATCGAAAAGGGCAGCGAAGCCATCCAGGACGGTGCCGAGGAAGTGCACGACGACATCACGAACTGACCGGCTTCCAGACCAAGCCCGCGAGCCGCGCGAAATTGCCGCCGAGAATGGCGGCGATATCCGCTGGCGCATAGCCACGGGCAACCATGCCGCGCGCAAGATCCGGCACCACTTCCGGCCTGATGAAATCGAGCTTGCCGTCCGGATATTGCGCCGGCGGCCAATAGAGCTTGCCGCGGTCACCCAGCGCCTCGTTCTCCGGCCCGTCTTCCTTCTGGCACATGAGGATACTGTCGAGGCCAAGGCCCACATGCTGTGGCCCCACTTTCTCGCAGAGATAGTCGATATGCGCCAGCATCTGCGCGGTGAGGTCGTCGCCGCGTCCCAAGAACAGGCTGACCCCCGTCACACCGATGACGCCGCCTTGCGCGGCACAGGCCTCGATCTGGTCGTCGCGGATGTTGCGCTCATGATCATGGATGGCGCGCGCATTGGAATGCGAGAAAATCACCGGCGAGTGCGACAGTTCCATCACCTCCATGCTGGTCCGATGACTGCAATGGCTGCAATCGACCAGCATGCCGACCCGGTTCATCTCACGCACCACCGCGCGTCCAAAATCGGTCAGGCCGCCATCCGAATCATGGCATCCGCCGCCGGCAAGATTGTTGCGGTTATAGGCAAACAGCATCTGCCGCACGCCCAGCCGATAATAGATATCGACCATGCCGAGATCGCCGTTGAGCGCATCCATGCCTTCGAGATCGAAAGAGATGGCAAGCCGCCCGCTGCTCTTGGCCGCCAGCACATCGGCGATGGTCTCGACCTGGACGAAATGCTGGGGATGCTGGCGGATCCAGAGCCGATACTGGGACGCGGCTTCGAGGGCGCGCGTCCAGGGTTCCAGATCATAGCCGATATTGACCGAGACGAAATCCACGCCCGATTGCCGCCAGCGCGACAATTCGGCAAGGTCCTGCGCCTGCTGGAAGGCAAAGCCGGCATGATTGTCCCACACCAGATGGGTCGTGAGAATCTCGTCGGCGGGGTCAAGGGTCGGGAGGCTCATCGGCGGGTCCTGGGTCCAGATCCTGGGGATGTTCCCCACAATCTACAGCATGGCGCAGCGTGCGCTAATCCTGCAATTCCCAAATCGGGCACTGGCCGATATGCGCCAGCATGAAATCCCAGCATGAAATCGATGAAGGCCCGCACCTTGGGCGAGAGACGCCGGGAATGTGGATAGACCGGCTGGATGGCGGCAGCGTGAGGCCTGTTCAGCCAGTTGCCGTCAGCCGGTCTTGGCGACCCGGTTGCGGCTGTAGAGCGAGCGGCCCTCGCGGATCACATCGTCTTCGATCTGGCGGGCGGATTTCGAGCCATTGGCGAAGCGGACATTGCCGACGCCGGATTCCGCCAGTTCCCAGCCTTCACCGATGCCGACATCCTTGCCGTTCGCCTTGAAGGCATCGAGCGACTGGCCGGCCTTGCACGCCAGCAGCTCGCGCTGGCCACGCTGATAAATATCGAAACGCATCTCTGATCTCTCTGAAGAATCTGGTCAGCCGGCGCGCGACGCCGCGGGGATGTGGAATGTCGTCATCCCGTTCTGCTTGATCTCGCGGTCGATCTGCACGATCGGCTTGGTGTTGGGCGATTTGGTCCGGTCGGTGAGCAGCTGGCTGTTGACGCCCATATGCAACCGTTTCCAGCCGTTGAGGTTCATGTCGCTGGGTGGCTTGCCGGCTTCGAACACCAGCATCAGATTTTCACGCCGATAGATGTCGTAAAGCATGGTACCTCTTGGGAATTGCTCGGCCAGTAAGGTCACTTGTCAGGAAAATAAGCCAGCCCAATCGGCGGAAGATGCGCAGATTGCCCCCGGATGAAGGACCCAATATGCGCAAGAATCCCTGGTTTCGCGCCAGTTTCGACCTGTTTTCCCTGGGGTTGGAGGCAGCGACGGTGATGTCGCTCCGCACCGCCAAGATCGCCCTGGGGGGCGCCGCCGCCGACACCGAGTCCCAGCGCATGGTGCAGGAGAAGATCGATTCCGTCGTCGATTTGCAGACCATGTTCATAACCGGACAGATGGGAACAAGTGGCCCGGCGGCGCTCGCCAAGACCCTCACGCATTACCGCCGCAAGGTCCGCGCCAACCGCCGGCGGCTCGCCAAGGGCTGAAGCGGGACCGGGAACATCCGGGGCCGTCGACCGTTGTATTGGGTGCAGCCCCATAGGGCGATGCGATCCGAACATTCGGGACAGGCCTCGGCACATGACACATCGATCGACCCGGTCGCCGCTTTGCGCCGTGATTTCGCGCGGCATGATTGCGGCTGGCCTGCTGGCGCTCACGCTGGGCGCCTGCGCCGTGCCCAGCGTCGATGACAGCATCGCCGACGCCGGTGCTCAGCCGGCCGGACGCATGGCCGATGCCGGGGGACCCCTGTCTTATGCCGAGAGCAAGTCGATTCTTGCCCGGCTCAATATCGAGGCCGACGGCAGCGACATCCTGCGGCGGCATTTGGCAATCGAGGAATCCGTCGCCGGTGCGCCGCTCACCAGCGACAACAGAATCGAAATCCTGCGCGACGGTCCCGAGACCTTCGCCGCCATCGCCGCCGCGATCAACGGCGCGCAGCATACGCTTGAGCTTGAATATTACACGATCGAGGATGTCGCCCTCGCCGGTCCATCCGGTGGCCCATCCGGCGGGGTGGTGCTGCTGTCCTAGTTGCTCCTTGCCAGATGCCGCGCGGGTGTCATCGTCAGCATCATCTATGACAGCTACGGCTCCAGCGATACGCCCGCAGCCTTTTTCGAGTCACTCGCCGCGGCCGGTGCGAGGCTTCTCCCCTATCACCCGTTGACACCCACCAATCCGGCCAACGTGCTCACCCTCAACGACCGCGACCATCGCAAGATCCTGGTGGCGGATGGTGGTGTGGCCGTGGCGGGTGGCGTCAATCTCAGCCGCAGCTATGAAAGCAAATCCCCCGGCAGCGATGATGCGCGCGAGGAAGCGGAGGAGCGAAAGGATGATGAGGCCGATCGTGACAAACTGGCCGAGGTCGACGGGCAGCGTGACGAATCCGCCGTGCCGGCGGATGTGATCGGCGCCGTCGGCGATGCCATCGGGCCCTCGCCCGCCTTGCCCGAGACGTGGCGCGACACGGCGATCCGCATCGAGGGGCCGGCCGCTGCGGAGTTGCAGGCGCTGTTCTGGACACAGTGGCGCGAAGAGGCGGGCGACCCGCCGCCCCCTGGGCAAGTTGCACCGGCCGCCGTCGCGACGGGGCACGAGATTGTCCGGATCATCGGCAGTTCACCCAAGGACGAGATTCCGCGCTTCTACGTGACCCTCATCTCCTCCCTGCGCAATGCCGAGGAACGGGCCTGGATCAGCGCTGCCTATTTCGTGCCGACCCCGGAGCAGAAGGAAACCCTGATCGATGCGGCAAGGCGCGGCGTCGACGTGCGGCTGCTGCTGGCGGGCAACAGCGATTCACCGGAAGCCATCGCAGTCGCCCGGACACATTATGGTGACTTGCTGAAGGCCGGCATCAGGATCTATGAAACCCATGATGTGGTGATGCACGCCAAGACCGTGGTCGTCGATGGCGTCTGGTCGGCGGTGGGCTCGTCCAATTTCGACTATCGGAGCGTCTTGTTCAATGACGAGGTCGATGCCATCGTTCTTGGCGCCGACACGGCGCGCGAACTGGAAACGGTCTTTGCCTAGGGTATCGCCGATGCCGTTGAAATCGATCTGGCGAGCTGGGAGCGGGAACGCGATCTCGGCGACCGGATCAAGGGCCGCTTTTCGCGCTTCTGGGAAAACCTGCTGTGACGAGATGAGGCGATGAGTTTGCAGCTCTGGTGCAAGGCATTTCTTCTTCTTGCCATGATCCTCGCTTCGTCGCCGGCGCAGGCCGATCCGGCACTGGCCGATCCGGCCCAGGTTAATCCGGCCCAGGTTGATCCGGTGGCGGCCGCGGCCGAGATCGATCACCTCATCGCCTTCATCGGCCGCTCGGCCTGCATCTTCAATCGCAACGGCGACGATTATGATGGCGCGGCGGCG
>NZ_CAMDRA010000161.1 GCF_945906275.1 Dongia mobilis
CCACCGCGTGACGGTCGCACGATTGAGCACGATGCCATCGGATTGGAGGAACATCCAATCATCGAAGGCTACGCGCCAGGTCCCATCACCAACCTTGAGATCCAGCCGGTATTTCCAATTGAACGCGTTGCCGGCGG
Source organism: Dongia mobilis (assembly GCF_945906275.1). Classification (GTDB taxonomy): domain Bacteria; phylum Pseudomonadota; class Alphaproteobacteria; order Dongiales; family Dongiaceae; genus Dongia; species Dongia mobilis_A. Next base: position 138 of record NZ_CAMDRA010000161.1, read on the forward strand.
CACGCCCCTGCACCGTGCCGACGACATCGCCGGCAGTACCTTGATAGGCACCGTCGGCCGAGGGATCCAGCCGCCAGACCCGCCGTTCCTTTTCGCCATCGTCATAGACAAAATCCTCGGTGAGCACGAACGCGTCACCTTGCATTTCACCCACCATGTCGACCACGAATTGGCGTCGCAATCTGCCAAAGCGGTCATGAAACATGCCCCAGCCGCGGGTTTCCCCAAGGAAGTAGACTTCCGGCTTTAGGATCGGCTGCTTGCCGGCAAAATCTTCAACTTTCATCGTACTGCATCCGCCGATCGCCATACTGGCCAGCAGCAGCGTCCCGGTGGCGATCAATCTCAACCAGTTTGCCACCATGACAGACGCTACCCCGGGTCAGACGTTGGGGTGGAGGCGCGCCGACAACTCGGCATGGAGCTGCCGGTCGATCGGAAAGCGCCACATCATCGCCACCGCTATTGCCTTGAATACGCAGGGCACCCAGGCATAGATCACGGCCACCGCGAAGCTGCCGGGTGCTGCGGCATCGCCGGCCGATTCCGCGAACTTGGGATCGAACCCGAGGAGTTGCAGCAAAGGAAAGGCGACGCCGATGGCGAGCGCCGCCGACAGCTTCCCGGACATGCTCGAAAAGGCAAAAAACAGTCCCGCCAGCTCGGTACCGTGCTGCACCCGATCCCAATCGACGACATCTGCCTGCATCGCCGGCGGCAGGGAAAGATCGGCCCCGAGGGCAAATCCTGTGACAATGCAGATTCCGGCGAAGGCCACCACCGAACCGAATGGCAGCAGCGGAACCCAGATGAAGGAAGCGATCGCCGCCAACATGGTGAGGCACCAGAGGCGGTGCTTGTCGACCCGTTTGAGCAACCACAACCACACCGGCAGGCTGATCAAGGCCGCGGCGAAATAGATGAGCAAAACGATGCCCAGTTCCTGCTCGCTCGCCCCCAACCGCGCCACGATGAACAAAGGGAACAGGCTGGCCGGAAGTCCGTTGGCGACACCGTTGATGAACCAGGCGCCGAGAAGTCGTCGGAACGGGGCGTTGCCGGCGGCGGCCCGGAAAGCGTTGAGGAAACTGCCTTGAGCGTGATGGGCCTTTCGCCCCGCCTCCGGCACCCACAGCAGGAGCAGCAGGAGGGCGGGCGCGCCGAGAGCGATGGCCAGGATCGCGGTCGCCAGCATGGAATCGGCTAGGGAATAGCCGCTGTTCTGCAGGGCTGCCGGCAAGGTCGCCGCCAGGGTGATGCCGACCAGCCCCATGCCTTCACGCCAGGAAGCGATTTGCGACCGGCCGCGATAGTCAGAGCTTAGCTCGGCGCCCCAGGCCGTGTATGGGACCATGACGACCGACCAGCTTATGTACAGAAGCGTGCACCAGATGCCGAGATAGATCGCCCCCGCACCTTCCGGCGGGGCGAACAACGCGACCAACGCCACGGCAGCGAAGATCGCGCCAACGGCGATGAAGGGCTTGCGGCGCCCCGCCTGGTCGCTGACATGGCCGATGATCGGATCGCTGAGGACGTCGATCAGCCTGGCCAGGAAGATGGCGAGACCCGTGGCTGCAAGACCTACCCCGAGGGGACCGGCGTAGAAACTGGGCAGCAGCACATGAGCTGGCAGAGTTGGAACGGCAAGTGCTAATGCCGGCAGGCCATAGACCAGATACCCGCCGCGCCATTTCACCTTTGCAACTTCAGGTGCACGACATCGATCGACCCCGCCCGGAAGCCGGCTTCGCAATAGGCGAGGTAGTATGTCCACATGCGGCGGAACCGCTCATCGAAGCCGAGGGGCTGAATCCGCGGCCACGCATGGAGGAAGGATTCGCGCCATTCGCGCAGGGTGCGGGCATAGGAGGCTGCGAAACCATCCTCGCCGCGCAGCAGCAGGCCGCTGTCGGTCGCCAGCTGGCGCATGGCCGTGCTGGTCGGCAGCATGCCGCCGGGAAAGATGTAGCGCTGGATGAAATCGGCGTTGCGCCGATAGCTTTCAAAGCGCTCCTCGGCGATGGTAATGATTTGCAGGACGGCGGTACCACCCTGGTTCAGGCGATCGCGCAGCACATCGAAATAGCGCTTCCAATGCGCCTCGCCCACCGCCTCGAACATCTCGATCGAGACGATGCTGTCGAAGCGGCCCGGGCAATCGCGATAATCCTGCAGGCGCAACTCCACCAGCCCGTCGAGCGATTGGCGCGCCATTCGGGCCTGAGCGAAGGCCAGCTGTTCCTTGGAGAGGGTGAGGCCCGTCACGCGGCAGCCGAAATCGCGTGCCGCCACTTCGGCAAAACCGCCCCAGCCGCAGCCGATCTCGAGAACGTGCTTGCCGGGTGCCAGTTCCGCCAGTTCCGCCACGCGGCGGTACTTGTCGACCTGGGCTGCCTGCAATTCGTTGGCGCCACGCTCGAAATAGGCCGAGGAATAGGTCATCGACGGGTCGAGCCAGGTTCCGTAGAAATCGTTGCCGAGGTCATAGTGATAGGCGATGTTCCGTTTGGCGCCGGACCTGGTGTTGGACCGCATCAGGTGGCGCAGGCGATTCCAGACGCGGACAAGCCGCTTGCCCGACAGGGCGTGGGCCAGGGCGTTTTCATTGCGCGCGGCAAGTTCGATGAGGTCTGTGAGGTCCGGGCTGTCGACCTCGCCCGCCATATAGGCTTCGGCAAAGCCGACGTCACCGCCACGCAGCAGTCGCTGCAGGCCGCGAAAGTCACGGATCTGCAACTCGGCATCGGGTCCGGGTTCCGCCCCTTCGACGGCATGCCGCCGCCCGTCCGGAAACAACACCGCCAGGCGACCGACGCGGAGGTGGTTCAAGGCGTGACTGAAAAGGCTTTCCCACAGGCCCGACATCATGGAGCGTCCCGGCCCCTCATGATGTTGCGGCCCGCGCTGGTTCCGACTCTGAAGTGACCCCGCCATGGTTATCCCCCCTCATGCCAGGTGCTTTCTGATCAGCTTGGGATGGATTATTGACGGATTGAGGCCGTTTGTGAAGCGGCACGCCCTTGAGCCAGAGCTTGAGGGCCTCCCAGTGGATACCAGCCACGACTTTCAGGGTCAGGAAAGGATAAACCAGCAGCAATCGCAGCAGCGAACGGTCGGTGAGATCATGGCGCTTGCCGGCGAAGGCAGCCTGCAGCAGGTGGCCCTCGGCGTCATGCTGGTCGATCGAGAGAGCTATCTTGTCTGACGGCGGGCGCACCGCAAAACGATAGAAGCCGGAGACATCATTGAACGGCGAGACATAAAGGCGCTTTGCGCAGCTCTGGCGAATGGTCCCGGCCGGGCCAGCCGTGGCGGCAAGGGCATAGATATGGCGACCACCAAAGGTATTGTTGACCTCATACAGCGTCGCCGCCAGCCGGTCTTCGGGGCCATAGCAGAAGTAGACCGAAATCGGATTGAAGACGAAGCCGAACACGCACGGGAAGCTGAGCAGGGAAATACGGGCCACTTCGACGTCGATCCCGGCATCGACCAGACGCTTCCGAACCCATGACTTGAGATCGCCGCTGCCATCGCCATGATCCCTGGCGCGGAAGGAGAATGGCGCACTGCGTTCAACGCCGAGCAGCCGCAGATTGAGCCGCGGCAGTTCATCCAGATCGAGCAACAGGTAAAATACGCCATAGCGCAGATAATGAGTCCTGGGCCGCACCCGGCGATGCATGACCGTGCCGCAATAGATACCTGAATGTGTCGCCAGCTGTTCCATCATACCGCCAGAATAGCCGCGCCCGGCACCAAGTCAGGGAATGCCGGCAGGTCAGGTACATGAATGCGGCCGGACTGGTCGGCGACGGACCAGGGGCGGCGCACATCGCCCAGACGCTCCGCCACGGCAAGACCCGCCTGCAACCCGTCCTCATGGAAACCGGCACCGAAATAGGCCCCGCAGAACCAGATTCCGCCCTGCCCCTGCAGCTTCCAGAGCTGGCGCTGGGCTGCCATCGCTTGATGGTCGAACAGCGGGTGCGCGTAGTTGAAGGTCGCCCAGGTCAGATCTTCCCGGATGGGACGATTGGGATTCAAGGTGACGAAGACCGGTTGCTTGACTGGCAGGTGCTGCAGGCGGTTCATCCAGTAGCTGACGCAGATCTGCGCGTTCGCGAGCACGTCCGTGCTGTCGCTGATGACATTCCAGCTTGACCATGCCGATCTGCGCCGCGGCATAAGAGCGGTGTCGCCGTGCAGCACGGCCGTATTCGACTGGTAGCGCATGGCGCCAAGAAGACGGCGCTCAAGCTGCGTCGGTTCGGCAATCAGTCCGAGCGCCTGGTCGGCATGGGTTGCCAGGATGACAGCGTCAAACCGCCTGCTGCAGCCATCCGAAAATTTCAGTGTCGGGCGGCCCGCAGCGCGCGAAACAGCGGATATCCGCGCGCCCAGCTGCAGGTTGATGTCACGATCCGCGAGCAGGCGCGTCACGTAAGCGCGGCTGCCGCCAACCACCGTGCGCCAGCTTGGACGATCCACGAGTTGCAACAGACCATGATTGTCGCAGAATCTGACGAAGGAATGCAGCGGGTGCTGCAGCATCTGGTCGGCCGATGTCGACCAGATGGCGCCACCCATGGGCAACAGGTGATCTCGAATGAAATTGGCGCCGTAACCGGACTGCGTGAGATAGTCGCCGAGAGTGAGCTCTTCCGAACCTCTGCCCGTCGCCAGGCGCGAGTGTCGATAGAAGCGCAGGATATCCGAGATCATGCGCCACATGCGCGGCCGCAACAGATTGCGCCGCTGCGCAAAGAGACCGCGCAGGCTGGTCCCGGAATATTCGAAATTGCCATGATCGATCGAGGCCGCGAATGACATGTCGGTCGCCCTGCTGGCGACACCCAGATGCCTGAACAGGGCGGTCAGGTTGGGATAGGTCCGTTCGTTGAACACGATGAAGCCGGTGTCGACCGGGACACGGCCTTCCGGCAGGTCGAGATCGACCGTATGACTGTGGCCGCCCGGACGGTCATCCTGCTCGAACAAAGTGACGTTGTGGCGCTCGGCCAATTGCCAGGCGGCGGCCAAGCCAGAAATGCCAGAGCCGATCACCGCGATATTCTGCCGGCCTCCTTCGGCACAATCCGGCCGGGTGATCAACGGTACTTCTACTTGGGAAGGAAAGGATGCCTGATCGTTGGGGGCCATTCGGAGCACTTCTGTGATGGATCGCGGGATCTGGGACCAGGTGTAACTGCCTGTCGCGATTTGGTGTTTGTGCTTTTTGGTACGCGCCTTGGTCGGTGGTGGATCACACGATGTGACAAGCCATTCCAGGAAATCGCACAAAGAGGTTAAGAAACCGCCGGGATCCCCTGATCCGAAGCCCGGCCGCTGCCGTAGCTATGGGCATGGAAACAGCAATGCTCCTGCGAGAAGCCCCCGGCCTTGGTGTTCTGGTGCCAGATGTGCCCCAGGAATCCGAGGGCGATCGGCACGTCATCCGACGCCCGGCAAAGGTGCGCCCCACGCCGAAACGGTCTATGAGTCGGTCATGGTCTGGAAATCAGGTGAATTTGAGCAGCCCCGACATGAGCGATCTTAAGCCGGCGACCGGTTCCGAGCGCATGACGCAGTTGCTTTCCGTCATGAAGGCGGCGCCCGACGAAGTTGCTTTCGCGGAACTGTTCCGATTTTATGCGCCGCGGTTGAAGTCATACATGCGGAAGCTCGGTGCAGCCGAAGATATTGCCGAAGAGCTGGCTCAGGAAGCCATGGCAATGGTGTGGCGCAAGGCGCATCTGTTCGACAGCGACAAAGCGGGCGCTGGAACCTGGATCTTCGCGATCGCCCGTAACCTGCGTATCGATGCCTTCCGCCGCCAGAAGCGCCCTGAAGTCGAACTCGACGATCCAACATTAATGCCGGATGACCCGTTGTCGCCGGAAGCCGAACTGGATTATGGCCAGCAGGCGCGCGCGGTGCGTGCGGCCCTGGCCACCCTGCCGTCGGAGCAGGCCACGATCGTCCATTTGTCCTTCTTCGAGGACAAACCCCACGCCGAGATAGCCGAACAACTCGGCATCCCTCTTGGTACCGTCAAATCGCGCATGCGCCTCGCCTTTCAACGGTTTCGCAAGGCACTTGGAGAGCCTGTATCATGATTACCCATCACCCCAGCGAAGAGCTTATCGCCGCTTATGCCGCCGGTTCCTTGGATGAGGCGAATGCGCTGGCCCTCGCCACGCACCTGACCCTCTGCCCGGCTTGCCGGCGAGAGGCAGCGGCCTATGAGGCGCTCGGCGCGAGCCTGATCGAGGAACTTCCCGAGATGGCCATGGCGCCTGATGCCTTGTCGGCGACGTTGGCGCGCGTGCGCGGTGAGACACCCGCCATGGCGACGATTGGGGCAAGTCAGCTCAGCAGACACGCACCCGCCTCGCAGATCATGCTGCCCGCACCGTTGCGGCATTATGTGGGTGGCGATGTGGATACGGACAAATGGCGGACTCTCGGCCCCGGCATCCAGCATATGCCGCTGGTAGCGGCGGACGGTGTGACCGCGCGGCTGCTGCGCATCGCGCCGGGTCGTTCGGTGTTCGATCACAGCCACGGTGGAACGGAGCTCACGCTGGTGCTGAATGGTAGCTACCGTTCCCAGGGCCAACGATTTGTCCGCGGCGATCTGGAGATGGCCGATGAAAGCATCCAGCATCGGCCCGTGGCAGGGACGGAAGATGTCTGCATCTGCCTCGCGGTCACGGATGCGCCCTTGCGCTTTGGCAATTGGATCGGCCGCCTGATGCAACCGTTCATCGGAATCTAAGAACAACTGGGCTTGTGAAAACAGGGCGCCTGGACCGTGACTGGTCCGGGCGCCCTTCCCATTGGCTAGAAAGTGACGGCCGTCGGAAACCAAAGCGCCGGTCCGGTGTTCCGGCATGATCAGGGCCAGCGCGTATCACCTTGGCCCGAATGCGGCGTGTAGACCCTGGACTTCAGCGCCGAGGTAGCTACTCTGTCGCAATCAGTGTCCATTTCACAGTTCAAGGCGCCAGAATGCGGGCAAGCCGCTCTTTCGTCGCGTTTTTCAGCTTTACTGCCCTCCTCCTCGCCATCTTCGCCTGGTCCGCCCACGCGCAGACTGCGCCGGAGCCGGCGCCGTTGGCAGAAGCGTCGCAGAAAATCGCCCAATGGGAAAAGTCCCTCAAGGCAGCCGAGGCCTTTCTGCTGCAGGAAGGCGATCTTCCACCGCCGGAGATGGCAGCGACGTCGCAAAACCTGTCCGCTATTGTCGTCAGCGCCCAGGCTTTGCGGGGAGCCAGCCAGCAGGCCCTGCAGTCGGTCAGCGCAGAGCTGCAGAGTCTTGGCCCCGCCCCCATCGAAGGATCGCCGCCCGAAGACAGCAAGGTAGCCACAACCCGCGCCAGCCTGACCAAGCGCCAGGCGGAGCTCGATGGTTGTATAAGCCAGGCCCAGCTCGCCATAGTCCGGGCGCAGAATCTGGCCGCCACCTTGGGCGTTCACGAGCAGGGCCAGCGAACCGCCTTCATACTGAAGCGTCTTCCCGCACCCTTGAAGCCGACCGTTTGGGTCGACGGC
>NZ_CAMDRA010000162.1 GCF_945906275.1 Dongia mobilis
CGGCGCTGCGTCCGTCGCTGATATATTCCCGGGTCTGGGCCTGCACCTTTTCATCGAGCGGGGTCAGTTTCACCGGGCTGGCGGCGATCACCTCGTCGAGGCTCATGCCCCATTCGGTATAGGCCCAATCTGCCCGCCCGGCGCGCGGCAGGGCGAGGGTGAACAGGGCGATGATGGCAAATGCGAGGGCGTAGCGGGCGCGTGACATGCCGGTTCTCCTCATCCGATGCGCAGGACTGCGTCCCGGTCCGGCACCATCCTTCCCCCTAAGCGCCCGGTCCGGCAATGCGCCAGGCGCCACACTTGTTCACATCCGCTGGTGACTGGAGAACGACGGGGGCAGGGAGTCCGTTATCACGAAATCCATTTCACGTTGACGAACTCGGCGCCTGGAATGGCGGCCTCAACAGCGGAAATAGCCGACCGGGCCGCAGCCTCCGCATTGGCTGCCGTGCGCGTGAAATCGAGCGCGATGGTGCCAAGCTTGCCGACACCGACCGTCGCGTCGTCGCAACCTGCCTTGAACAGCGCATCAGTGAACGCTGCCGGATCGTCGCTGTTGCTCGGCAGCTTGAAGCTCAGGATGAAGTCGTAGGCGGGCATCAGATCACTTTCGGCATCGTCCTCGCCTTCAACCCCGCCGCCGTCAAGCGTCGGCGATTTCCAGTCGTCGCTCGATCCGCTCGATGCGACCGTCCATCCGGTCCTGCCGGTTGGAGATGCTGGCATACTGGCTTTCAAGAATGCCAAGGCGGTTCTTCACCTCGCGCACGTCGCCCGTGAGCAGGTCGAGCTTGGAATCGACGCGGCGCAGCAGCGACAAGGTCAGGTCGGCGGTATTCTCGGGCATCGACACACTCTCCGGCTATCAGATCTCCAGGCATCAACTCCAGGCGCCAGAACGATCAAGCAGTGACCCTGTGGCCGACCTCAGCGGGCTTCGAGGGAGCCTATGGTTGCCTATTTGTTCTTGACAAGTCAATAGGAATACGATACTATTCCATTGCGCGCAAACTGAACTTGAAACCGCCGGCTTAAGGGCTCTCTTACCTGCAGGTGAGACGCAATCCTTGTGGCCGTTCATCTGGAATTGCTCGGTTGTCTTCGGCGCAAGCCGTGGGCTCTTCGGCGCGTGGCGCCGGCGGGGCCTTCGCGGCGCAGGCCGGAAACCCCGCGTCGGGGTCCTTGTCGGGAAAGGCGCACCGTGGCTGGTGGTCGATCAGCCTCCCGGATCGGAAGGAAGACCGATCCCCTCCGGACCCAGCGGGATGCTGGTCCCACGTGACGAGGGTGACCTCGTTCCCTGGATCGGCGAGGGCACCGATCCCCCCTGGACCACGCGGGCAGCGGGTCCCCCGGGATCGCATGGGTCAGGCGGTCCCCTCCGGTCGGCAGGTGAGCCGGCCAACTCCGCCGGCCGATCCCAGCTCCGATGGGGCCCAGCTTCAATGGGGCCCAGCCTCGATGAGGGCAGGAGCGGCCGGGGACGCTGCCCGAGTGATTCCAGATGCACGGCCCAGAATTGACCACCCGGAATTGACCACCCGGAATGGACTACCCGGAATGGACTACCCGGAATGGACTACCCGGGATCGACCAGAGTGCCAATCCCAGCAGCCGCACGTGTTGACCGAACCTAGGTCTCGACTTTGGCTTTTGGCAAGAACCGATAGGTCGGTTCGAGCTCAAATCGAGCATTGGCCTTCGCCCAAATGCCTCGGACGCCACAAGCTCCCGAATCGCCGCCTATGAAGTCTCAATTGCTTTGATGAAGGACACCCGTCGAAGATCGAGGTATGGTGTAGATATAACTTAAATTGAAAAGTCAGGGATTTTTATAACATAGTTCGCGGGGAGCAATGACGTGGGGTTCGACCGGACCCCCGCACAAACCGGGAGCTGACACATGAATCTGAAACGATTGGGAAGGGCGGTGGGCTTGCTCGCAGCCCTGACGCTGGCGTCCCCTGCCGCCACCCATGCCGAGGACATCGTCCGCATCGCATCCGCCTACAGGACCACGACCCTGGATCCGGCGCTTTCCGCCGCCGCCGGCAACATTGAGACCTACGGTCAGCTCTATGGCCGCCTGATTCGCCGCGCGGCCGATGGGTCGCTGGAGCCGGGCCTCGCCGAAAGCTGGGCGGTGTCGGATGACGGCAAGACCGTCACGCTGAAAATCCGCGACGCAAAATTCTCTGACGGGTCGCCGATCACGGCGGATGATGTTGTTTTCAGTCTACTGCGCGTGCGCGACCTGAAGGAATCGGCCTATTCGGCGCCGCTGCAGCAGCTGGCGGAAGCAAAAGCCGGCGATGCCCAAACCGTAATTCTCACCCTCAAATCCGCGTTTGCGCCGTTTGTCGGCAATCTGGAAGTCTTTAATACCGGCATCGTCTCCAAGAAGGATGTCGAAACGCGCGGCGAGGCGGCCTTTACGACGACACCGGTGACGTCCGGTCCCTATGTTGTCAAGGAATGGCGCCCGAATGACCGGCTCATCCTCGCGGCAAACCCGCATTACTGGCGGGAAGGTTATCCGAAGAACGACGGCGCCGAGTTGATCGAGGTCGTGGACGACAATACGCGCGTCACCATGATGATCGCCGGCGAACTCGACGCGGCACGGGGTGTGCCTTGGTCGCAGGTCGCAGATCTCAAAGGACGTGATGGCATCAGCATGCCATTGGAGCCGTCAACGGTCATTTTCATGACGCTGCTTAACCATTCCCGGGCGCCGTTCAATGATCTGAAGGTGCGCCAGGCGGCGGCACATGCCATCGATACCGTTGCCGTTACCAAGGCGATGACTTTCGGCTACGCGGCGACAGCCAATACGACGCTGCCGGGTGCCGTGGATTTCCACGACAAGGATAATCCGGGTCTCGGCTATGATGTAGAGGACGCCAAGAAGCTGCTGAAGGAATCCTCCTATGACGGCAAGCCGGCGACGATCCTGATCACCGACAGCGCGGAAAGCGAACGCTTGGCCGTTCTGCTGCAGGCCCAGTGGGCGGTGATCGGCCTCAACGCCAAGATCGAAAAGGTGGATGGGGGCGTCTGGTGGGAACGGGTTCCGGGAGCGGATTACGATGCGGCGCCGACCTGGTGGTACAATGAAACACCCGATCCGGATCTTGCTGTGCGTTGGGCCCTGTGCGGGACCTGCGGGTCTGAATCCTACTACACCAAATACAACAACGCGAAAGTGGACGAGCTGACGGAAACGGCGGCACGGGAGCTGGACCCGGTGAAGCGCGGTGCGCTTTACAAGGAAATCCAGACCATCTCGACTGAGGAGGTCGCCCAGATTCCCCTCTACTATCCACCCTATGCCAACGCCTATGGTAACCGGATCAAGGGGCTGATGATGACCCCGTCGCTGCAATGGACCCTCGAAGAGACCGAAGTGGTCCAACCGTGATCCATCGACGGCATTGGATGCCGTCGTGGTGCTGATATCATCCTGGGCCGCCTGGTAGCGGGCGGTCCAGTGATCATCCAAGGAAGTACCTGCCCGTCATGTCGCGTATCCCGGCAATCGGCCTTCGTCTCGTTCAGCTTCTGCCGGTGCTCATCGGCATCACGATCGTTACTTTTCTGTTGGTGAAGCTGTCGCCCGGCGACCCTGTCCGGCTGATGCTGGGCGATCGGGCGACCGAGGAAACCGTGGCGGCGGTCCGGGCACAGCTTGGCTTCGACCTCCCTCTCTGGAAGCAATATCTCTCCTATGCCGGCAATCTGCTCCAGGGTGATCTTGGGCAATCCATCCGTTATCGCCTGCCTGTCCTTGATCTCATTCTCGGCGTGATGCCGCGAACGCTGTTCCTCGCCACCTATGTTCTGGTCCTCAGCATTCCGGCGACCGTGATCCTCTCGGTCGTCGCCGCACGTCATGCCGGGAAGCCGGTCGATCAGATCATCCGCATCCTGTCGGTCATAGGGATGACCATCCCGGTGTTCTGGCTGGGGATCATGCTGGCGCGGTTTCTGGGCGTCGAGCTCGGGTTGTTTCCCGTCAGCGGCTATGGCGATGGCTTCATCGACCACCTTCACCACCTGTTTCTGCCAGCACTCAGCACCTCGGTCTGGCTCGTCCCGATGCTGGTGCGCAATCTCCGCGCCTCGATCCTGGAACAGATGGAGGCGGACTATGTCGTCGCAAGTCGGGCCAAGGGGTTGCCGGCGCGCTATATTTTCGGCCGACACATTCTGCCCAATTCACTTCTGCCCACCCTCAATCTGTTGGGCGTGATGATTGCCTTCCTGATCGGTGGGTCGGTCATCGTGGAAATCGTCTATGCCGTGCCGGGTCTCGGTGGTCTGATGATCGAAGCAGTGCTTGCTCGCGACTATACCGTGATCCAGGGCCTGACGCTGTTCTACGCGCTCGGGACCGTGATCGTGACACTGTCGGTTGACCTCATATCGACCTGGATTGATCCGCGGGTGCAGTTGTGAGCCACCTTGGCCTTTCCACTGCCGTTCCTCGCGCACGCAGCCGCGGTTCCATCGAAATCTCCATCGGCGGGAGCCTGCTGTCCGCCTGGCTTTTCCTGGCGATCTTCGGCCCGTCCATTCTAGGTGTAGACCCAAATCAAATTGATCTTGTCGCCATCCTGCAGCCGCCGCATGCCGACCACTGGCTTGGCACCGATCAGTTGGGAAGAGACGCGCTGGCACGCATCCTGATGGGCGCGCGGATCGATATCCTGATGAGCGTCCTAGGCGTCCTTCCGCCCTTGATAATCGGTGTCGTAGTGGGCCTGGTCTCCGGATACTTCGGCGGCTGGATCGATTCCATTCTGATGCGGTTGGTCGACATCACCGTCGCCTTCCCGTTCCTGGTGCTGGTCATTGCCATCGTCGGCATGCTGGGGCCCGGCCTCGACAATTTCTTCGTGGCGCTGGCGCTCGTCGGCTGGGTTTCCTATGCTCGCCTGATCCGGGCGCGGGGCCTGGTGCTGCGGGAAGCCGAGTTCATTCAGGCCGCACGCGGCCTCGGCTACCCGCCGCTTTACATCCTCTTCCGCCATGTCATGCCCAAGGCACTGAGCCCCATTGCCGTCTATGCCATGAGCGATGCGGTAATGGTGATGCTGGCTGGCGCCAGCCTCGGCTTTGTCGGCCTCGGCGTGCAGCCGCCGACACCGGAATGGGGCGTCATGATCGCCGATGGGCAGCCCTTCGTCACCATGGGTTGGTGGATCTGCCTTTTTCCCGGCATGGCCGCCGCCAGCCTCGGCCTCGGCTTCCTGCTGCTGAGCGATGGCCTGGCCGGCAGACTGGGTGTCAGGAAATGAGCACATCCACCGTCGCGCCACTGGTTTCCATCCGAAACCTCTCGGTCGACATTGTGGCCGCGGGGAGCGCAGTTCCAGCGGTCAGGAACGTCAGCTTCGACATTATGCCGGGGGATATCCTGGGCATCGTTGGCGAGAGCGGATCGGGCAAGTCGGTGACCTGCCGCGCTGTCCTCGGCCTACTGCCCGCCGCCGCCCGTCTCAGCGGTCAAATCCTGTTCCAGGGCAAAGATCTTGCGACCATGGCTGAATCCGAGATGGAAAAGATTCGCGGTCGCGACATCTCGATGATCTTCCAGAATCCATCTTCCCATCTCGACCCGATCATGAAGATCGGCGCCCAGATCGGCGAACCTCTACGCCAGCACCAGGGCATTTCCGCCAGCAAGGCGCGCGCTGCCGGAATTCGCGTGCTTGAAGACGTCCGGATTGCCGAGCCAGAGCGACGCATCGACAGCTACCCGCATCAGCTCTCAGGCGGTATGAAACAGCGCGCCATGATCGCTGCAGCCATTTCATGCGGCGCGCGGCTCCTGCTGGCGGATGAGCCGACCACCGCACTCGATGTGACCGTTCAGGCGCGCATCCTGGAGCTGTTGAAAGGCCTGAAGGAGAGCCGGCAGCTCTCCATTGTCCTGGTTTCCCATGATCTCGGCGTGATTGCACAACTCTGCAACCGGATCATGGTGATGCGCCGGGGCGAGATTGTCGAACAGGGCGAGACTTCCACCATCGTTGCCGACCCGCAGCATGAATACACCCGGCTTCTGATCGCCTCGCAACCCGGCCGCAGACAGCCGGCTGTACGCAGCACGGCAACCCATGCAGCGCCGATATTGCTTGCGGTTCGCAATCTTGTCGTCAGTTTTCCCCGGCCGGCCGGAATACGCGAGACTCTAACGCGAAGCGACAGGACATTCCGCGCCGTCGACGAGGTTTCCTTCGAGGTGCGGTCAGGAGAAAGCCTTGCCATCGTCGGCGAAAGCGGGTCGGGGAAAAGCACGATCGCCCGTTCCATAATCGGCCTGATCCGACCGTCCGGTGGGACGCTTCACTGTGACGGCCAGGACGTCACGGCGCTCACCGGCGACGCGCTGCGGCGCTTTCGGCGCTCGGCGCAGATGATCTTCCAGAGCCCCTACGATTCCCTCAATCCGCGTCTTGCGGTCGGCGAAGCTATTGCCGAACCGATGATCCAGCATGGCCTGATGACGCCAAAGGCCGCCCGTCATCGAGTTGGTGAATTGATGGAAATGGTGGAGCTGTCCCCGGATCTCGCCCGACGGCGCCCCCATGAACTCTCTGGCGGTCAATGCCAGCGCATCGGCATCGCGCGGGCCCTGGCCCTGTCGCCGCGCCTTCTGATCGCCGACGAGATTACCTCGGCTCTCGACGTCACCATCCAGGCGCAAATTCTTGATCTGTTGCGCCGCCTGCGCGACAGTCAGCGCCTGACGATGATCTATGTTTCCCATGATCTTGCCGTAGTAAGAACTTTCTGCGACCGAGTGGCGGTCATGAAAGGGGGACGCATCGTGGAGATGGGTGAGGTAAGCGACGTTTTGGGGCAACCGAAGGAAGCCTATACGCAAGAATTGCTGGCCTCCGTTCCCAAACTTTTCGGCGCCGACCCAGTTCCCGTGGAGCCGCAGCATGCCTAAGACTGGAACCAGGCGCACCAAGGCTGATCCGTCGGCGCCGGAAGGTGTCGAGGGCTTTGAAAAGGCGTTACGCGATCGGTCCGGAACCCTGTCTGACACGGAACAGGATATAGCGCTCTATCTGCGTCACAATCTCGAGGCGATTGCCTTCGAGACCGGCCTCTCCATCGCCGGTCGTGTGGGTGTCAGCGAGATGAGTGTCATCCGGTTCATCCGATCTCTCGGTTACCGCAATCTCCGCGACCTCAAGAATGCGATCCGCGGCAAGAATGGCAGCGATCATCCGGACGTTGACAATGCATTGGAGCGGTTCAGGGTCCGCCATGACGGATTGGCCGAAAGCCTCGAACTCGAGCTGCAGGCTGTTATCCAGGCATATGAACTGGCTGGGACCAAGAAGTGGGCCGGGGCTGTCAACCTCCTGGTTGAGCGCAATTCGGTCTTTGTCTGTGGTTTTCAGGCCAGTAAGGGATTGGCGCTAGATTTCGCCAATCGTCTCAAATACGCGCGCCCCGGCGTGCGTTTTGCGGAGGGGACTGCTGGCACCTTCTCGGAGGTTCTGCAATCGCCAGCGAAAGAGAGCTGCCTGGTCCTGGTCGATACGATTGCCTATGCACGAAAGTCGATGATGCTGGCGCGCAAGGCCCGCGAAAAGAAC
>NZ_CAMDRA010000163.1 GCF_945906275.1 Dongia mobilis
GCCGCCGGAACCCGAGATTTCGATGCCCCTCCTGCATATCGCGCTGGCCGTGTTCATCCAGATCCTCTGGGGGCCGATCTATACGCTGGCCAAGCCCGCGGTCGAGGATTGGTTTCCGCCGGTGCTGTTGGTCACCATCGTCTATGCGGTCGTGGCGGCCATCCTCACGCCCTTTTATCCACGCGCCAAGACACCGCGAAAGACGCTGTTCCTGCTGGCCTTCTTCGGCGGCACTTTGCAGAGCACGGCCGTCTACTACGCGCTGATGCTGTTGCCGGCTTCGACCGCCGTGCTGCTGATGCAGCTCTCCGTGCCGATCGCGATCATCGCGTCCTGGTTCCTCGGCCGCGACAAGCCGAATTTCAAGAACGGCTTCGGGGCACTCCTCTGCCTGGTCGGCGTCGCGGTGGTGATCGGCAAGCCGGATGCCACGTCGGACTATCTCGGCATCCTCGCCATGCTGGTCTGGGTCAGCTCCTGGGCGACGACCCTGGCCGTCATTCCGATCGTCGCCAAGGATCACGGCACCAGGCTCTATGCCGCCATCGCCCGCTATGCGACGCCGCAGATGATCGTGATGGCGCTATTGGTTGAGGGTGAGAATTTGATGCCGACCATCACCGCCATCCCGTTCCAGGGCTGGCTGGGTGTCATCGGCATAGCCGTCTTCGGCTTCGCCTTGCCCTGTTCGATCTGGTACTGGTTGCTGATGCGGCACCGGATCGATGAACTGACGCCGTTCACCCTGCTCATGCCGGTGTTCGGGGTGGCGACGGCGACCTTTCAGCTGGGCGAGAAACTCTCGGAAGGGCTGGTTTTGGGCGGAATCATCATCCTCGCCGGCCTCGGCATCGTGGTGTGGCGCTGGAAGCCGAAATCGGAGCCGATCCCACCCGCGCAATAAAGGTGCGATGCTGCAGTGCGGAATGGTAATTTAATCCCTCACGTTAATCATGTCTTTGTAAACCCCCTCTAATCTGCGGTCAGACGCGTTTCGTCAATTTCACGATCGGTCACCGCATGAACGCCAGATCCGCCACATGGCGGCCATTCCTGCCAGCCTTCGCACTCGCCATCCTCGGGATCGGCGCGCTGGGGGTCGTGCGCGTGATGCCGACGGCCGAGGCGGCGCAACCGGTTGCCGTCTTTGACGTCCAGGGCGACGCGCTGGCCGCCGTACTCCGCGCCGGTGGCCGCATGCTGGGTCCGGGCGGCATGCCGGGCTCGATCATCGCCATCAGCGACAGCGCCGATTTCATCGACCGGCTCTATGCCGCCGGCGCCAATCTGGTGCTGCGCGCCAATGACAGTCTGGGTTGCGTTTCCACTTCATCTGCGGGGCCAGAATCATGAATTCGATCGACAGTTTGCGCGCCAAGGTGGCGCGGATCCTCGCCGTCTACATCTGCCTGCATCTGCCGGTGGTAGCATTGCTGGAATGGCTGGTGGTGGGTGGTCTGGGCTGGCTGTCCGGTATCGCGCTGGTGATCGCGCTCGCGGTCGCTGTCTTCAGCTGGATGAGCACGGGCACCAGCCTGCAGCTGTTTCAATCGGTCGCCATGATGCTGATGATCGGCCTTCTTGTGGCGGTGATGGAGAACCAGGCCTGGCAGATCGACATCCACATGTATTTCTTCGCCTCGCTCGCGATGCTGACCGCGTTCTGCGACTGGCGCGCCATCCTCGCCGGCACGGTCACCATCGCCCTCCACCATCTATCGCTCAATTTCCTGCTGCCGGCGGCGATCTTCCCCGGTGGCGGCGATTTCTTCCGCGTCGTGCTGCACGCGGTGATCGTGCTCATCGAAGCCGGCGTGCTGATTTGGGTGTCGCAATACCTGGCCAGCGCGCTCTCCAGCGCGGCCTTGGCCCTGGGCGAAGCGGAAGCTGCCCACCGTGAGGCTGAACATGCCGCCCAGCAGGAGCGCGAAACCGAGGCGCGGGCGAAATCCGAACAGCGCGCCGTCCTTGGCCGCATCGCCAGCGATTTTGAGCGCGCTGTGCAATCGGTGATCAATGAAGTGACGACGGGGACCGGCCGGGTGGCGACACTTGCCGGCGGCATGACCCATGTGGCCCGGGAAAACGCGGCCAAGGCCGCGCAGGCGGCGGAAGCCTCGGGTGCCACGACGGGCGATGCACAGGCCATCGCCGCGGCGGCCGAAGAACTCACCGCCTCGGTCTCGGAGATCCAGCGCCAGGCGCAACGGTCGAACGAGATCACAGCGCGCGCCGTCGAACAGGCCAGCGTCACCTCATCGTCGGTGGCGGACCTTACCAGTGCCGCGCAGAAGATCGGCGACATCATCCATCTCATCAACGATATCGCCAGCCAGACCAACCTTCTGGCGCTCAACGCGACCATCGAAGCAGCCCGCGCGGGCGAGGCCGGCAAGGGGTTTGCCGTGGTGGCGGGCGAAGTCAAATCGCTGGCCGGGCAGACGGCCAAGGCCACCGAGGAAATCTCGGCCCAGATCAACGCCATTCAATCTGCAACCGGCAAATCGGCCGAGGCGATCCGGACCATCAGCGACATCATCGGCGAAATCAGCGGCATCGCCCATGAAATCAGCTCATCGGTCGAACAGCAAAATCAGGCGACGCGCGAGATCGCGAGTTCGGCGCAGTCCGTTTCGCAGCGCACCGGGGAAACCACCGAGATCATCTCGAACGTCCAGGTGGTCGCGAACGATACCGGCGTCACGGCGACCGAGGTTTCCAATGCCGTCCAAAGCCTGGTCGCGCAATCGACCCATCTGCAGACCGAGGTGCAGAACTTCCTGCGCTCCTTGCCGACGGACTAGCCTTCCACGTTAATCCTTCGGCTTGTTCAGCTCGAACGCGGCCTTCTTTTCGGCTGATGCCTCGGCCTGGTACTTCGCCTTCCAGACGTCATACGGCATGCCGTAGACGATCTCGCGGGCGGCCGGGTCCGGGACGCTCAGGCCGCGGGCATCGGCAGCCTCGCGATACCAGCGCGACAGGCAGTTGCGGCAGAATCCGGCCAGATTCATCATGTCGATGTTCTGCACGTCGGTGCGTTCCTGGAGATGCTGCACCAGGCGGCGGAAGGCGGCAGCTTCGAGTTCAACCCTGGTCTTGTCGTCCATCAATTCATTCCTTCTAGAAGCGCGTCGTTTCCTCGATCAGCCCGTCGACCACGCGCATGAGGGCCGCGCGCTGGTCGAGGCCGGCGGCGATAGCGGCATGATAGACCGCCAATTGCCGGTGCGCACTGGTGCCGCGGTCGAGGATTGCGCGGGTATGCGCCAGTTCGGCGGTACAGCCGAAGAACTCGGCATCCTCCTGGAGCAGCACCAGCATCTCCTCGATAAGATCGCGCATCGGCACGATGCGCCCCTTGCCGAAATCGACCAGGCCTTCGTCGATGCCGTAGCGCTGCGCCCGCCTGCGATTCTCGTTGAGCAGCATGGCCGAATAGCGCCGCCAGCGCTGATTGCCGCGGCGCAGGCGATAGAGCATGCGCAGCACACAGCGGTACATGGCGGCAATGGCCAGGGTGTCCTCAAGCAGGGTGCAGGCGTCGGCTATGCGCATCTCGAGGGTCGGGAAACGGGCCGAGGGGCGCAGGTCCCACCACAGTTTGCTGCCATCCTCGATGAGGCCGGCGCTGATCAGGACGTCGAGATGGCGCTGGTATTCGCCAAAGGAATCAAAGATCTCAGGCAGGCCGGTGCGCGGCAGCTCGTTGAACACGGCCAGGCGATATGATTTGAGGCCGGTATCGGCGCCGCGCCAGAATGGCGACGAGGTCGACAGCGCCAGGAGATGCGGCAGGAAATAGCTCGCCTGGCTCATGAGGTCGATGCGCAGTTCCGGGTCTTCGATGCCGACATGGACATGCATGCCGCAGATAAGCAGGCGCCGCACCGGCCCGCCGATATCGCGCGCCAAGGCATTGTAGCGCTCCTTGTCGGTGTGCTTCTGCCCGCCCCAATCGGCGAAAGGATGGGTCGAGGCAGCAACCATGGCGAGGCCATGGTGTGCGGTAATGTCGGCCAGCGTGGTGCGCAACCGGCGCAGCTGCTCGCGCGCCTGCCCCAGCGACGTGCAGATGCCGGTGCCGATCTCGATTTGCGAGCGCATGAATTCCGGGCTGACATGGACACCCAGCTGCGTTTGCGCTTCTTCGAACAAACTACGCGGCGGATCGACGACGAGATCGCGGCTGGCACGGTCGACCAGCAGATACTCTTCCTCGATCCCCAAGGTAAAGGCTGGTTCGGTCATTTGGCGGCGGGGGAATAGAACACGTTGGGGTCGGCGAGCAGACCCTTGAGAGTGCCTTCCAGCTTGGCGGACCAGCGCGAGACACCGGCATCGTCGCTGATAAGATCCTGGCGGATTTCAATGAGCGCATGGGGCAGGCTCATCTCCTCGGCATGGGCGATGATGGAAAAGCCATGCTCGTCGCGGCCGGAATAGGGTTCGTTGTCGCCGACGCAGACATGAGGCAATTGCGCGAGGCGCGCCATCAGCGGCAAGGGCAGGCGCGGATCGCGATTCCACAGGATGCCAAAATGCCAGGGTCGCTGGAAACCATTCATCACCGGCGTGAAACTGTGCAACGACAGGATCGCCGGCAACACACCACCAGCAAGCTTCGCCTTGATCAGCTTGTCGACGGCGATGTGATAGGGGCGGAAGATTTCCGCCGCACGCTGGTCGCGCGCCTTCTGGTCGAGGCCATGATTGCCGGGAATGAAGGTCCGGTCGGATTCCTGTGCGATCGAGGTGGGGTCATCGAGGCGTCGGTTGCAGTCGATCACCAGGCGCGAATAATTGGCCATGGCACAAGGCGCATCGAGATTGCGCGACAGGATGGCGGCCACATTGGCGATGCCGATATCCCAGGCGATATGCTGATCGAGGGCGGATTGGCTGAGGCCGAGATTGCCCAGCTTGCGCGGAAAGGCGCGGCCGGCATGGTCGCAGAAAAGGATCAGGGGTGCCTTGCCTGTTTCATTGAGCAGGGTGAAGGGTGGCGGATCCGCGGGACCCAGCAGCTTGTCGTTGTAGTAATCGATAGACATACGTCGCGACTTTGCCCCGTCGATATCCCTTCCGAAGACCGGAAGCGCCGTTGACCAAATAGCCAGGTCAGCATAGAAGACGCCGCATCATCTGTCATCCGACGCCAGCTGCCAGAAATCAGTCCAATCCCATGAAATCAGGCCCTTCGCCCGACCGTTTTGCCTTGCCCGTCCTGATCCTGGGGGCGGTGATGATTTCCTTTTCCGGCATCTTCGTGAAGCTTTCCGAAGTCGGTCCGACCATGACCGGTTTCTATCGCATGGCGTTGGCGTTGCCCATCTTTGCGATCTGGGTTTGGAGCCATCAGCCACCGCGGCGGTCGACCCCGCCGGAGCGGCGACAGGCGTTCAGGATCACGGGGTTTGCCGGCCTGTCGCTCGCCATCGACCTCATCGCCTGGCACTGGTGCCTGCAATTCGCCAGCGTCGCCGCCGCGACCTTGATGGGCAATACCGCGCCGCTTTGGGTGGCGGCCTTCGGCTTCCTGTTCTTCGGCGAGCGCTTCGGGCTCCGGTTCATCATCGGCATGATGGCGGCCTTTGGCGGCGTGTGGTTGTTGCTGGCCGGCGGCGACAAGGGTTTCGACGTCCATAGCAGCCTGGCCTTCGTGCTCGGCATGGTGGGCGCCATCACCTATGCCGGCTATCTGCGCGGCGGCAAGGAAGCGCGGCGGCATCTCTCGACCGCCGAGGTGATGCTGTGGGGTTCGCTCGTCGCCAGCCTCGTCCTGCTGCCAGTGGGACTCCTGACCGAGGACCGGATCCTGCCGCAAACCTGGTCCGGCTGGGGCGCCGTGCTGGGTCTCTCCCTGGTGAGCCAGACCATCGGCCAGAGCCTGATCAACTGGGCGGTGGCGCATCTGCCGGCAGCCTTCTCCTCGCTCACCCTGCTGATCAACCCGCTGGCCTCGGCGGTCTTTGCCTGGGTCTTGCGGGCGAAGGGCTGGGTCCCTGGCAGATTCTGGGTGGTGCGGTCGTGCTCGCTGGAATTTTTCTGGCAAAGCCCAGCGGCAAAAACGAGGGAAATGGGCAGGAAACCGCGCCCGGGGACAGCTCGCGCGCCGCCTAGGGGCGCAAAAGCGTCGCAGCCTTGCTTGACCCCGGCATGGCAGCGTTTCTACTGTCGCTGCTTAAAAATCAGGGGAAGTCCGTGAGCGTCACCGAAACCGATTTGTTGAAGCGGATGTTTGCCGCCGCCATCGCCGCGGTCGATCCATTGCAGATTCTGGCGCCCCATTTGCCGCCCCGTCCCAAGGGCCGCGTGGTCGTTGTCGGCGCCGGCAAGGCCGCCGCCGCCATGGCCAAGGCGGTCGAGGCCGCCTGGTCCGGCGACGTCGACGGGCTGGTGGTGACCCGCTATCAGCATGGCCTGCCCTGCCGCTCGATCGAGGTGGTCGAGGCGGCACATCCGGTGCCGGATGAAAAGGGCCAGCAGGCGGCGCGGCGCATCCTCGACAAGGTCCGCGGCCTCAGCGCCGACGATCTGGTCCTGTGCCTCATCTCCGGCGGCGGATCGGCACTGCTCGCCATTCCAGGCGATGGGTTGACACTCGCTGACAAGCAGGCTGTCAACAAGGCGCTGCTCAAGTCCGGCGCCAACATCGCCGAAATGAACTGCGTGCGGAAGCATCTCTCTGCGATCAAGGGCGGGCGTCTTGCCGCCTCCGCCTATCCGGCGAAGGTGGTGAGCCTCCTCATCTCCGACGTGCCGGGCGACGATCCATCTGTGATCGGCTCAGGGCCGACGGTCGCCGATCCCAGCACGCGCGAGGATGCCATCGCCGTCTTTTCAAAATACGGCATGGCGATGCCGCCCGCAGTCAAAGCCTATCTCGACAATCCGGCCTGCGAGACGCCCAAGCCCGGTGATCCGCGGCTGGCAAATGGCGAAACCCGCATGCTGGGAACCCCGCAGCATGCCCTTGATGCCGCCGCCAAAGTGGCCAGGGCAGCTGGTTATACGCCGCTGATCCTGGGTGATCTCGAAGGCGAGGCGCGGGATGTGGCCCTGGTTCATGCCGGCATCGCCCGACAGATAGCAGCCCATGGCCAGCCGGCACCGGCCCCGGTGGCGTTGATATCCGGCGGCGAAACGACGGTCACCGTGCGCGGCAAGGGCAGGGGCGGCCGCAATGCCGAGTTCCTGCTGGCTCTCGCGGTGGCCCTTCAGGGCCAGCGAGGGATATATGCCGCTGCCGGAGATACCGACGGCATCGACGGGACCGAGGACAATGCCGGCGCCCTGCTGACACCCGACAGTGTCGCCCGCGCCGCCGATAAGGGCTTGAGTGCCAAGGCCATGCTGGCAGACAATGACGGATACGGATTCTTCTCGGCCCTGGGGGATCTTATCATCACAGGACCGACACGAACCAATGTCAATGATTTCCGCGTCATCCTGATCAACCAAGCATAAGAACTGGGCGAAAAAAAATGAGACGACAGCGCAAGGCCAAGATCATCGCGACCCTTGGCCCCTCCTCCACCTCGCGTGCCGAGATCGAAGCGCTGTTCCTGGCGGGC
>NZ_CAMDRA010000164.1 GCF_945906275.1 Dongia mobilis
GTGCGGCGGGCGGTCTGGTTCTATGTCCAGGGCTTCCGCATGGTGCCACTCTTCGTGCTGCTACTGTGGATCTATTACGCACTGCCCATCGCCATCAACGAACTGCCGCCCGAATTCGGTGAACTGCCCGGCATGGATATGTTGCGGCAGATGACGCCCTTCACGGCCGTGACCATCGGCCTCTCGTTGAACGCTGGCGCCTTCCTGATAGAAATCTTCCGCGCCGGCATGGAATCCGTCTCGAAGGCGCAGATCGATGCGGGCCTTGCCTTTGGTATGTCGCGGACCTTGCTCATGCGCCGCATTATCCTGCCGCAGGCGGTTCGCCGCATGTTGCCACCGATGACGAGCCAGTTCATTTCGATCGTGAAGGATTCATCCCTGGGCGGTGCTATCGGCGTCGCGGAATTCACGCGCCGAGCCATCCTGCTGCAGACGCAGATTTTGCACCCAATGGAGATCTATACCTTCCTCGCGCTGGAATACATCGCCGTCTGCGTGATGCTGACCTTGCTCGCCCGCTATCTTGAGCGGCGCTATCCCCAGCACAATTAGTCGAGCAGCTTTTCCGCTCGTACCATCGGCTCGTCGGCGGCCTGGATCAGCGCCTCGAGGAAGGCCCGCAGCTGCTCGCACCGCAATGCCGAGGCCTGCAGCAGGATGGGGCTCACCACCTTGTGCCGGGCATGGAACTGCACCAGGTCGACCGAAACCTCGCGCGGCAATGAGCTGATGCGCGCGGCATTGGCCTCGAACACCGTGGCCGGCGGCAAGGCAAGGCCAGCCAGCTGCCCTGTCGGAATCGGCAGATCCTGGATGAGACTGGCCGTACTGTCGAATGCCGCTTGGGCCGCAGCACGAATGGCCAGCACCTCGCCCAGCAGGGCTGCCAACAGTGCCTGCGTCTCGGCTTCCAGCTGGTCGTCGCGGCTGCGCTTGCGATTGCTGGCGACAAACAGTGCGATGAGTCCGGCCAATGTGAGGAAGATCAGGAACGGCGCCTGAATAAGCCAGCCGCGCAGCAGGTCGCGGTCCATGGTCGGCTCGACCGTCGGCGCCGGCTCGATGGCTATCTCTTCGGCTTCCGGCGGTTTCGTCCATAGGCCGAGATTGCGTCCGCGCGCCTCGGTTTCGGCCGCATCATAACGCGCCGCCCGTTCGCGCGAGGTGGCGTCAGACCTGATCGACGGGCGATAGACCGCGGCCATGCCGCCCGCCAGCATCGCCTCGGCGACATCGTCATCGTCGATCCGGCAAACGCCGGAAAGATGCTGCGCATCAGCGCCGCGATCCAGCACGTCGCAGGTCAGGCGCTGGCCGTCGATGAGCGCCTGCAAGGCGACGCGCGCTTCCGGCCCGAGCGGCACGGTCATCAAAGGCGCTGCTATTCCATCCAGCCGGAAGATGACGTCACCGATGGCAATCTCGTCGCCATCGATCGCCTGGCCGGTACCTTCCAGCATCGGCGGCGTGGGGGCATCCAGGGGCACGGCATCAACATCACCCACCGGGACTGCGGGGGGTGGCGGTTGCAGGGGGTTCTTCTGCTTGGCCAGCGCGGGATCCGCGGCCAGGATCAGGCAGAAGAGGGCCGTGGTCGCCAGCCGGATGTTAATATTCATTGAAAATACTAGTCTTTTTGGGCGTCCCCGGGGGTCTTGGTAAAGGGGTGGGTGGGAGAGGTCAATGGCCCATCCAGAATCGGTCTGGACAGGTGGCATGAAACTGAATAAGCATTCAATAATTGAACAAGCATTCAGTTTCAGGGGCAAGCCACATGGCGAGCAAATACGACGCGATCGTGATCGGCGGCGGGCATAACGGCCTCGTCACCGCCGCCTATCTCGCCAAGGGCGGCGAGAAGGAGGGCAAGAACAAGCTGAAGGTCCTGGTGATCGAGCGCTATCACAAGGTCGGTGGCGCAGCGATGTCGGAGGAGATCTATCCCGGTTTCACCTACTCGACCTGTTCCTATGTCTGCTCGCTGTTGCGCCCGGAGATCTTCCGCTTCCTCGATCTCCCGCGGCATGGGCTGCAAGTGATTCCCTACGAGATCAACTCGTCGCCCAATCATGAGGGCGAGGGGATCGTCACCTATTCGGATCATGACCGTACGCGCGAATCACTGCGCCGGCATTCGATCAAGGATGCCGAGGCCTATGATCACTATGCCGCCGAGATCAGCCGGCAGTGCCGCTTCATCAAGCCGCTCCTGATGGTGACGCCGCCCGATCCCACGCGGCTCAACCCATTCGCGCAGAACAAGATCAATCCCTGGGGCAAGCGCAATGATCTCGAGGGCCTGCTGAAGATCGGCCGCGAGTTCGGCCGCATGGGCGAGAAGCAGATGTATGAAATCATCCGCTTCTGGACCATGTCGATCGGTGATTTCCTCGACGAATATTTCGAGACGCCGCGGTGGAAGGGCTTTGCCGCTGCTTCTTCGATCATCGGCACCGCCCTTGGACCATACTCGCCCGGCACAGCCTATGTGCTGCTGCATCATTACATGGGTGAGGTCGACGGGCAGATCGGCGCCTGGGGCTTTGCGCGCGGCGGCATGGGATCGGTCTCGAAGGCGATCGCCTCGGCCGCGACCGAAGCCGGCGTCGAGATCCGCACCAATGCCGAAGTGGCCAAGGTCATCATCCGCGGTGGCAAGGCGGTCGGCGTCACGCTGGGCAATGGCGAAGAGATCTATGCCCGCACAGTGGTGAGCAATGCCGACCCCAAGCGCACCTATCTGAAGCTGATCGAGAAGTCGGATCTGGATTCGATCGATCCCGACATTCACGCCTACGCCAAGAATTTCAAGATCCGCGGCTCTTCAGGCAAGCTGAACATCGCGCTCGATGGCCTGCCGCAATTCGCCGGCCTGCCGAAGGAATCGGCCTGGGGCACCATCGATATCGGCGGCGACTTCGACTATATCGAGCGCGCCTATGATGATTACAAATACGGCTCCTGGTCCAAGCGGCCCTTCCTCGACATCGTCATCCCGACCACGGTCGATCCGACCATGGCGCCGCCGGGCAAGCATTTCATGTCCGTCTTCGTGCAATACGTGCCCTACAAGCTGGGTGAGCAGCCCTGGACGCCGGAGATGAAGTCAGCCTTCGAGAAGGATGTGCTGGATACGATCGAGATGAACGCGCCGGGCTTCAAAGACCTCATCCTGCATTGCCAGACGCGGACACCCTGGGACATCGAGAATGAAGTGGGTCTCACCGAAGGCAATATCTTCCAGGGTGAACTGACCTTGGATCAGATGCTGTTCAACCGCCCGTTCCCGGGCCTTGGTCAATATCGCGGACCGTTCGACAATTTCTACATGTGCGGATCCGGGACGCATCCCGGCGGTGGCGTCATGGGCGCGCCCGGCGCCAATGCGGCGCGCGAGATGCTGCGCGATTTCAAGCATGGGGTGGTGTGATGAGCGCTCAACAGTATGACGTCATCGTCATCGGTGCTGGCCACAATGGCCTCGTTACCGCGAGCTATCTCGCCAAGGCTGGGCAGAAGGTGCTGGTTCTCGAAGCCCGCGAGCAGCCGGGTGGTGCCGCACAGACAAGGGAATTCGCCAAGGGATACCGGACTTCGGCGGTTGCACACATCCTGCATGCGCTGCATCCCAAGGTGATCGGCGATCTGGGGCTGGAGGGCCACGGGCTCAAGGCAACAGAGAACCGGATCGGCACCTCGGCAATGCTGCCGGGCGGTGCGCGCCTCGATATCACGGACGACAAGGCGGCGACCCAGGCGTCGATCGCCCGGTTCTCGCCGGCCGATGCACAGGCTTATCATCCGCGCATGGAACGACTGGTGAAGCTGGCGGGTGCCTTGGGCAGCTTCCTCATGAAGACGCCGCCCAGCCCGTCGCCGGCCGCCAACGACTTCCAGACCAAGCTGGCGCTTGGCATGTTCGCGGTGCAACTCCGCCTGATGGGCAAGAAGGACATGCTGGAAATGTCCCGCATCCTCACCATCAACGTGGCGGACCTTGCCAACGATTTCTTCGAAAGCGACATCGTCAAGGGGCTGCTGGGATTTGAGGCGACGCTCGGTGTCTATCTCGGGCCGCGTTCGCCCAACACCGTCTTCAACCTGCTCTATCGTCTTGCCTCGATGAATGTGAAGCACGGACAGGGTGGCCTGTTCCTGCCGCAGGGTGGCATGGGCGCCGTGGTGGACGCACTGGTGAAGGCCGCCAAGACCGCTGGCGTCACCATCCGCACGAGCGCGCCGGTCGGTCATATCCTCATTGAGAAGGATGTCGCGGTCGGCGTGGTTCTGGCGAACGGGGAGGAGATCCGCGCACCGATCGTCGCGTCGAGCGCCGATCCGCAGCGGACATTGCTGCACCTGGTCGAGCCGGGCAATCTCGATACCGAATTCCTGCGCCGCATGCGGCATCTCAGAATGAATGGCTGCGTCGCCAAGGTGCATCTGGCACTGGATGGCTTGCCGGATGCGCTGAAGCAGGCCCAGGGTCGCATGGTGGTGGCGCCGTCGACCAACTATGTCGAGCATGCATTCGATTGTGCGAAATATGGCCGGGTCTCGGATAATCCGGCGCTGGAGATCGTCATTCCCACGCTGAGCGATCCGTCCCTGGCGCCGTCGGGCAAGCATGTGGCGTCGATCCTGTGCCAATACGCACCCTTCAAGCTGCGGACGACCACACAGGATGAGGCGCGGACCCAGGTTCTGGAACGCACCTTGAATGTGCTGGACCAGGTGGCACCCGGTGTCCGCAACCAGGTGACGGCGTCGGAAGTGCTGACACCGCATGATCTCGAGTCCAAGTTCAACCTCTCCGGTGGCCAGTGGCACCAGGGCGAAGTGACCCTGGACCAGGTGTTCTTTCTGCGGCCGGCGGCCTCGTTCCAGCAATACAAGATGCCGCTGCCAGGCCTGTGGTTGTGCGGGGCGGGCGCGCATCCAGGCGGCAATGTTTCAGGTGCCGCCGGCGCCAATGCCGCGCGCGAGATCCTGAATGATATCCGAAAGACCACCGCCAGGAAGGGAGCCGCCTGATGACTCACGTTCAGCATCTGAAACCCTTCCTGAAGAAGACGCCGTTCCATGATGCGATGGAAGCCATGATGCATGGCGCTGGATGGATCCGCTGGCAGGGCTATTATTCACCGGCCTATTACGATTCCACCCAATCGGAATATATGGCGACCCGCAACGGCGCCACGGTCTATGATGTCTCGCCGCTGATCAAATATGCGATCAAGGGCAAGGATGCGGCGAAGTTCGCCAATTACCTGGTGACGCGCGACCTTAGCAAGGTGGCGCCAATGAATGTCGCCTACACGGCCTGGTGCGACGATGATGGCCGCATGATCGAGGAAGGAACCCTGTTCCGCCTGGGTGAGAACGACTTCATCCTCAACGCCGCCCTCCATCAGCTGCATTGGCTGAACGAGAGTGCCTATGGTTTCTCGGTTGAGATCGAGGAGATCTCCGAGCAACTGGCCGGCCTGTCGCTGCAGGGGCCGAATTCCCGCGCGATCCTGGAGGTGCTGGGCGTCCAAGGGATCGGCAAGCTGCCGCATTTCGGCATCATGGAAACGATTGTCGACGGGCATTGGCTGCGGATCGACCGAGCCGGCTTCACCGGCGATCTTGGCTATGAGATCTGGGTCAAGCCGCCGGATGCGCTATGGCTATGGGAGACGCTGTTCCGGCTCGGCGATCCCTACAAGATTGCGCCGATGGGCGGGCATGCACTGGAAATGACGCGCGTCGAGGCCGGTTTTATCCTGGTCGATGTGGACTATATCGGTTCGCATCATGCCATCCGCCCGACGCAGCGTGTCTCGCCGATCGAGGCGGGGATTGGCTGGGCGGTGTCGCTGAAGAAGGATGCCTATTTCGTCGGCAAGCGCGCCTTGCAGAAGGAGAAGGCGGAGGGATCCTCGCGCTTCATCCTCAGCGGGATCGAGGTCGAGGGACGGAAGCCTGCACCTGGTGCCTTCCTTTATGCCGACGAGAAGGGAACCAAGGAGTTGGGTCTCACCACCTCGGCCATGTGGTCGCCGCTTCTCAAGAAGAACATCGCCTTTGCCCAGATTCCGATGGCCTATACCAAGCCGGGCACGGAAATGTGGATCGAGATCTGGTATCCGAAAGAGAAAAAGATCGAACGCAGCATGGTGAAATGCTGGACGCGGAATCGCATGTTCTTCGATCCGCCGCGGAAGAAGGAAATTGTGTGAGGATGCGCGCGTCATCGTCATGGTCGGCCGCAGCTGACGAATGTCGGCCTGCGCCGACTACCGACCACGACCGGTAGCACAGGCATCATGGCCAAGAACGCCCCCATCCGCAGCAATCGCAAGAAGGAACTGATCGAGGCGACCATCGCGGTGATTGCCGCCCATGGCTATCACGGCACGACGGTGAGCCGGGTTGCAAAGTCGGCGCGCGTATCGACCGGGCTGATGAACTTTCACTTCACCAGCAAGGACAAGCTGTTCGAGGAAGTCTTCAAATATCTGGCGGACGAGTATTTCCTGGTCTGGAACACGCGGATCCAGGCGGCACCGGCGGATGCCTGGTCGCGCCTGCAGACAATGGTCGAAGCCTATTTCGACCGCGATGTCTTCACCAGCGCCAAGCTCGCTGTCTGGTTCAGCTTCTGGTCGGACCCGGAACTCCGCGACAAGTTTCGCGACGCAGCGACGGCGGTCGAACGCCGCTATGTCAAGGAGCTGGAACACCAGATCTATAACCTCGTCATCCTGCAGCCGCGCGCCAAGCCGGACGCCAGGAAGATCGCCGTGCGGGTTGCCGGGGCCCTGTCGGCCATGATCGACGGGTTCTGGCTGCAGGCATTGCTTTATCCCAAGACGTTCAAGGCCAAGGACGCCATCCGCTCCTGCATGGCTTTCATCAAATTGCTGGATCTCTATTACGTTCAGCGGGAGAAACTTGCCGAGATGGATGGAGCAAAGGGGCGGGCCGAGGCATAATCACCCCATGCAGCAAGGGGGGTGGTGATGCGATTCAAGGACAAGGTGGTGCTGGTCACCGGTGGCACGACCGGCATCGGTTTCGGAATTGCGCGGCGCGCAGCCCTGGAGGGGGCCAGGGTGGC
Organism: Dongia mobilis; assembly: GCF_945906275.1. Lineage (GTDB taxonomy): Bacteria > Pseudomonadota > Alphaproteobacteria > Dongiales > Dongiaceae > Dongia > Dongia mobilis_A. The sequence continues at coordinate 7,109 of NZ_CAMDRA010000164.1, forward strand.
CATTGTAGGGCGCAATGCGGATCGCGGCCTGGCCGCTGTGAAGGACCTGCTGCCACATTCCGCTGAGGCCCGGTGTTTCTCCTGTGACGTGAGCCGTGAGGCGGATGCGCAGGCGTTGATCGGCGAAATTGTGGCGCAATTCGGGCGTCTCGATGTGGTGGTCAACAATGCCGGTGCCGGCGCCAGGCGGTCCGGTGTCGAGGCGACTGATGCGCCCGGCGAGAGATTGCGCAAGCTGATGGTCGCCAATCTCGAGTCAGCCTATTTCGTTTCCGCCTTTGCCCTGCCGGCGCTGAAGGTTGCTGGCGGTGGCGCCATCGTCAACATTTCTTCAACCGCGACGCTGCACGGCAATTGGGGCAGCTATGGCATGGCGAAGGCGGCACTTG
>NZ_CAMDRA010000165.1 GCF_945906275.1 Dongia mobilis
CATGGCGAACCCGTCCATATAACTCCACGCCCTTCATCCCTCCGCCTTCCGCCAATCAGGCAAAAGGCTATCTGCTGCCGGACTTTTACTCCGGCGCAACCAGATTATCCGGCCGCTTCAGTGAGGGATTATTGCTCCGGCGCTTACAAACGCGCCAATCGAACGAAGAGCATGTTTCTCGCCAATATGAGTCATGAACTGCGCACGCCACTCAATGCCATCAATGGCTATTCGGAAGCAATGGCCCTCGAACTGTTCGGTCGCATGGGCGAGACTCGCTACGTGGAGTATGCCCGCAACATCTGGACCAGCGGACAGCACCTTCTGTCACTGATCAACTCGGTCCTCGATCTCTCCAAGATTGAGGCCGGGCGCATGGAGATCTATCGTGAAACACTTCTCGTCCGCACGCTGGTGGACGATTGCCTAGCCCTGATCAAGGTACAGGCGGCACAGAAGGACTTGATGCTGGTTGCTGACGACATACCAGCCGACCTGATCGTCCAGGCTGACCCGCGGGCACTCAAGCAGGTGCTTGTCAATCTGCTCGGCAACGCGCTCAAATTCACGCCGCGCGACGGCAAGATCGCCGTTCGCGCCGCCAGAGTTGACAGCAGCATCGATAGTGGCGTTGAAATCGTCGTTACCGATAGCGGGATCGGCATGGCGGAAGCGGACATTCCGCGCGCGCTCACCGTCTTCGGTCAACTCGACAACGCCTATGCGCGTCAGAACACGGGCTCGGGCCTTGGTCTTCCTCTCGCCAAATCCCTGGTCGAGTTGCATGACGGAACTCTGTCAATTCGGTCGGCGCTGCATCAAGGCACCAGTGTCATCATCCGCCTGCCAAATCTGGTGCCGGAAACGCTGGTGGCAGGACCCGCTGCGCGGGATCAGTTCACCCGCAAATAGCGCTTGAGGAAGGCACCCCACGGCGTGAGAGATCTGCCGTCGGAGCCGCGCAAGCTGGGACCGTAATCGACATTCCAGCACCAGCCGGCATGAGACAATCTGTATTTGTCCATCATAGCCACGAAAGGTTCGCCGAAATTCTTCGCCGTACCGGACCAATGTTCCTTTGACCCGGGTTCAAAGCCCCATTCCGTGACGATGACTGGCTTCGATTCGGAGAGTGCCGCCAGGGGTTTTTCCCAGTTCTTGAGATCGCCCCTTGGATAGACATGCCAGACATAGGCCGTGTTGGCATCTGGCAATGGATAATCCTCAATGCCGGAAAGATCAAAGGCCCAATGCGAGCCGGCGGCCAGGATGACGTTGCTGTTGCCCTGGCCGCGAATGAGATGCGTGAGCTGCTGCCAGTAGGGCGTGAGGTCCCGCCAGCGCGCGCCGTCGCCTTCCATATCCTCGTCCTTGCCGGACACGGGTTCATTCCACAGTTCGAACAGGATGTCGTCATCCTTGAACGTGCTGGCAATGGCGCGCCAGAAATCGAGCGCCAGCGACATGCGCGTATCGTACCAGTCCGTCGTTTCAGTGTCGGACGCGACGAAGAACTGCTGCACATAGCCATCCGGCCAGCCAATGGCATGGTAGTCGATGATGACATAGAGACCGGCGGCGCGCGCCCATTCGACATGCTGCGTCAGGCGCGCAAGCGCGCCCACGGAATCGTCACGCCAATAGCCTGGATGGATCGACAGTCGCACAATATTGGCGCCCCACTCTTGAGCGATCTCCGGATAGGGGTTTTGGTCGGCGGGCAAATCACCGACATCGCCCATGGCGATACCTTTGAGCCGCAGGATCTGCCCTTGATCGATGAAGTGAGAACCTCGAATTTCGAGGGCGACGGCTGGCCGGCCATCGACCCCCGCCGAGAGCAGCAGGACGATCATCGTGCCAAGAAGTAACAGCGACCTGCGCATCAGCATCCTGCCAGTATAGCGGATCCGGCCATTCCCTGTCGCGCCAAGCACCAGATGACTATGGCACCGGATTTACTCGGGCTTGGCGAGGTCCAGATACATCCAGTCGAGATCCCGCACCATCTGACCGCCGATCGCCAGATAGAAGTCGGTGGCAAGGCGATTGGGACGATAGACCGACCAGAGCAATTGCCTGGCTCCGGCTGCCAGCGCCGCCGCGCCGGCAGTCTGCATCAGCGCGCGACCGGCTCCGCTACGACGCGCTGCCGCGCGCACCCAAAGATCGATCACGATCTCGATCCGGATTCCCTGGTCGACATCATAGTTGGGTGCCATCAGCAGATAGCCAAGGGCTTGGCCATTGCCTTCAGCCAGGAAGCCGCGAAAGGCCGGATCAGGCCCAAAACCATCGCTGAGGTAGCGCTCCGCCGTAAAATTGTGCCGCCAGCAATCACCAAGATCCGTGAGATAGGCGCCGAATTCCAGGACCATTTCCTGCACAACGTCGACATCGGTTACAAGGAGCGGGCGGACAATCATTATTTTACCCTGGCGACGAGGTCGGGTCGAACCATTCCTTGCCAGTCGCTGGCGTGACCAAAACCGGCAAAAATGTCGTGTGCAAGAATCTCGGTATCCGCCTGCCAGGCCGCCACTGCAGCGCATGGCGGAGTGCGATCACCACCCTGGCACAGGAATGGCCGCCCGTCACGATCGACCCCAACCACACGCCCCGGAAGCGGTCGCAAGGCGAGCCCCCTGGGCGGCGCCGCCAGATCGGCAATGCCCTTGGCCGGCTGTCCGAGAAGCCCCAGCAGTATCGATGGCAGGCGGTACATCGGCAGGGCACCCAGCTGCTGTGGCCCTCTGCGGCCGTCGATGACCAGCAGCGGTGTCTGGGTCATACGCGCCTGGATTCCTGGCGTAGTCTGATCATCGGCACCGCCCAGGAAGCCTGATTCCGCATAGCCGGCAAAATTCTGCCCAAGCAGTGGAAGATGATCGCCAAAGACAACAATGATCGAATCCGGATCTTCGCGTTGCCAGCGCTCGATCGCATCCATCATCTCGCGCGACTTCCAATGCACGATGCTGAGATAGCGCGAAAGCTCGTCAACCTTGGTCTTGCTTTCGACCACCTGCGGTCGCTCCGCATCAAGATCGTACATCCAATGACCATAATAGGTGACGATATAGTCGAACACCGGCCGCGTATCGCGGGGGGTTGCCAGTTTCTCGGCGACCTGCCGGTGCAGGGACGCATCCGACAGGAAGATGGAGGTCATATCGTCCTGGATGAAATCACCCAGTGACCAGAACGTCTCAAACCCGATCCGGTCATAGCTCGCCTGGCGGTTCCAGAAACCCGGCGTGTTGGGATGGGAAGCCACTGTCCGATAGCCGATTTCCCGCAGCAACCGGGGCAGGCATGGCAAGTCATCATTGAGCGTCTGCTCGAAACGCACGGCCCCTTGCGCCAGCGGAAAGCCGCACAGCACTTCGAACTCCGCATTGGCCGTTTGTCCGCCAAAGGCCGGCGACATCACGGTCGAATGCCCCGCTTTCGCCCACAATGCCAAGAAGCGCGGATCGAGGGGTGATTCCTGTAGCCCGGCGGCAATCAGTGGAGCTGGATCCCAGAAGCTTTCTTCCAGCACGACATGAAGGTTGCGGGCCAGTCCACCCACGGGCGATGGATCGAGATCCGCTTCGTCCAAGCGCCGGGCGATGGCAGCGTCGACGGCCTCGCCATCCGGTGCCGGTCGCACCAAGGCGGCCGTTCGAACCAGTTCCTGCAGCAGATGTATGGTGCCGCCACGCCAGACAAAATTCTCGCGCTGGTCCCAGGGCTTGTCACCCCACATCGCATCCATCCAGGCGACGAGGCCTAACGATCCTGCCTGTGCGCTGACCGGCAGGCCAATGACGGCGGCAAAGGCAGCGTGGCGCAGGCGGCCCATGAAACGAAGATTGCCCAGAAGAAGCGCCAGAATCAGCAGAGAGGGTATGCCGGCAACCAGCCAACCCGCCGGCCCCATCAATCGAAGGAAGGCATCAAGACTGTAAATGTCGTCAGGCATCAACGGTCGGCCGACAATGGCGCTCTTGGCGGCGCTGCCCAGGTAAAGGGTCGCAACCAACAATGACTGGAGCAGCAGGAACAGGATGATTCGGCGTGAGATGGCAAAGACCAGGAGCGAGATGAGCAGCAGCGCCGTGAAATCGGCTGGCACGCGACGCGGGACGATGGCGACGTTGAACAGCCAGACAGAGGCCCCGTAGGCCGCCGCATAGAGGATGAGCGTGGAGATGACCGGCAGCAGCCAGCGCAGACGATTTTCGGCCGCTGGTCGGCGCGTCACGATCATTGCAGATCGGCCGTCACCGCATGGCGCTGCCGCGACATGAGCGCCATCGCATGTCCATCGCCATCAAAGATATCGCGCGCGACCAGTTTGACATCTTCCAGCCAGGCGGAAACCCTGCCGCATTCACCATCTGATTCGGCGGGTTTACACAGGAAGGGCTGGTGCTGCGCATCGAACCCGATCACCGTATCGGGAACCGGTCGGACAATCAGGTCCTTGGGTGGCGGCACCAGCGCGCCGATGTTCGGCTGCTCGATGCCAAGACGCTCCACCACCAGCTGATTGAGCAGGTAGAGCGGCATCTGTCCAACCCGCTGCGGCCCGTTCACGCCATCGATCACGATGAGCGGCGTCGCGCGCGAGCGCGCATACATATCTGCCGGAAAATCACCCCAGCCACCGGCAAAGAAGCCGTTGTTCTTGTACTCGCCCCAATTGTAACCAAGATTGGGCAGGTGATCGCCGAAGGCCACGATGAGCGCATCCGGATCGTCGCGACGCAAGCGTTCGATCTCGTCCATGAGTTCGATCGACTTGTAATGCATGGCGGTCGCGAACTGCCCAAGCTCGGTGCGGTCCGGGTCGATCGGCACCACGGCCGGGCGCTCCGGCACCATGTCGTAGGTCCAATGACCATAGAGCGTTACGATGAAGTTGAGGACCGGACGCGGCTCCCTCTCCGCCTGCAGCTTGGCTGCGATCTGGCGATAAAGTGAGCGGTCGGACAGCATCCAGACGATCAACTCGTCGAGCTCGAAATCGCCCTTCGACCAGAAGGTTTCAAAACCGAGCCGTCGATAGGCGGTGGTTCGGTTCCAGAAGCCAGGCGCATTCGGGTGCGAAGCAACCGTGCGATAGCCCTGGTCGTGAAGCAGCGATGGCAGGCAAGGAACGGTATTGAAGCCCTGTTCGAACTTGACCGCCCAGCTGTCGACCGGGAAGCCGCACAGTACTTCAAACTCGGCATTGGCGGTGCCACCGCTGAATGTCGGCGACAATGCCGTGCTGCGCCCTGTCTGATCCCACAGGGCGTAGAAGCGCGGATCCAGCAATGGTGCCGTATGGTCCTTTGGCAACAAGGGCGTCGGATCCCAGAAGCTCTCTAGCAGGATGATGTGCACGTTGCGGGGTTTTGTCCGACTGAATTTGATCGGCACCAGCGGCGCATTGGACGTATCGCGGCCGAGCCCGGCCGACCGCTGATCCAGGCGCTCGATGGCAGCGGCCACCTCGTTTTCGCTCGGTGCCGGCTTCCTGGTCGCATAGGCGCGCAAGGTCTCCTGCAGGATATGGAGTGTCGGTCCGCGCATCGTGAAATTTTCACGCTGGTCCCAAGGATGATTGCCGATGGCGATGTCGGCGCCGCGAAGGGCCGAATCGCCCAGCGCGCCGAGGCCCAGTGGAATGCCAACCAGCACCGCGAGCGCCTTCTGCGCCGCGCGGCCGCGAAGCTGGAGGTTGCCCAGCAGCAGGCCGGCCATCGCGAGCAGGGGCAGCGCCACCACCACCCAGCCGAGCCAGCCCATGATGCGCACCAGCGCCGCCACGCTGTAGACATCGTCCGGCATCACCGGCCGGCCGAGAAACGCGATCTTGGCGCTTGATCCGACGAAGAAGGCGCCGATCAGCAAAGCCATGAGGGCCGCGAAGGCCCAGGTCCGGCGCGTCATTATGTATAGGAGGCAGGCAATGATAGTGAGGACCGCAAAATCAAGGAGGGCGCGCAATGGCTCGACGACGACGCCAAAAGCCAGGGCAGAGACGATATAGGCTATGCAGTAGCAGATGCCGGTCGTGAGCATCGGCACCCTGAAGCGCGCCCAGATTGCTGCCGCGCGGCGCCCGATCCTGCGCCCGATCTCGTCAGACTTTGCCATCACGCCCGCCTGTCGCCCGAAAACACGGGCGATTAAGCGCCCAAACGGCGCCTTTCTAGCTGAATTTAACAAAAGAGTCTTGGCTTGGTGCCGTTATTGGTCACAAAAGACCGTGATCGAGGGGGGATGGAACTGGCGCGCACGCCGCCAAACGTCGCCGGGCCTCCGGAAAATATCTACGTAATTTCAGTGTGTTATATGGATCCTCGGCCGCATGCGGCTTGTAAGCTGTTTGTCAGCCAACCTTCACCACATTGTATCGGACCGTTCTCCCTGGGACTGACACAGTGTGGCCGACGGCGGCGGCTCGCCCCAAACAAGGATCACCTTCGACCCCATGATCACGACCACCCTGCGCGCCCTGGACCCCCGCGACCTCATCCGGTCGGTCCTGATCTGGGCCTTGCTGATTCCGCTCGCCCTGATCGCCTTCCTGGCGGCCGAGGTCACCCAGCTCGACCTGGTCGATGCAGTCAACGCCCTGGTCTATGCCTTCGTCGCGCTGTTGGCGGTAGCCCTTGCCAGGCAAGCCAAAAGTGCCGGGGCGCATGATCCGTTCGGCCGCCCGTTCTGGCTTACTGCGGCCAGCTTCTGCGCTGTCTTCGTGCTGTCGGAACTGGGTGGTGACATCATCGAGCATTACGAAGCCCGGCTTTCGCCGACCTGGCTCGGCGACCTGCTGTGCTGGACTGCAGCCGGCGCCTTCGTCCTTGCGGTGGCAAGGTTGCGGCCGCGGCAGGCACGCATGGCCAAGATCACGGCACCGGTCCTCGTTCTGCTTGCCCTTGGCTTCGCCCTCCAGAGCGTGGCATTGGGACTTGATATCGGCGAGCAGCATCTGCGTCGCTATTCAGGCGTGAACCTGCTCACCTATGACAATCTGAGTTACCTCATCGAGTTCGCCTTCCTGCAGTTCTATCTCCTGGCGTTCATCGGCCTGGCAGCCGAACTGTCTGCCCAGCATGCGCTGCGCGCCCAGATCGCCAAGGTCGAATCGATCCAGGATCCAGCCGACTGCCTGCGGGCGGTACAGCTTGCTTTCACCACCGCCGCCTTCACGTCCCATAAACTGAGCAAGCGGCGACTGTCGCGCGCGATCATCGGCCTTGTAACCGGGTCAGGCATCGGCGGAATCATGGGCGCCATCAAGTTCACGTGGCAACTTGGACCCGGCATCAAGCGCCGCACAGGCAAATCCCTGCCCAGCCAGTTCTTCACGCAGATTCGGTTGATGTTCGCCTATGGCCTCGCGCCCAGGACCTACTATCTGTTTGAGCTTTTTGATCCGGCTTGCGAGAAGGTTGCCTCGCACTATCTGCAGCGCAACGAGACCAAGGCTG
>NZ_CAMDRA010000166.1 GCF_945906275.1 Dongia mobilis
GGACAAGGGTGCGCGCATCATCGTCGGCGAACGTGTCACCGGGATGACGGTCGAGAACCGCCGGGTGGTCGGCGTCACGACGGACAGGGGCGACTGGGCTTGCGATCTCGTGGTCAATTGCGCCGGCATGTGGGGCCATGAAGTGGGCGAGATGGCGGGCATAAGGGTCCCGAGTTTCGCGGTCGAGCATCAATATCTCATCACCGATCCACTGCCGGATGTGCCAAAGCGGATGCCAACCATGCGCGATCCTGATCACCTAGTTTACTACAAGCCGGAGGTGCGCGGGCTGGTGATCGGCGGCTATGAACCGGATACATTGCCGTTTGCACCGGGTGGAATCCCCAAGCATTTCGCCCAGGAATTGCTGCCGGGCAATTTCGAGCGTTTCGAGCTGCTGGCGAAATTGGGCGGCAAGCGGACGCCGATCATCAACACAGTCGGTGTGCGGCAGCTGATCAACGGGCCGATCCCCTATTCGGCCGATTCCGATTTTGTCATGGGGAAGTCGCCGGAACTCGATAATTTCTTCGTCTCGGCGGGGTTCCTCTATGGCATCGCCGCGGGGGGTGGCGCCGGCCGCATGATGGCGGAATGGATCGTCGACGGCGCGCCCAGCCTCAATCTGTGGCCGCTCGATGTGCGGCGGTTCAATTTCCACCATAATACGCGCCATTTCATGTATCCGCGCGCGGTCGAGCTTTATGGCCATCATTACAAGCTGCACCGGCCGGGGGACGAGCATGAGACGATGCGCGGCATCCGCCGCTCGCCGCTCTATGAGACGCTGAAGGGCCGGGGTGCCGTGTTCGGGTCGCGCGGTGGCTGGGAACGGCCGAACTGGTTTGCGCCTGCGGGTGTGAAGCCGGTCGACGAGCCGGCTTTCGATCGCGCGAGGACCAACTGGTTCGCCCATGTCGGCGCCGAGCACAAGGCAGTGCGCGAGGGTGTGGCGCTCATCGACCAGACGTCCTTTGCCAAGTTCGAGATCATCGGCGCTGGCGCCATGGCGGCGCTGCAGAAGCTCGCGGTCTCCGACATGAACAAGCCGGTCGGCAGCACGATCTATACGCAGCTCTGCAACGAGAAGGGCGGGATCGAATGCGATCTTACCTTCTCGCGGGTGGCGCAGGACCGCTATTACTTCGTGACCGGCAGCGCCTTCGGGCTTCATGACCGGCAATGGATTGAAAGCCATCTGCCGCGGGACGGGTCGGCGCAGATCGTCGATGTGACCTCGGCCCGCGCCGTCATCAACATCTGCGGACCGAAGGCGCGCGATGTGCTGGCCCTGGTCGCGGAAGAGGATATCTCGAACGCGGCCTTTCCCTTCTCGACCTGCCGCCAGATCACGGTGGGGGCGGCACCCGTGCTCGCCATCCGCATCGGCTTCGTGGGCGAGTTGGGCTGGGAGCTTCATGTCCCCACGGAATACGCGGCCCATGTCTATGAAGTGCTGCGCCAGGCCGGTGAGGCGTTCGGTATCCGCGATGTGGGCTACCGCGCCATCGACAGTTTGCGGATGGAGAAGGGATATCTCTATTGGTCGAGCGATATCACGCCGGATTATTCACCCTATGAAGCGGGGCTCGGTTTCCGCGTCAATCTGAAGAAGGGTGATTTCATCGGCCGCGACGTGCTGGCGAAACAGAAGGCCGAGGGCGTCAGGCCGAGGCTCTGCACCTTCACGCTGGAGAAGCCGCTGCCACTCTATGGTGGCGAAGCCGTGATCCATGGCGGCAAGGTGGTGGGTGTCACGACCAGCGGGAATTTCAGCTACACGACGCAGCGGTCGGTCGCCTATGCCTATCTGCCGCTCTCCTTGTGCGAGGCCCAGGGTTTCGTGGTGGAGTCCTTCACCGAGCAGTCGCCGGCAACGCGCCATGATGGGCCGCTCTACGATGCAAAGAATGAACGCCTGAAGGCTTGATGGGGGCTGGTCGATGGAACTGGGAGAGAGCAAGGCAATCGCAGACGCCCTGCGGCGGATTCCGCTGCTGGCCGGTCTCGATGTGGGCGAGATCACGTCGGAGCGGCTGGGCGGTCTCACCAACAGGAACTATCTGCTGGGAACGCCCAAGGGCAAGTTTGTGCTGCGCATTCCCGGCGAAGGGACGAGCGAGTATATCTCGCGCGGGAACGAGGCGCATGCCGCGCGGGTGACGTCGGATATCGGCGTCAACGCGCCGCTCATCCATTTCGACGACAAGGATGGCGTGCAGCTGGCCGGATTCATCGAGGGCGCGCTGACGATGAATGCCGAGCGGTTCAAGGATCTGGGCTCGGTCCAGCGCGCCGCCCTGTCGCTGCGCAAGGTGCATGGCTGCCAGCAGCCGTTCCTCAACCGGTTCGAACTGTTCCAGATGATCGACGAATATCTCGAGATCCTGGCCCGCAAGGATGCGCCATTGCCGGATGGCTATCATGATGTGAAACGCGAAGCGGAAAGCGTGCGGCGGGCGCTTGCCACGCGGCCGCTACCATCGGCGCCGTGCCATTGCGATCCCCTGGCGGAGAACTTCCTCGACACAGGCGAGATGGTTTATGTGATCGATTGGGAATATGCCGGCAACAATGATCCGATGTGGGACCTGGGCGATCTGTCGGTCGAGGCCGGGTTCGGGCCGGACCAGGAGACGGCGCTGCTGGAGTCCTATTTCGACGGCCGTGTCCCGGCCGGCGAGCGGTGGCGCATGGTGCTCTACAAGGCGATGTGCGATTTGTTGTGGACGCTGTGGGGCATCATCCAGCATGTGAACGAGAATCCGGCCGATGATTTTTGGGCCTATGCGGTGGGTCGCTTCGAGCGCTGCAAGAAGCTGATGGGATCGCCGGCATTCGGGCGCAGCATCCAGGCCACCATCGACGGCTGATCCGGGCTGCCATGACATCCCTGCAGGCCTGAGAGTACGTCAACAGGGTTGCCTTTCCCCAGTGTTTCCGGTCTCTATGACGCTGCGAACAGTATGCGTCATAGGGATTTCCCAGATGGATGACACCGTTTCACCGCGCAAGGCCGCCATCGCGGCCAGCGCCTTCGAGAATGGTTTTCTGGTCGAGGATGCGGCCCTCATCGGCATCATCGATACCGATGCCCTGCGCGCGGCGATCGACGACCTCCGGTCCTCCTTTCCGAACTTCTTCCAGCATGCCTTCGCCGCCAAGGCCAACACGATGCCGCCGGTGCTGTCGCTCATCCGGAGCCTCGGCATGGCCTGCGAAGTGGCGAGCCCCGGGGAATACAAGGCGGCGGTGGCGGCGGGCTTCAATGGCGGCGAGATCGTGTTCGACAGCCAGGCGAAAACGAACTGGTAGATCGACGCGGCGCTCAGCCATGGCGCGACGCTCAACATCGACAATTTCCAGGAACTGGCACGGGTCGATGCCTGGCTTGCCAATAACACGTCGCGCTCGATCGTCGGCCTGCGCATCAATCCGCAGGTGGGTGGCGGCAGCATTGCTGCCATGAGCACGGCGACGCTGAGCTCCAAGTTCGGGATCGGGTTGGAGGATGGCGACAATCGCCAGCAGATCATGAATGCCTATGCGAGCCGCCCCTGGCTCACCTGCCTTCATACCCATGTGGGGTCGCAAGGCTGCCCGCTCGATCTCATCGTCGCCGGTATCGCCAAGACCTTTGCCCTGGCGCAGGAAATCAACGAGGCGCTCGGCCGCAAGCAGATCACGACGCTCGATATCGGTGGTGGGCTGCCGGTCAATTTCGAGAGCGACCTCGTGACGCCGAGCTTTGCCGATTATGTCGCCGCGCTGCGGGCGGGCGTGCCGGGGCTGTTCTCGGGCGAGTTCCGGATCGTGACCGAGTTCGGCCGGTCGGTGCTGGCCAAGGCCGGGTTCATGCTGGCGCGGGTCGAGTACACGAAGGAGCAGGGTGGCCATCCCATCGCCATCACCCATGCCGGCGCGCAGGTGGCGACGCGCACGGTGTTCATGCCGGAGATGTGGAAGATCCGCGTCAGTGCCCTGGACGGCAAGGCGCGGCCGAAATCAGGTCCCAGGATCGCGCAGGATGTGGCCGGGCCCTGCTGTTTTGCTGGCGACGTCGTCGCGCATGCGCGAGCGCTGCCGCTGCTGGAGCCGGGCGATTTCGTGATGCTGCACGATACCGCCGCCTATTATTTCTCGACGCCCTTTGTCTATAACAGCTTGCCGGCGATCACGGTCTATGGGGTGTCCGGGCCGGACCAGGATCTTAGCTTCACGGTGATGCAGCAGGAGCACGCGCTGCTCTAAGCACTCACCGCGCGACGACGACCAGGCCTGAGACAATGAGGGTGATGCCGATCGCGTGCCGCCAGCCGAGGCCTTCGCCGAAGAAGAAAGCGGCGCTCAACGGCACCAGGACGAAGCAGAGCGCGTTGAACAGGACCGCGGTCGAGAGCGGCACGCGCTGCAGGATGGCGACCCACAATACGGTGGCGACACCGTAAAGAATGAGCGCCAGCCAGAGCCAGTAATTCTGGAACAGCATCCGCACGTCGGCGAGGGCGCTGATCGTGCCGGTGCTCAGCGCTGCCTTCTTGAACAGCAATTGGCCGGACGACAGAATGACGACATAGAGGCCCAAGGCGGCCAGCATTTCCTTGCCGATCACGGCTTTCTCCCCACCCGGTGCTGCGTGCCCGATCCTGACCGATCGGGCCTCGTGCTGCAACCGGGGATGAGGATGCCGCGGGTCGAGTGAGCGGGGATCGAGTGGGCGGGACTCAGCTGGCCGGGGCCGCAAACGCATCACTCGGGAGCTCGGCCGCGACGGGAGCGCAGGCGCGGATGGCGGCATCGGCACGGTGCCAGTTGTCGCGGGCCATGTCCGGGAACATGCCGCTCACCTGATGGGTCGGCCAATAGAGGTCGCCATTGTAGAATTTCACCACCGACTTGTTGTTGGGGTGGGGCTCGACCGTCATGAAGGCGACGAGGCCGCCGCGCGGGGCATAGACGCTGATCTCGGCCTTGGGCCCGAAGAAGAGGAGGTCCGGCATCGTGCCGCGGAACTCGTTGGCCAGCGCCGTGGCGAGGCAGTTCGCCATCACGTCCGGCGTCTGGTCGAGGCGGGCGGTGATGTCGGGCTTCGCCAGCAGGTCGGTTGAGGTGCAGGCGCCCAGACTGAGCAGGAGGAGGAGGGGCAGATGGGCGATGCGCATGGCGGTAGCCTCGGATGGGTGAGTTTCCTGGATTCAAGGAAGCATGTCCCGTGCCAGACGGCGCCCAGGGGGCAAGGCGACGTATCCCTTTGATATTGCGTTAACTATTTTACATATAAGCTTGCGTGAATCGGGCCGGTTCTTCAAATTGCCGGGCAAAGAACGCTTGGCCCGGCATGGAACGGGCATATCCGGGGTAGCTGATGCATGAGTCACTGAGCAGGTTTATCGCCGACTGCAACGACGTGGTCGCCACGATGGCGGCGCCGCCGGACCGTGTTACGGCCATTGCGCCGCTGATGCACGAACTGATCGCGGACGCCGACGCATTTCTCTCGGACGAGCATTTCAGGTCCGACCCGGATCATTATGCGCGCAACGCCATCTATATCTGTCCGAAGGGGGAACTGTCGCTCTTTGCCCTCGTCTGGCTGCCCGGCCAATGGACGCCGGTGCACGACCATGGCAGCTGGGGTGTGGTGGGTGTGGTGCGCGGCATGCTGGAGGAGCGCGCGTACATGTCGGTTGCGGGCGAGATCCACGGCGACAGCGGCATCGGCCTCAAGCGTGGTGGCGTCACGCTCCTGTGTCCGTCGGCGATTTCGAGCTTCGTGCCCAATCCCGATCATATCCACATGACCGGGGTGCCGACCGAGCGGCAGATGTGCGTCAGCCTGCACCTCTATGGGCGCAACATGGATTCGTTTCACATCTACGACGTTGCCGCCGGCACGCGCCGCCTCATCGAGGTGCCGCATTACGAAAGTGCCGGGTGAAGGAGAACAGCAGATCATGTGCCGATGGCTGACCTATTGCGGCGATCCGATCTATCTCGACCGCATCATCTTTGAAACCGAGAACTCGCTCATCCATCAGAGCATGCGGGAGCGGCAGAGCCATGTCACCACCAATGGCGACGGGTTCGGCATCGGCTGGTACGCGGAACGTGCGGTGCCGGGAACGTATCGCGACATCCTGCCGGCCTGGAACGATGCCAATCTGCGCTCGATCGCGCATCAGATCCGCTCCGGCCTGTTCCTCGCGCATGTGCGCGCCTCGACGGGCACGGCCACGTCGCGCGCCAATTGCCATCCGTTCAGCCACGGCAAATGGCTGTTCATGCATAATGGGCAGATCGGGGGCTATGATCGCATCCGACGGCGCATCGAGGCCCTGGTCGATGACAGTTTCTATGTGCACCGGCTGGGGACGACGGATAGCGAGCTCATCTTCTATCTGATGCTGTCGATGGGCCTCGACACGGATCCGGTCAATGCCATCCAGCGCACCCTGGGCGCGGTGGTGGGGATCATGAAGGAAGCGGCCATCGCGGACGCGCTGCGCTTTACCTCGGTCGTCACCGACGGCACATCGATCTACGCCATCCGCTTTGCCACCGACGAGACGCCGCCCTCGCTCTATTGGCGCTATGAGGATGATCAGCTGCTGATCGTCTCGGAGCCGCTCGATGATGACCAGCGCTGCTGGCACGAGGTGCCGGCCGGGCAGATGCTGGTGACCGAGCGCAATGTGCGGGTCGACATGGTGCCGTTCAGGCCAGAGCTTTCCGCTTAAGCCGGGCTCCAAACGACTACGGCGCGCCTTTGGGGCGCGCCGTAGTGAATTGGCTCCCGTTCCTGAACACTTATAGAACCATGTGCCTTGCGCCGGAGCCAAAGTTTCGGCGCGTGCTTGAGGAAATCCGGAAGTTGCGACCCGCGGCCTGACAGCCAATTGCGAGTGTTTAGCGAAGAGCGGCCGAGCAGCACATCAAGGAAGGCAAGAACGCAATTTTATGGACCCGGCTGTCTTGCCGGAAGTTCCGGCACAATGCCGTGCGCCTTCAACTCCATGCCCTGGCCTACAACCTCGGCAACTTCATGCGCACCATGGCTCTGCCCAACGCGGTCAAGTACTGGTCGCTGACCTCGCTGCGGGAAAAGCCAGTGAAGATTGGGGCTAGGATTGTCGGCCACGGCCGCGGGTCGGTGCCCGGTGTTTTGAACTTGATTGATCAGCTACTCTTTGGGGTGGCGCTTTGTAGAAACTTACTTAGTTTAGCGTCCCCTATGGCTGAAAATACCATTTTTCCTTCTTCAAAGAGAGCAATTGGGACGATAGGTGACCTGCCCCTGAAGATTTCCTCCAAAACGGATTAGAGTCTGGCCCAGCAATGGAGACAGACGATGAAGAAGAAGCGGTTTACGGAAGAGCAGATCATTGCGGTCCTGCGGGAGCATGAGGCTGGGGCGAAGACGGCGGATTTGGCCCGCAAGCACGGGGTATCCGAGGCGACG
>NZ_CAMDRA010000167.1 GCF_945906275.1 Dongia mobilis
CATGATGTGTTCATCGGCGATCGGTTCCATGGCGGCGTCGCTGCCTTGCAGGTCGGCCTGCCGACGGCGATCCTGTTCAAGGATCTGCGCGTCAAGGAGTTGAGCGAGTTCTTCGGCGTGCCGCACACCACCGTCGACAAGGCCTGCACGATGGGCATTGAGGCGTTCATGGCCGAATTCATGTCCGAGCAGCGGATCAACGCCTTCCTCGAGACCTATCGCCTGCGCCTGAAGAACTTCCATCGCCACCTGACCGAGGCCGGATTGGCGATGACGGAGAACTACCAGGCCATGTTGATGGCGGCCTGACTCTGAAAGGAATGGAGCCTATGCCGAAGACCCTGCGCACCACCATCATCGGTGGGTCCAATACGGTGATGGAGCCAGGCTATCTCGGCCAGATGCTGGCCGCGACCGAGCGCCAGGGGCTGCGGCTTGATATAGTCGAGAACATGGCTGTGGGCGGGACGACCAGCGCCTATGGCCTGTTCCGCCTGAAAGCCAGTGATGCGCTCGACCGCTCCGATCTGCTGATCATCGAATATGCGCTCAACGATGCCTTCATCTATGGCGATGAGCGGCGCCAGTTCCGACACTGGGCCCGTATCTATGAAGGCATCCTGCGCTATGCCCTGACCCGCAATCCAAACCTGCGGATCTGCACCCTGGTCTTCGGCGCCCGCAACGGGTCATGGCTTGGCAGCGTGCCGTCGATCGATGCCGGCATCCACTATTTGTCGGAATGGTACGGCACGTCCTGCATCGACATTTCCCGGGACCTGATGCGCCGGTTCGGCCGGCAGGTCGTGACCGATCCCACCTTCTACAGCGACCAGGGTCATTACAGCCGCCCGGTCGCCACCGCCATGGTGGCCGACCTGGCCGCCGAAGCGCTGGTCCGCTTCTCGCAAGGTGACGCCTGGCGGGAGGGTGCGTCCGTCGCCCTGCCGCCGGCCGTCGATCCGGATCATTTCGCCGAGGCCGGCATCATCGACGTGCCGACCATCTTCCGCGCCGCCCAGGACGCGCCCCTGGTCGAGTTCCACAATCGCCGCTTCGCCCTCACGGCGATCGACATCGCCCGCCATCAGCTCACCTTGCGGCTGGGCGGCGGGAAGCTGCTCGGCGTCTTCCATGTCAGCACGCCGCAGACGGCGGCGCTTGCGCTGACGCGGGGCGACGCCGGCTATCATTGTTCATTGCTGAAGGGCGGTGTCCGCGACGGCAAGTTCAAATTCCTCGCGGCCATGATGCCGTGCGAGTTTCTTTATGGCGCCGAGTTGCTGCAGGATGTGCCGGCGGAGACATTCACCTTTGGCCGCGCCGGCATCGACCCGTCGCTCAAGCGCCATGTCGCCAAGGACAATGTCGCCCAGGAGTCGGCGGTCCCGGAAACGGCCGCCCTCCCCCTCATGGGCCTCCTCTATAGCGGCCAATGCCTGAGCTTCGCAGCTGCACCCCGCGCCGGCACGGCGGCGCTGGCCGAACTGCCACGCCGGGCCGCCGCCAATTCGGCCTGACCGCGATCGTTTTCCGGAGCGGAATCCCGCCTTGTCCCGTGCTATAACCACCGCCGAGCCAAGTGCGGGGGTGCAAGATCGTGGCCTATTTGTGGATTGCCCTGGGCAGCGCCCTCGGCGGCATGGCGCGTTACTGGTGCGGTGGGGCGGTCGCCGCCCGGTTCGGCAGCGATTTTCCCTGGGGCACCCTCCTCATCAACATTCTCGGATCGTTCGTCATCGGCTTCTTTGCGACCCTGAGCGGCCCCGAGGGGCGGCTGGTGGTTGGCGAGAATAGCCGCCTGTTCGTCATGGTCGGCCTGTGCGGCGGCTATACCACCTTCTCTGCCTTCAGCCTGCAGACCCTGGACCTGATCCGCGCCGGCAACTGGCCGAGTGCCGGTGGCAACATCGCCGCCTCGGTCATCCTCTGCCTGGTCTTTGTCACCCTCGGCCATCTTGCCGCCATGGCGATCAATCAGGCCCGCCCCTGACCCTCACGGTCTCCTCAGTCTTGCCGCTTGCCACATAAAAGTCGCGGCAACCACGGCTCTCGCCCGGTGTTCTCCTTTACCTGGGTTGGATCGGGAAGAGGAGATCACTTGTCATGCAAAACGCGAGACCAAATCAGAACCAGGCGGTGTCGCCACTGATGCAAGCTGCTGCTGACACCGCCGCGGCCGACACGCGGCCATCGCCGCCATGTCCACACCGGATTAAGGTGCTCACCGAGCTAGCAACCCTCGCCCGTCAGGTGATCTGATGCCGGACGAACATCAGCATATTTCCGCCGAAGCGGCGCGCGCCGGCGAGAAGAGCGGGCGGGTGCGAAATGTCCTGGTCATCTCGACGGCGCTCGCCGTGCTCGCACTGGGCATGATCGTCGCGTTTTGGATGGCCTGATCGTACCAGCGTTTTTTAGGCGCGGCGACGCCCGACGATCACCAGGCCAAGGCCTGCCACCACGGCGATGATTCCGGCGATATCGGGAATGCGAACGGTATGTTCCTTGTCGGCGGTCGCCACGATCGGCCCCAGTTCGAGCACTTTTTCTTCCGTCGTGTAAGAGAAGCGTCCGACCGCCAAGGCGACGATCCCCGCGATGACGAGCAGCAGGCCGGCAATCGACATTGGTTTCATGATCATTCCTCTAAGGTGACGTTCGGCAAGGTCGGCAATGTCAGCGGCGTGCCGGTCCGCGATAGCTGAGCTCAGGTCCGTCGGTTGCCGACTCCTGCTCGAGAAATTCCTCCAGCCCATCGGGTTCCGTGGGCGCCGGGTCGCTGCGCTGGCCGACAAGACCACCCTGTTCGACGATCTGCTTCAACTCGGCACGGGCGCGCGAGACGCGGCTCTTGACAGTACCGACGCGGCAATTGCACACCTCGGCCGCCTCTTCGTAACTGAAGCCGCTGGCGCCGACCAGGATCAGCACTTCACGCTGATCGGCATTCAACTGCCAGAAGGCGCGCCGGAAATCGTTGAACTCCAGATTTGCTTCCTGGGTCGGCCCGATCGACGGTTCGTCGCCGGCCATCTCATCGATCGGTGTCGATTTGATCCAGCGCTTGCGGCATTCGTTGTAATAGAGATTGCGCAGGATCGTGAACATCCACGCCTTGAAATTGGTGCCCGGCGTGAACTGGTCGATTGCCGCCAGGGCGCGCACAACCGCATCGTGGGTGAGATCGTCCGCCCGGTCGCGATTGCGTGTCAGCGAGCGCGCAAAAGCACGCAGATGCGGGATGACATCCAGCAGCATCGCTTCGACCTCGGCTCTGGATTGTGTCACGGTCTGCATATCCATCTGCTCATCTCCGATACCCCGGCCAAACATCGGCCGTGGCCAGCAGTTCCTTGCCCATGTACCGCGCTGCGCTGACCCCAGTGGGGACGCGCGACAAGCGGCTGCTCATGCCGTCTATTTCTGGCTTTGCGCGCGCAACTGGCCGATCAGCCTGGCGAGATCGGGTGGCAGCGGTTCGCTGCTCACGTCGTTGAACAACTTGTTGAGCTGATCATCAAACCAGCGATCGAGCGCCTGTGGCGCCTTCGCCGCGCCGGTCCCACCCTTTTGGGGCGCCTCGCCGTTGGGCATGGGCTTTTGAGCGCCACCGGCATTTGCCGCGGCACCTGATTCATTGTCGTTGCGATTTGAACTCACGATGGCCAGACGCCTTATCAATCATCTTAAGCTATCGCCGGACAATCCGGCCGTGTGACGCGTCCTTAACTCTTAGGCCAACGGATCAGGAACATAAGCTCATTTTCGCAATCCGCATTTCTCTCACTCCGACGGGAACCCAAAAGCCCGAAATCGGTTCCTGCTATATATGCAAAAAGTTAAACGCTGATCGGTTCTCGGGAAAAGGGTGGCAAAGTGCGGGCAAATTCTGACGAAATCGTTCACAATCTCAAGTACCTACGCCGCTATGCGCGAGCTCTCATGGGATCGCAGGACTCAGGCGATCTCTATGTCCGCGTCTGCCTCGAGGCATTGCTGGCGGAACCCGACATCATTCCAGCCGCGACCGACGTTAAGCTCGGCCTCTTCAAATTGTTCCACATTGTGTGCAATCGCAACCTGGAAACAAGCGACCCTAGCGCCCTGGTCGATCTCTCGGTCGAAGCGCGGCTGCGCGCCCTGCCCGCCTCCGAGCGGCAGATTCTCCTGCTCACCTCGCTTGAGGGCTTTTCGGTGGCGGACGCGGCCACGATCCTCGACATCCCGGTGGCGGAAGCCGAGGCACTCCTGATCGATGCCTGGTCGACGGTCAACCAGCAGATTGCGACCTCGATCCTGATCATCGAGGATGAACCGGTGATCGCCCTCGATATCAGCAGCCTGGTGGCGGATCTCGGTCACACCGTCGTTGGCATTGCTGCGAGTCAGACCGAAGCGGTGGCGATCTTCAAGAAGACGCAGCCCGGCCTGGTTCTTGCCGATATCGACCTCGGCGCCGGTGGCTCGGGCATTACCGCCGTCACGGAAATCCTCCGCATGTCCACCGTGCCGGTAATTTTTGTCACGGCCTATCCGGAGCGCTTGCTCACCGGGGAACGGCCGGAACCGACCTATCTCGTCACCAAGCCCTTCGAATCCGACACGCTCAAGGTCACCATCTCGCAGGCGCTTTCCTTGACAAGTGCCGGACACGCCAAGCGGATCGCCGTCTAGCGTGGAATTCGCCAACGGCTGGCATGAAAGGGAAGTCCCTGTCGAGCCAGGCATCACTGATCTTGGCACCCCTGATCTTGGGATCCACAACCGTGCCTTGGCTGAAACAACATTGCGCGACGGTACCTGAATGATCGGCACGTTCCTGCAGCCCCTGCGCCATCGCCTGATCCTGTTGTTTGCGATCGTGCTCGTCATCCCCAGCGCTTTTGGCGTTTGGGCCGCCATCGGCAGTTATCGTGGCCAGATTGCCGTGGCGCGCGACGCCCCCGCGCGCTTTGCAGCGCTCGCCTCGAACTACGAGGCGAATCTGCTGTGGCAATCGCAGCAGATCGTCCAGAATTTGTCGCGCGACGATCAGGTGCTGACCGTCCTGCGTGGCACCGAGGATGGTCGCGTCAAACTTGACTGCAGCGAAGCATTCACCCGGACGGTAAAACCCTACCCATCCTACGGCACCGCCGTCCTGTTCAACCTCGCCGGCAACGCCATGTGTCAGTGGGACGAGAGCAAACAGCTCATCAATGTGGCCAAGCGCGAATGGTTCAAGACGGTTGTTGCCACCAGCGCACCGACGCTTAGCGGCTACCTGATGTCGCCTGCGTTGCATGAACCGATCATATCCTACGCGGCACCGGTATTCGACGTCGATGGCACTCTCAAGGGCGTCATTTCCCTCGGCATCCGCCTCAACTGGCTGTCGGCAATCGGCCAGGAACCGGGCTTGCCCAACAGCGGCGAGATTACGCTGCTGGATCGCTACGGCGCTGTCCTCGTGAGTTCGACGGGCGATGGTGAACAGGCGCTGGATGCGCTCCCGGCCCAGTCCTCTATCGACTCAATCATCCGCGGTGGCGCCCGCTCGCTCGAAGCGCCGGGCGGTGACGGAGAACCGCGCATCTACGCAGTGAATGCGCTGGGCAATAACGACCTGTTCATTGTCTTCAGCCTGCCACGCGCCGCGGTGATCGATCCCCTGCTGCGCGACCTCATGGTCCAGATCGGCATTCTGTGCCTCGTTTCGATCGCCGGCATGATGGCGGCGCTGTTGGGAGCGCGACATTTGGTGACTAGGTGGACAGAGAAATTGACCGAGGCCGCCAACTCGATGAGCCTGGGCAACCTTTTCGCCGACACAGAACTGCGCGGCGCGCCGAGCGAGATCCGTCAACTGGGCGAAAACCTCAAGGCCATGGCCAGTCGCATCGAGCACCGCGAGGCTGACCTGCGGGAGTCGCTGGCGCAGAAGCAGCTGATGTTGCGCGAGATCCACCACCGCGTGAAGAACAACCTGCAGATCGTCACCAGCCTGCTAAACCTCTACGCGCGACTGCCGCGGGGGGATGCCTTCAAGCAGACATTTTCCGATCTGCAGATGCGCATCAACGCCCTGGCGCTGGTGCATCGGCATCTCTACGAGAGCGAGGACCTCAAGGAGATCGATCTTGCGCCCTTCATGAAGAACCTGTGCGCCCTGCTGCAGGATGGATCGGGCATTCCATCACGGCGCGTGAGGATGACTTTCGAGTTTCCCAACCTGCGGATGATCGGCGATCGCGCCGTGCCTTTGGCCCTGCTCACGACCGAGATTCTCACGAATTGCTTCAAGCACGCCGTCCCCAACCTGGGATCCGGCAGCATCAAGGTGTCGATGGTGGTCGCACCCGACGGAGAGGCCTGCCTGTCGATCATCGACGATGGCATCGGGCCGGCGGTGCGCGAAGATGGCGATGCGGTCAGCACCATGGGCACGACCCTGATCGCCGCCTTTACCCGGCAGCTGGGCGGAACGATCAGCGTTGTCGGCCCCCCGGGAACCTCGACCACCATCCGATTCAATGTATTGCCACTCAAGGCAGACCATGCCGCCAACGCGGACGAGGCCTTCGCGCCAGATCAAGCCGCCGAGAGCGGTGCCGAACCTGACGACAACAGGGCCCTTGAAGCAGCCACCGACCGCGTGTGAAGCTGTTCTCGGTTCAGCTGTCGAGCACGCACAACGCCGTCGGCCGCTGGCGGTGGCAACCTGCGGTCAACCGTTGGTCTTGGTCGCCGACACCACGGCAAACTCCAGATCGTCCAGTTCCTGCCGCGGCCCCTTGATCTCACGCACGATCGCCGACGCCTCGTTGGGCGACAGTTTGACGCCGTGGGGCGAATTCGGGGAACGCGATTTCCGGATGACGTCCAGCAATCGGCCGATCGCCCCGGGCAGATCCAGGGCTTCCGACAGAACATCGCCCGGCTCGCGCTGTGTCTGGGCGGTCGCATCCGCCAATTGCCGCGTATAGGCTTCGAGGAACGGCGCCCGGCCGACCTTGGCAAAACAGGCGGCGTCGAGCAGGACCGATTTGGCCAGCGTGGGGCGGCCGGCACGGTCCGGGTCGGAATAATCACGGATGGTCTTGGGCGACAGGTTCGCCGCTTTCGCGGCATTGGTAACGCCGAGGATGCGCAGCACATCCAGGGTCGCATCTTCAAATGTTCCGGCAACGCGAATTTTAGTCATCATACCTC
>NZ_CAMDRA010000168.1 GCF_945906275.1 Dongia mobilis
TCCAGGCGGCGCAGAGTCTCGTCCTTGTTGAGGGCGGTGAGCAGGCCGAGCGGTCCGGGGTCATCCTGCGGATAATTCAGCGGCTCAAGCGGCAAATCGACCATGACTTCGTGGCCGTAGGCATGGGCGGCGTCGATCCAGGCGGCAAGGTCCGGCGCATAGGGGCTGAAGCTCAAGGTGATTTCGGGCGGTAGATCGGCGATAGCGGCACCCGTGACGCCCTGGTTGAGGCCGAGCCCCACCACGACGATGCCGATCCGCGGCTTGGTGCCGAGGAACAGGGCCGGGCGGGCGAAGCGCTTCACTGGCGGCTGATCGAATTCGCCCGGTACCAGGCGCAAGGAGCGCGGCGCCGGTCGCGTGGCCATGAGTTCCTTCGCGGAAAGCGGGGTCAACACCAACTGCTTGGCTGGTGTCGCCGGGCTGTCGGCGCTGAAAGACCCCATCGGCTGCAGATCAGGAGCTTCGGCAGTGGCATCCGCGGGAGCGGCGGTGGGCGTGGTGCCGAGATCGATGAGGTTGCCGCGGGCCAGCATCTCATCAAGCCCGCCGGTTGCCTGCAGATAGAGCGCGCCGCCCGCGGCAATCAGAACCAGCAGCAGAAAAAAGATGAAGCCCGGGCCACCGATCCAGCTGCCGCGCCTGCTTGTGACAGGCCGCAAGGGATCGATGGCGCCGGGCTCCGGCAATCTATCGTCGCGCATCACGCTGGTGATGCGTCAGTTGGCGGCCGACTTGCCCTGGATCAGTGCCAGGCCGCGCAGCAGGTCGATGGCACGGGCCAGCTGGAAATCGTCATCCGGTCGCGCAATCTGTTCGCGCTCGGAGCCGACGAATGGCACGGCTTCTTCCTTCTTCGGCTCGTCCGTCTTGGGTTCGGCAGCCGCATTCTGTTCGACTTCCGGCTCGGCCTTGGGCGCTGCCCCTTCCTCGCTGTTGCCGTTGGTAAGGGCGCCCTTGAGGTCGGATTCATGCGGCCGGTTCTCGGCCCCGAGTTTCTCGACCTTGGCCTGTTCGACCAGGATGTCGGGATCGATGCCGGTGGCCTGGATGGAGCGGCCGGACGGTGTGTAATAACGCGCGGTGGTCAGGCGCATGGCGCCATGGCCCGGAATGGCCATGATCGACTGGACCGAGCCCTTGCCGAAGGATTTCGTGCCGATGAGAACGGCCCGGCTGTGATCCTGCAGGGCGCCGGCGACGATTTCCGAAGCCGAGGCCGAACCGCCGTTGATCAGGACGATCATCGGCGCGCCGCCGATGATGTCGCCGCCCTCGGCATTCCAGCGCTGGGCATCGTTGGGATCACGGCCGCGGGTCGAGACGATCTCGCCCTTTTCCAGGAAGTCGTCGGATACGGCGATCGCCTGGTCGAGCAGGCCGCCCGGATTGTTGCGCATGTCGAGCACCACGCCGGCCAGTTCGCCCTTGGTCGCCTTGTTGAGCTCGTCGACGGCGGCACGCAGGCCGGCATCGGTCTTCTCGCTGAAGGAAGTGATGCGGACATAGCCGATATTGCCGTCCTCGAGTTCCCAGCGCACGGATTTCAGTTGGATGACGTCGCGCTTCAAGGTGACTTCAAACGGTTCCTGCTGGCCGCGCAGCACGGTCAACGTCACGCTGCTGCCGATCTCGCCGCGCATCTTCTCGACCGCCTCATTGAGGGTCAGGCCCTGCACCGGCTGGCCATCGATCTGGGCGATGAGATCACCCGGCTGCATGCCGGCCTTGGCCGCGGGCGTGTCATCCATCGGCGTCACGACCTTGATCAGTCCATCCTGCATGGTGACTTCGATGCCGAGACCGCCAAACTCGCCTTTGGTCTGGACCTGCATGTCCTGGTATTCCTTGGCATTCATATAGCTCGAATGCGGATCCAGCGAGGTCAGCATGCCGTTGATGGCGGCTTCGACCAGTTCGTCATCCTTGGTCGGCTCGACATAGGCCGCGCGCACGCGCTCGAACACTTCGCCGAACAGGTTGAGCTGTTCATAGGTGTTGACCGGCGGCGCATCCGCAGTGGATTCAGCCTGCGAGGGGCCTGGATGGAAGGCGAGCGTGCCGATGACCATGCCGGCGGCGAGGGCGGTGGCGACGAGGAGCGATTGGCGGAACATGTGAATCACTGACCTTTAGTTGCTGTTGCTGGTATCGAATATCGGCGCCGGATCGAAGGGTTGGCCGTCATGGCGCATCTCTATGTAAAGTCTTGGCCGGCCGGTTCCTGTGTCATCGCCAGACGATTCTGGCTCGTTTTCCGGCTGGGTCGTCTCCAACTGGGCTGACGCCCCCATGCGACCGATGGGTTCGCCGGCCTTCAGCCATTGGCCAACATCGACTGCCACCCGGTCGAGACCAGCCAGGATTGTATGATACCCACCCGAATGCTCGATGATCAATATTTGGCCATATCCACGAAAAGGACCTTCGAACACAATCTGACCGTCAAATGTGGCCACAATTTGGGCACCGGGGCGGGTTTCGATCTCGACCCCCTTCATGGTACCGGCCGTCTCGGTCTTGGAGCCAAACTTTTTCACCATCTCGCCGCTCACGGGCACGGTCAGCCGGGTGATATCCTTTGGAAAAGCCCGGAGATCCGCCGGTTTTTTGGTGACAGCCGGCTTTTTCGGCGCATCTGGCTCCAGCGAGGCCACCTGGTCATCGTCGCTGGGCGTTTCGTCTGCCGGGGTCGGATTATCCGTTTCGGTCTGTTCCAGTCGGGTGATCAGGTCCTGGAGGTTCTTGGCCTGGTCGGCCAGGCGGGCCAGGCGCTGCCTGGTGGCCTCGGTCTCCGCCAGGGTCGATTGCTGCAGGCCCGATTTCTTGGCGACCAGATCCGCGAGGCGCTGGTTCTCGCCGGCGAGTTTCGCCAGGGCTGCAGTGAGGTCGTCGCGCCGCCGCGCCATTTCCTGGCGCAGTTCCTTGATCTCGTTGAGTTCGCTCTGCAAGGCGCGGGCGCGGCCATCCAGCACCGGCGTCACGATGCCCAGCAGCCGGGCCGACCTCGCCATGTCGATGGGCGGTTCCGGACCAAACAGCAAAGCCTGGCGCGGCAGGGCGGAAAGCCGCTGCAGGGCCACCAGGGTCGCTGCCAGTTCCTTGCGCCCGCGCTTCAGCGCCGCTTCCTTGTCGCGCTCGGACTCGCTCAGCGTCGCCAGGGTGTTTTCGATCTCCGTCACCTCGCGTTCGCGCCGTTGCACGTCGGCAGCGGCCGAAATCAATGCAGTTTGCAGATCGGCCACCTCGCGGCTCAGGGCAGCCGCCTGATTGGCCAGCTCGTCGGCCTTCTTCTGGCTCGACTGCAGTTCCTGCTGCACATTTTCCAAGTCGCTTGCCGTCTGAGCCAGGCTTTCGCCCGGCCAGACAAGGCCTGACAGCAGCAAGGCTGCGCAGAGATGGCGGATCAGGCGGGCTGATGTCACGCCGAGGCAACACCGGCATTGCGGCGCACATCGCCGGGCAGCGCCGGATCGGATGTGACCAGCGATTGGCCGGTCATCTCCTTGGGCTGCGTGATGCCGAGCAGGGCCAGGATCGTCGGCGCCACATCGGCGAGGCGACCGTCATGCAGTTTGTGCGCCCAGGCCGGGGCATTGACCAGGATGAACGGCACCCGGTTGAGGGTATGCGCGGTATGCGGCTCCCCGGTGAGGGGGTCCTTCATCATTTCGCAATTGCCATGGTCCGCGGTGATGAGGAGCGCACCCCCCTGTTTCTCGATGGCGGTGCGCACCTTGCCGAGGCAATCATCGACCACCTCCACAGCCTTCACCGCGGCGGCCAGATTGCCGCTGTGCCCGACCATGTCGCCGTTGGCGTAATTGACGACGATGAGGTCGAAGGCGTCGGATTCGATCGCCCCCACCAGCCTGTCGGTGAGCTCATAGGCCGACATTTCCGGCATCAGGTCATAGGTCGCGACCTTGGGGCTTGGCACCATGATGCGTTCTTCGCCGGGGAAGAGATTCTCCTCGCCGCCATTGAAGAAAAAGGTGACATGGGCGTATTTCTCGGTCTCCGCCATGCGCAACTGCTTCATGCCATGATCGGCGACGATCTCGCCCAGCGTGCGGGTGAGCTCGACCGGCGGAAACAGGCAGGGCATCAGCTTGGCAAGCTCTGCCGAATATTCGACCATGCCGAGGATGGCGGCAAACGACGTCACCTTCCTGCGCGGAAAATCCTTGAAGGCGGGATCGATGAGGGTGGTCAGCAATTGCCGCGCGCGGTCGGCGCGGAAATTGGCCATCAGCAATCCGTCGCCATTGCGGAAGCCCGGAAAATTGCCGATGAGCGTCGGCTTGATGAATTCGTCTGTCTCGCCCCGGAGGTAACCTTCGGCGATGGCGGCCTGGGCCGTGGCAACGCGTGGCGCATCGCCGTGGAACGCGTCATAGGCGAGCGTCACGCGCTCCCAGCGCTTGTCACGGTCCATCGCGTAATAGCGACCGCCCAGCGTGCCGATGCGGACATTGGGCAGGTTCGCGATCTTTGCTTCAAAATCGGCGACGAAGCCCTTGGCGCTTTGCGGCGGCGTGTCGCGGCCATCGAGGAAACCGTGAATGACGACGCCGATGCCGGCCGCCGACAGGACCTTCGCCAGCGCCACCATATGGTCCTGGTGCGAATGCACGCCACCCGGCGAGAGCAGTCCCATCAGCTGCACGTCGCCTTTTGACGCCCGCATCCTGGCGACGAAGGTTTCCAGTTCGGGCAGCTTGGCGATGGTGCCGTCGGCAATCGCCCGGTCGATGCGCGGCAGATCCTGCATTACCACCCGGCCGGCGCCGATATTCATGTGGCCGACCTCGGAATTGCCCATCTGGCCTTCGGGAAGGCCCACGTAAAGTTCCGAGGCGTCGACGAGGCTCCAGGGATTCTCGGCCGTGAGACGGTCCCAGTTCGGCGTTTTCGCCAGCAGCACGGCATTGTCCTCGCTCTCATGCCGGTGGCCCCAGCCATCGAGAATGCAGAGAACCACGGGCTTGGGGCGGGCTTTGGCGATCGGGCTTTGGGTCATGGGCGTCAGTCGGGCTCGCAACGGGAAGAAGTGATCCTGAAAGATTTAACCCGATCCGACGGGCAGCGCCAGAGTCTTGGCGCCTCGGCGCAAGCTGCCGCGCACCTGAAATATCGATATGTGACAGATGATTAGGCCAAGGCGTGCCTAGTCCCGATGATAGGGATGGCCAGCGATGATGGTCTGGGCGCGATAGATCTGTTCCATCAGCAGCACCCGGACCAGCATATGCGGCCAGGTCATCGCCCCGAAGGACAGCAGCAGCCCCGCCCGGTCGCGGATGCTGGGGGCCAGGCCATCGGCGCCACCGATGATGAAGACCAATTCGCCATAGCCATGATTGCCGAGTGCCGTGATGCGCTTGGCAAAATCGAGGCTGGGCAGGCTCTGGCCGCGTTCGTCGAGCGCGATGATCACGCGCTTGGCGCTGGCCTTGGCGCCCAGCGTCTTTTCGATGAGGTCGGCTTCTGCCGCCATCAGTTCGGCGCCGGTGATTCCCTTCTTGGCCTCAAGCTCGATCAGTTCACTGGGCCAGGAGAGGCGCTTGCGATAGGTCTCGACCAGACTCTTCTCGGGTCCGGCCTTGGCGCGCCCCAGGGCGATGATGCGAATCTTCATGTCAATGTCGGCTTCTCGGTTTCAATGGTGGCGCTATAGTGAGGCAGTCGCCGCCGAAGCTCAATGCGC
The DNA here is from genome assembly GCF_945906275.1 of Dongia mobilis. GTDB lineage: Bacteria > Pseudomonadota > Alphaproteobacteria > Dongiales > Dongiaceae > Dongia > Dongia mobilis_A. The sequence continues at coordinate 5,711 of NZ_CAMDRA010000168.1, forward strand.
GACCGCTGCAGGATTGAATTCACCGCCATGCAAATAATCCGACTTCTCTCCAGCCTCTTCTGCACGCTGCTGCTGGCGGCCTGCGCCACTTCCGTGCCGCCGCGTGTCATCGCGCCCAGTGATTCCATCCGCGCCAGCATCCTGCGCCTTGCTGAGCAGGAATGGCGCGCCTTCGGCGGACAGATCGTGCGGCGCGCGCCGGATCGGCACGAGATCATCGATCCGGTCGGTGTCTGGGAGGATGAGCGCAAGGGATCGGCATTGGTGGCCAAATACTGGCGCAGCATCGGGCAGGATTGGACCGGCCTGGATGGCGACAAGCCCTGGTCGGCAGCCTTCATCTCCTGGGTCATGGCGGAGGCGGGGGTGTCCGATCAGGAGATGCCGGCATCGGCCACCCATGCCAGCTATCTGCGCGCGGCCATTGCCATGGGCGCAACGGGCCATTGGCGCGCCTATCCGCCGGATGGTTACGCACCGCAGCCGGGTGATCTCATCTGTGCGACGCGCGCCGGACAGAAGGTCGAGCGTTTCGACTTGGTACCGCAGGGTGCAGCACTTCATTGCGATATCGTGGTGACGGTCGAGCCTGGCCGGCTGCAATCGATCGGCGGCAATGTGCGCAACTAGGTCACAAAGTCGGAGCGCCGCCTGGGGCCGGACGGGCGGCTTGCCGGCAATGACGACCGACCCTGGTTCCTGGTGCTGGAGAACCGCTATCCGTAAAGAGCGGTTGCAAGCAGCCTTGCGCATTCCTTGAAAATCCCCCATGCCGTTCTGGGTTAGGCTCGGGCGAACGTGATTCCAGGGCAGTCGACATGCAAACTCTGTTTCGTGGCACCATCCTGCATTTTCTGCGCGATCCCGGGGCCATTCCGGATGCGACCGCCTGGGAACTGTTCGAGGATGGCGGGCTGCTCATCGAAGATGGCCATGTCCAGCGGGTCGGCGATTTCGCACGCATCATGGCCACCCAGCCGGCCGGCAGCGAGATCATCGATTATCGCGGCAAGCTGATCATCCCCGGCTTCGTCGATGCCCATGTGCATTCGGCGCAGCTCGACGTGATCGCCTCCTATGGCACGCAATTGCTGGACTGGCTGACGCGCTACACCTTTCCGGCGGAACGCAGGTTCGAGAGCGCCGAGCATGGCGCGCGGATGGCGGAGCTGTTCCTGGATCGGCTGCTGGCCAGCGGCACAACGACGGCCTCGGTCTATCCCACCATCCACAAGCAGTCGGTCGAGACCTTCTTTGCCGCAGCATTTCGGCGCAACCTGCGCATGGTGGCCGGCAAGGTGATGATGGACCGGCACGCACCCGATTACCTGCTGGACGATGTGGAAGGCGCCGAGGCCGACAATCGCGACCTCATCCAGCGCTGGCACGGCAAGGGTCGCCTCTCATATGCGCTGACGCCGCGCTTTGCGCCGACATCGAGTGCCGCGCAGCTGGCGATGACCGGGCG
>NZ_CAMDRA010000169.1 GCF_945906275.1 Dongia mobilis
CAAAGGATGTGCCAAAGGATGTGACGGGCGCCGCCCCCTTTGCTAGGGTGCGGCTACAAAATCTGAAAGCAGCTAAGTCATGGTAGAACAGCGAAAATCCAGACCCAACGCAGGCGCCAGGCGGCTTGCCGAACGGATCAGCACCAAGCGCGCCAAGGTTGGCATCATCGGTCTGGGCTATGTCGGCCTGCCGCTTGCCTGCCTCTTTGCGGAGAAGGGCTTTACCGTGGTGGGCTTCGATGTCGACCAGGGCAAGACGACCCGGCTCAATGCCGGCCGCTCCTATATCCGCCACATTCCGGGACGCCGCATCGCTCCGCTGGTCAAGAGCGGCCAGCTCAAGGCCAGCACCGATTTCCGCGGCCTCAAGGCCATGGATTGCATCATCATCTGTGTGCCGACGCCGCTCTCGAAGCAGCGCGAGCCGGATTTGAGCTATGTCGCCGACACCGCCGCCGAGATCGGCAAGCATCTCAAGGCCGGCCAGTTAGTGGTGCTGGAATCGAGCACCTATCCCGGTACGACCGATGAGGTGGTACGGCCGGCCCTTGAGACCAAGGCCCTCAAGAGCGGGCGCGATTTTTACCTCGCCTACTCGCCGGAGCGCGAAGATCCGGGCAACGAAACCTATGGCACGGCCGCCATCCCCAAGGTTGTCGGCGGCGATGGCGAGACGGCCCTGTCTCTGGCCCTGGCGCTTTATGATGCGGCCGTCGTAAAGACCGTGCCGGCCTCGAGCCCCGCCACGGCGGAAGCGGTGAAGTTGACCGAGAACATCTTCCGTTCCGTCAACATCGCCCTGGTCAACGAACTGAAGGTGATCTTCGACGCCATGGGCATCGATGTCTGGGAAGTGATCGACGCGGCCAAGACCAAGCCATTCGGCTTCATGCCCTTTTATCCGGGGCCGGGCCTGGGTGGGCATTGCATTCCGATCGACCCCTTCTACCTGACCTGGAAGGCGCGGGAGTTCGGCATCACCACCCGCTTCATCGAACTCGCCGGTGAGATCAACACGCTGATGCCGCATTACGTCGTGTCTAAGCTCAGCGAGGCCCTGAATGCGCGGGCGGCGAAGGCGCTGAAAGGCGCCCATATCCTGATCATCGGACTTGCCTACAAGAAGAATGTCGACGACATGCGGGAAAGCCCGGCACTGACCCTGATCGAACTTCTGGAAGCGCAGGGCGCCAAGGTCGATTACCACGATCCGATCATCACCCAGATCAAGCCGTCGCGTGAACATCCGCATCTCGCCGGCCGACGGTCGAAGGCGCTGTCGGATGCGACGCTCAAGCGCGCCGACGCCGTGCTTATCGTGACGGACCATGACGTCATCGATTTCAAGCGCATCGGCAAATTGGCGTCGCTGGTCGTCGACACGCGCAACACCATGGCGCGGGCCGGCTGGCGCGGCCGCAATGTTGTGAAGGCCTGACCCGCGATGACGATCCTGGTGACCGGTGTTGCAGGTTTCATTGGCTATCATGTCGCCGAGGCGCTGCTGGCGCACGGTCAGCATGTGCTCGGCATCGACAACATGAATGCCTACTACGAAACAAAACTGAAGCAGGCGCGGCTGCATCGCCTGGAGCGCCATCCCAACTTCCGCTATGTCTTTGCCGATATCGGCCGCGCACCGGCACTGAATGCCGCCGTGCAGCGACGGCATGACGACATCACCGGCATCGTTCACCTGGCGGCGCAGGCCGGCGTGCGCCATTCGATCGATCACCCGACCGACTATGTCGGGCCGAACCTCAGCGGTCACCTCAACGTCCTGGAGCTTGGCCGCCACCTGCCGAGGCTTGATCATCTGGTCTATGCCAGTTCCAGCTCGGTCTATGGCAGGAGCAAGCGGGTGCCCTTTGCCATCGACGATCCGGTCGACTGCCCGACATCGCTTTATGCCGCGACCAAGCGCGCCGATGAGCTGATGAGCATTTCCTATGCCCAGCTCTATCATCTGCCGCTGACGGGCCTGCGCTTCTTCACGGTCTTGGGGCCTTGGGGTCGGCCGGACATGGCCTATTATCGATTCACCCAGGCGATCCTCGCCGGCGAGAAGATCGAGGTGTTCGGTGATGGCAGTGTGGAGCGCGATTTCACCTATATCGACGATATCGTGGCCGGCGTGCTGGCGGCCCTCGATCGGCCGCCCGATCGCCGCGAGGCGATGCCGCACCGGCTCTATAATCTGGGCAGCGACCGACCGGTCAGTCTCAATCATCTGATCGATCTGGTGGAGCAGGCCTGCGGGCAGAAGGCACGGCGCAACATCCATCCGCCGGCGGCGGGCGATGTGCCGGCCACCTGGGCCGACCTCACCTTGACCCGCGCCGATCTCGGCTATGAACCGAAGACGTCATTGGCCGAGGGGTTGGAGAAGTTCGTGGCATGGTACCGGGAGTATGCTGCGGTATAGCCTGGGTGCACGATCCTAGCGGCTGTCGAGACCGGTTGCCCATTCTGGGAATCTAGGTTCCAATGAAAGTGGAGCGGGCGATTCCGGGGGCGGCCATCAGGTGGTGCCGCGAGGGGGCAGGGTGTCAAAATCGGTTTCGATTTCGATCGCCACCAACAGCATCATCATGTGCACGAAGCTGTTTGCCTTCGTGACCACCGGCTCGCCGACATTGTTCGCCGAAACGGTTCATTCGGCGACCGATGTCATCAACCAGGTCCTGCTCAAGGTCGGAGAGGTCAAGGCGCAGGCCAAATCAACCGCGAAGCATCCGTTCGGTTTCGGCAAGGAGCGCTATTTCTGGGCGCTGGTCTCGTCGATCTCCGTTCTGTTCCTTGGTTGCGGCGCATCCATCCGGCATGGCATCGAGGCCTTGTTGCACCAGGCGCCGTCAGAGCCCTTTTCAATTCCGACCATCGCGCTCCTGGTCTTTGCGGGCTGCCTTGAGGCCTACACATTCCATACCGCCTGGGGCGAGATTGGCGGCTTGCCAGGGTTGAAGGCCGGGCGGCAGAAGACGACGATCCTCGCGGTGCTGCTCGAGGATGCCGTGGCGTTGCTTGGTATCGCCCTTACTCTGTTCGTCGCCTTCTGGTCGCGCCTTGTCGGACCGGCACCGAACATGGACGCTGCCATCTCGATCGGAATCGGCATCCTGCTGGGTGTCATGGCGCTTGCCCTGGCGAGGCTCAACAAGGAAATCCTGATCGACGTTTCCGATGTCGGCGTGAATGCCGAGGTCGCGCGCGTGGTCAAGGTACGATCGGGCATCGACATTGACGTCGCCTCGTCCTTGATCGATGCTGATCGGTGCCTTCTCTTCATTCATATTTCCCCGCATGACATTCCGCAGGATTTCGACTTTGCGCGCATTAACGCCGTGGGAGAAATGATCAAGCAGGATATTGCGGTCAAGACCGGCAAGGTCATCGACCATGTCTATTGGCAATTTCCGCCCGGCACAAAAGGTGCTGTTGCTTCTTGACGGGGTTCTTCGGATGAACATCCTGCGACGCATGCATCGCCATCTCGACCCGGGTGACAGTCTCAGCGAGCTGATCTTCGGCCTGATCATGGTCCTGACCTTCACCCTCGGCGCGCGCCTCCTCGAGGATGAGGAAGCGGTCGACGGCGACACGCTGATGATTGCCGCCATCGGCTGCAACCTCGCCTGGGGAATCATCGACGCCTTTCTGTTCGTGCTGGGACGCGTCTATGAAAGGCGCCGGGTGGCAACCCTGGCAGCCTATCTGCACCGGGCCGAGGAAATGCCCGCTCTTGCCGCCATCGGGAGGGAGTTGGAGAACGATCTCTCCGCCATGGTCGACGATGCCGAACGTGATCGGTTCCACCTGGCGCTGGCAAAGGCAGCGCGGCATCATCGGCGATTGGCAGTTCGGGTCCTGCCGGCAGACATCCATGGTGCGATTGTCGTCTTCTTTCTGGTATTGGCGACGGCCGTGCCGGCGGCCTTGCCCTTTATCCTCATCGCGGATGGCCATGTGGCGTTGCGGGTGTCGAACGCCCTGCTCGTGGCGCTTCTTTTCGTGATCGGGTTCCTGTGGGGTCGGCATGTCGGCGCCAAGCCATGGCTGGCGGGGTTCCTGGTCATGTTGGTGGGTGCCGCGCTGGCCTTGATCGCCATCCCGCTCGGTGGCTGATTGATCCGCACCAGCCCCGATCAGTCTCGCTTCGCCAAAGGCAGACTGACCACCCAGCAATAGCCGTCCGGGTCCAGGATGTAAGCCTCGCGCATGCCATGGGGTTTATCGGCGGGCTCATTCAACACTACATAATCATGGGCCCTGGCGCGCGCCACGGCGGCATCCGGGTCCAGGTGATAGAGCCGCAGTTCCGCCCCGGCGCCGCGCGGGTGATCGGCCGGAATCAGGCCCAGAAGCGGGTTGGCGTGATAGGTGCCGTCGGCATGCAGCATCCATTCGGCCAGGACCTGCCCGTTCACCCGGTGGCGCAGCACGGCAAAGTCCTCATTCGCCATGGCGGTTTCGGCCAGCAGGATGTCGCGGGAAAAAGCTACTGTGCGCGCCACGCTCCGGACCAGCAGGTTGACCCCGAAGCCCTTGAGGCCACGGCCATAATCGTCGGCGGCGGGAAAGTCCTGGTCGCTGGTACTCATGGGTCGGTCATCCGGTTGCGAAGGTTGCCGGCCATTCAGCCATTGTGCCGAACGTCCCGCAAGCCCCCAGCTTCTGGCGGTACAATTGTCGCCGGATTGGGTGCTAGACTGACGGCCATGCCGATTCGTCTTTTGCCAGCCAATCTCGTCAACCAGATCGCCGCGGGCGAGGTCATTGAACGACCCGCCTCGGTGGTGAAGGAACTGGTCGAGAATGCCGTCGATGCGGGTGCCGCCCGCGTCGCTGTCGAACTGCGCGAAGGCGGCAAGAGCTTTATCAGCGTCACCGATGACGGCCATGGCATGAATCCGCGCGAGCTGGCCTTGGCCATCGAGCGGCACGCCACCTCGAAACTGCCCGATGACGATCTCGTCCATATCGGCTTCTTCGGCTTCCGTGGCGAAGCCTTGCCGTCGATCGGTGCGGTCGGGCGGCTTTCCATCGCCAGCCGCGCACGCGGTGCCGAAGAGGGCTGGATCATCCGGGTCGAAGGCGGTGAACGCCAAGGCCCGGAACCGACCGCCATCACCGCCGGAACGCGGGTCGAACTGCGTGACCTGTTCTATGCCGTCCCGGCGCGCCTCAAGTTCCTGAAGACCGCGCGGTCCGAGCAGAATGCCGTGGTCGAGATCCTGGAACGGATCGCCATGGCACACCCCGAAGTGGCCTTCTCGCTGACCGATGACGGCAGGAACGTCCTGCGCCTCGATGCCGCGCAGGCGGACCTCATGGAGACGCCGGATGCAGCACGGCTGAAGCGCCTGGGCGATGTCATGGGGCGCGATTTTGCCGAGAATGCCGTGGCGCTCTCGGTCGAACGGGAAGGGCTGCATCTCACCGGCTTTGCCGGCTTGCCGACGCTCAACCGGGCGACGGCTGCCTCGCAATATCTCTTCGTCAACGGCCGGCCGGTGCGTGACCGGCTGCTGCAGGGTGCCATCCGCGGCGCCTATCAGGATTTCCTGGCGCGCGACCGGCATCCGCTGGTGGCCTTGTTCCTCAACTGCCCACCTGAACTCGTCGATGTGAACGTGCATCCGGCCAAGGCCGAAGTGCGCTTCCAGGATCCGGCGATGGTGCGCGGTCTCATCGTTGGTGCCATCCGCCGCGCGATGGATGCGGCCGGGCACCGGGCATCAACAACGGTGGCAGGTGCTGCTTTGGCGGCTTTCGGCGCCATGCCGGGTGTTGCGGCGCCGCTGCCGACCGCCTATCAGGCAATGCATGGCGGCCAAGGCCAGGTGAACCGCTTCAATGCCGGCGTGGTGCAACAGGCAATGGCCGCCTTTGCACCCCTCTCGCCGGAAATGGCGCGGCCATCGGGCGTCACTCATGCACCGACTCAGGACAATGTACCCCAGCAGGACTATCCGCTGGGCATCGCGCGGGCGCAGATCTTCGGCACCTATATCGTGGCGCAGACCAAGGACGGCATGGTCATCGTCGACCAGCATGCAGCCCATGAACGGCTCGTGCTGGAGCGCATGAAGGTGGCGCTGGCCAGCGGTGGCGTCAGACGCCAGGCGCTGCTCATTCCGGAGATCGTTGAATTGCCCGCCAAGCTGGTGGGATCGCTCCTCGCCCGTAGCGCGGAATTAGAGGAACTGGGCCTGGCCATCGAAGCGTTCGGCCATGATGCCGTGGCGGTGCGCGAAGTGCCGGCCCTGTTGGGACAGAGCGACGTCAAGGGCCTGGTGCGCGACCTGGCGGAAGAAATCGCCGAACTGGGTGCGGCCTTGAGCCTCAAGGAGAAGCTCGAAGACATCTGCGGCACCATGGCCTGCCATGGTTCTGTGCGCTCCGGGCGGCAATTGCTGCCCGCGGAAATGGATGCGCTGCTGCGCCAGATGGAGGCGACACCTCATTCCGGCCAGTGCAATCATGGCCGGCCGACCTATGTCGAGCTGAAGCTCTCCGATATCGAACGGCTGTTCGGACGTCGATGAAGGCAGAAGGGCGGCGGCCGGCTCTGCCGCGCACGATCTGGATGCTGGGACTGACCAGCCTGCTGATGGACGGGTCGAGCGAGATCGTGCATGCGGTGCTGCCCCTGCTGCTCGTCAATACGATGGGGGCCAGCGTGCTCCTGGTCGGCATCATCGACGGCTTGGCGGAAGCGACGGCCTCGATCACCAAGATTTTCTCGGGCGCCCTCAGCGACTATTGGCAGAACCGCAAATACATCGCCGCCTTCGGCTATGGCTTGAGCGCCTGCTCCAAGGCGATCTTTCCACTGGCGGCAACGCCGTTCATGGTGTTCGCCGGGCGCTTTGCCGATCGTTTCGGCAAGGGCGTGCGGGGCGCGCCGCGCGACGCGCTGATTGCCGATTGGGTGGCGCCCGAGCATCGCGGCTATGCCTATGGCGTGCGACAGGCACTCGACAATGCCGGCGCCGTCATCGGACCCCTGGCCGCCATCCTGCTGCTGCAGCTTTATCTGGGCGACGTGACGCCGGTTCTGTGGTGGGCCTGCGTCCCCGCCATTC
>NZ_CAMDRA010000170.1 GCF_945906275.1 Dongia mobilis
ACCATGGGCCGGAACGCGATCTCTATTGATAGAAATAGGGATCGAGCACGCGGACCTCGGAGATCTTGTCGACCGGCAGATTGGTCTTGCCCGCGGCGCGGCGGATCGCCTCGGGATTTGGCCCGTCATAGATGCAATAGGATTTCTTCTTGTCGGTGCTGACATAGGAATGCACCCAGGTCACGCCATCGGTGAGAATGGTATCGACAACTTTGAGACAGGCCTTGGCGCCTTCCTCATTGATGGGCACGACGAGGCCGGCGGCGAATTCGCGTTCGACGACATAACGGGGCATGGTTTTCTCCATCTCAGGGTTCTGCCGGGAATGTCCGGTCGAGCTGAGGTTAGGCGGCGCAAAGGGGACCGGCATCGGGATTCCTCCCTATTTTTCCGGCCGCCACCGAGATGGCGGCCGAGGCAGGCCTAATCCTGCCAGGGGTGCTTCCTGTATTCGAACTCCACATCGGCACGCGACAGGCCGATATCCTTCAACATGTGGGGGCTGAGACTGCTCAGATGGCGACGCTGGCGGTAGCGCTCAAGCCACACGGAAAGGCAGGAAAGCAGTGCGACCAGGCGGCCGGGCGATGCGGGCGGGCGCTCATCCACGGTGGTGACGGTTGGGACGATCTCGGGTGGCGTGGTCGGTGCTGCGGCGGCGATACACCGCTGCGTTGACATCTGGGACATTCTGATACCTGCAAAGTGACCGAAGCCTCGAAGCTATGAAGGCGGGTCCCCTGCGGCATCGGGAGGATTACCTATTTTTTGCCGACACCCGGCTGTCTTCCGGCCATGCCAGGTTCCTTTCCGCCAGCAGCCAAGCCGAGGCGGTTGGCGACAGCGGCCGCTTCGCCGCGCGAGCGAACGCCAAGCTTACCCAGGATGGAAGAAACATGGTGGTCGACGGTCTTTTCGGAAACGAACAGCGCGCGGGCGATATCGGCATTGCGGCGCCCTTCGATGAGATGCGCCAGCACGCCGAGTTCGCGCGTCGTCAGTCCATGGGGATTCTGCTTGTGGCGTTCCTGCATGCCGCGGGTGATGCCGCGAATCCCTGCGGCACGCAGCTTGCGGCGCAGAATGCCGGCGAGCGGCACGGCACCTTGCTGTTCGGCAAGCTCCAGGGCGTCGCGCAGATCCTGCTCGTCCTCGCTGTCGGCCAATGCCAGGGCCTGCTGATAGGCACAGACCAGTGCTTTCCAGGCAGCGGCGGCCTCGCGGAATTTTCCGGCGATCTGATCGACGAAGATGCCGCGATAGCCATCCCCATGCCGATCGGCCGGATCGCAGCGCCACCGCCAGAAGGCAAGCTCGCCATCCAGCCAAGGTTCCGGCTGCTCTGCCGCAAGCTTTGACGCCCAGGCGATCTCCTCCGCCATGGCGGGAAGATTGCCTTGCAGCCAGGCGGCCTCGGCCCGGGCGACGGTGACGAGGCCAAGGCGCTGCATCTCGCCCGTGGGCAGCGCCAGGGCCCGCGCTTCCTCCAGCAACGCGTCGGCTTCCTGCTCGCCGCGCCGCGCCTTCAACAGGCCAAGCACCGTGAGCGCCGGAATCCTGCTGACCGGCGCCGTGCAAGGGTGATGGAGCACGGCCTCGGCATCCGCCACCGCCTGAGACCAGTTGCCAAGATCGAGCGCCACGCGCGCGCGCAGCGTCGTCATATAGCGAACCCAGGCATCGAGATCGTGTTTCTCGCAGAAGGCGATGCCGTCGGCGAGACAGGCCATGCCCCGCGCCAGATCGCGCATGCCGACGTCACGGGTTGCAAGATTGGTGTAGGCCCGCGCCGCCTGTTCGCGGAACTCTTCCCTGAGGGCGAGGTTGAGGCTGTCTTCCAGTTCCTGTCGGCCGCTGAGATCGCCTTGGGTAAGCTTGGCGGTGCCGACATTGTTGAGCGCGTGACTGAGAATTTCCAGTTCGTTGAGCTCGGTCGCAAGGGCGATGGCCTTCGCCCCCCATTCCAGCGCCAGCGCGGTTTCATTGGCCAGCATGTAGAGCTGCGCGCAATTGCTGTACGCCATGGCAAGCTCCGGCCCCGGCGGCAGCGTTTGCAGCGACGCGATCGCGTCACGCGCATATTGCTCGGCAGCGGCCTTCTGACCGTTGAACCAGGAAAGGCGCGACAGCCAGCGGAGATTGTCGCCTTCCTTCAGCCGGTCGCCGACCTCTTGCCACAATGCCAGCGCCGCCTTGCGCGCGGCGATCGCCTCGGCGGTGCTGTCGATGACGTAACATTCGTAGGAGAATTTCTCGTGCAGGACGGCGCGTTCGGCGGGCGGCAGCATTGCCGCATACCGCAGCGCCGTCTCGTAATGCGCGGCGGCTTCGCGATGCGCACTTAAATGCGCCGCCCGCGCGGCGGCCATGGGGGCGATGCTCAACACGGCGGCACGGTCCTGCGCGCGGTCGGCATGATGAACCAGGCGCGCCGCCAAGACCTCATCCCCAAGGCGATGCTGAAGGGCATTCAGAATGGCGGCATGGAGATCACGCCGACGCGGCAGCGACACAGTCTCTTCGACGGCGCGTCTGGCGAGTTCGTGACGGAAGGCAACGCATCCGTCGGGCGAGACAATCATGCCGACCGTGAGGCATTCGCGGATTGCGTCGGTGCTTTCGCCCACCGTGCGTTCCAGCAGCCAGCGTTCAGCCTTGCCGGGCACGAGCGAAACGAGATCGGCGATGGCGCGCGCGTCGGGCGAGAGCCGCGCCAGCCGGGCCATCACCGCATCGCGCACGGTGTTGGGGACCTTGTCGTCATTGACCGCCAGCGCCTCGGTGACGAAGAAGGGATTGCCGCCGGTGATTTCATGAAGCCCTGCGGCCGACCGGCCAGCGGACGCGGCGAGCCAGGCGACGGCTTCGGGGCTGAGGGGCTGGAGTTCCAGGCGCCGCAATTGGCCGCTCGGCAGGTCGCCGATCACCGCGCGCAACGGGTGCTTGTCGCCCACTTCGTCGTCGCGATAGCTGACGACCAGCAGAATGCCGAGCCGGGCGAGGCGGCGCCCGAGGAATTTGACAAGGTCCAGCGTCGCCTCGTCGGCCCAGTGCACATCCTCGAACACCAGGACGGTGGGCAGGCTGCTCCGCCCCAGTTCCTCGATGGTGAGATGGAAGATGGTCTCGCGCCTGCTGGCGGCATCAAGGGCGGCGGGAAACGCGCCGCCGATCTGCCGCGCCATGTCATAGAGCGGTGCGAGCGGGTTCGGCGTGAAGAGGGCTTCGCAACCGCCCCAGAGAATGCGGAAAAGGCGCCCGGCCTTGCAGAGGGAAAGCTGGCCGGATTGATCGCTGGCGAATTGCTGCAGCAGCAAGGTCTTGCCGATGCCGGCTTCCCCCGTCACGAGCACGATGCGCCCCTCGCCATTGGCCGCTTCGCAGGCCCAGGTAACCAGGGAATCCAGATGCGATTCGCGCTCCAGGAGACTCATGCGGGCTGGCTCATGCTGGTCGGCTCATGCTGGGCAAAATCATGGCGGCGTGGGTTCCCGGCCTGGGCTGGTTGTTATCCTGGATGGTCTCGACGACATCATGACGGGTCCCGCCTAGCATGCGCGATTCACACTTCGCAAGGCGGGGGTGACGTCTCCGGCAGTCCGGCTTTCCGGCGATGGACTGCCGGGATGGCAGAATGGAACCCATCTTTTCAAGAGGTTAAAGAGATCGCCGCTGGTCGGGCGGCGTGGATGCAAGACCTTACGGAAACGCACACAGGTCGGCGTCCCAGGGGGAGTGTGGGCCGAATGGAGAGGATTCGCTGTGAACGCGATCACAGGCAGGTGCCGGGACGGAGCTTGATGGGCAGCCCATCCACGGCACCCCATCCACGGACAGGGGCCTGGCTAGATGAAGGCGATGTAATCGACCAGGAAATGCGCAAAGATCGCCGGCCAGATCGACCCGGTGAGGCGATAGCAGGGCATGGCGACCAGCCCGTAGAGCGTGGCGCCGATGATGCCGGGCGCCCCGCGCCACCAATGATAAAGCCCGAAGATGAGGGCGCTCACGATGACGATGGCGAGCTCGCTGCGCAGGACCGATTTCAGCGCATGATAGCCGAGCTTGCGGAACACCAGCTCCTCATGGACCGCCACCAGCGCCATGCCGAGAGTGAGGTCGACGACATAGAGCCAGCCGGTCGGGCGCGGATATTCACCCAGCACGCTCTGCGGCAGGATGCGGATAAGCAGATCGTCGAGCGGTGTCGCGTGGAACAGCAGCACGATGCCGCCAACCCACAGGCCCACATGCAGGAGGCCCAGTTCCAGGAGGCCCGCGCGCAACCGCTCCGGCCGGCGCAGACACCAGCGCCCGGCGGCCAGTGCCAGCAGCACGCAGAGGGCGAGCAGCCTGCCGGCATAATCCGCCATCAGCCAGGGAAGCGGCTCGTCCTGGGAGAGGCGAATGAGCTGGGTCGGCACCATGGCGAGAATGGCGAGCGCAAAACAGAGCAGCAGCGCGGCCCTGCCAGGCCGGTCCATGGCGACGGCGGCGCGGGACGGCGACGCTGCCTGATCTTCCATCATGATTCTGCCCTTGAGCCCGGCGATGATTCCGACCTGCCAATGAGTGCCGATCTTTCCGATCCCCGACAAGCGCTGCCAGGTGGTGTCGCGTCCTTTTCAGTCCGGTTGCATCTTGCGCGCGGCCAAGCCATATTGCGCGGCATGATTGTTCACGTTTTATCCCCGCAACCCTAAGTCCGCCCGGAATTTCCCATGGTCGCCCGCGTTCGCACCGTTGCGTTTGAAGGCGTCGATGTGCGCCCCGTCGATGCGCAGGTGCAGGTCTCCGGGGGCATGCCGGCCTTTACGCTGGTCGGATTGCCGGACAAGGCGGTGGGGGAAAGCCGGGAGCGGGTGCGGGCGGCGTTGACGGCGATTGGGCTGGCGCTGCCGCCCAAACGCATCACGGTCAATCTGGCGCCGGCGGACCTCCTCAAGGAAGGTTCGCATTTCGACCTGCCGATTGCGCTGGGGCTGCTCGCCGCCATGGGGGTCATCGAGGCCTCGGCCCTCGATGCCTTCGTGGTGCTGGGCGAGCTGGGGCTGGATGGGTCGGTGGCGTCGGTTGCGGGGGTGCTGCCGGCGGCACTCCATGCGGCGCAACATGATCTGGGTCTCATCTGCCCGGCGGCGCAAGGTGGCGAGGCGGCCTGGGCGGGGGAGATCAATGTGGTGGCGCCCTCCAATCTCCTCGCCCTCATCCATCATCTGAAAGGCCAGCAGGTGCTGCGGGCACCGGAGCCGAAGATCATGGAGGATGCGGGCTCGAGCCTCGATCTTCGCGACATCAAAGGACAGGAGAGCGCCAAGCGCGCGTTGGAGATCGCGGCCGCGGGCGGGCACAATCTGCTCATGTCAAGGACGCGGAGACCCAGATTACCTCAGTCTATTCTGTCACCATCAATTCTCCCGGAGAGTGCGCTATGAAAGCTTGGTGTGTGATAAGCCTTGGAGACGACCGGCAGTATGGAGGAAACGAAGGGTACAACGACGTCCCCACCAGCGTGTATCGATACGATAGCAATGTGGCCAACCACAAACAGGTCAGTGCAGGGGACATCGTGGTCATTCGCGACCGGCAATTCGCATGTGGGATCGCTAGAATTGTGGAGGTCATGAATCAACCCGGGCACAAGACGGTCCAGCGTTGTCCTATCTGCGGCTCAACAAGCATAAAGCGAAGGAAGACGAAGAACCCGGATTGGCGCTGTTCTTGTGGCCAGGAGTTTTCGCATCCGAGACAAAAGGAAGAACAGGTTGAACTGTATGAGGCGCATTACGGTGAGACATACGTACCGCTTCCACGGACTCTGCAAGTCTCAAGTCTCAAGTCTGCTATGCCGAGACCGAGCGACCAATTGTCAATTGAAGAGGTCGACACAACAAAGCTCGAGGCGTTGATGGAGAGCGTTTCGACTCTTGGAGCAGAAACGATTAGGCGTGCAGCAACTGCCCAGCGGCTGCTCGCGCAAGTGGGACAGGACGATTCGGAGGCCGACAACTATGTGCCCTCATCGGCGGAACAGAGTGACCGAGTCCTTCAGTCCATACGAGTTAGGCGAGGGCAGAGCCGATTTAGGAAGTTGCTACTAGAGCGGTACGAAGCGCGGTGTGTGGTTACAGGCTGCACCGTACTTGACCTGCTGGAAGCCGCTCATATCGTGCCGTACAAGACCAAAGGCGACCATGATCCCTCTAATGGGTTGCTCTTGCGAGCGGATATTCACACGTTGTTTGACCTTCATCTCATGACAATTAATCCAGAGAGTCTTCTGGTTAGCTTCGACAACAAGGTCAAGCTCGCGGGCTATGATGTGTACGATGGGGTCAAGCTTCTCGTCGGAACGAAATCCCCATCAGAGCGCGCGCTGCGGCCACGAAGAGACGCGATTCAAGCAGCGAGCATTGTCTGCCAGAATGGTAAGTCCGCTAGTGAGGCGGACTCCTGAAGTGCCTGATGATCGGCCCGCCGGGATCCGGCAAGTCGATGCTGGCGCAGCGCCTGCCCAGCTTGTTGCCGGGCCTCTCGCCGGCCGAGGCGCTGGAGGTCACCATGATCCACTCCCTTGCCGGGAAGCTCGCCGATGGACGGTTGTTGCGCAGGCGCCCGTTTCGCGATCCGCATCATTCGGCCTCGCTGCCGGCTTTGGTCGGCGGCGGGTTGCGGGCGCGGCCGGGGGAGATCAGCCTCGCCCATCTCGGTGTCCTCTTCCTCGACGAATTGCCGGAGTTCCAGCGCAGCACCCTGGAGGCGCTCCGCCAGCCGATGGAAACCGGCCGCGTCTCGATCGCGCGCGCCAATGCCCATGTGACCTATCCCGCCCGTGTCCAGGTGGTGGCGGCGATGAATCCCTGCCGCTGCGGGCATCTGGGTGATCCGGCGCAGGGTTGCGGCAAGGCGCCCAAATGCGCCCTCGATTACCAGTCGCGCATTTCGGGGCCGCTGTTCGACCGCATCGATCTTCATGTCGACGTGCCGGCCGTTTCGGCCGCCGATCTCTCTCTGCCGCCGCCGGCGGAAGGCAG
>NZ_CAMDRA010000171.1 GCF_945906275.1 Dongia mobilis
CACCGTCACCATCGACAAGAAGGAGTCGTATGATTCCGACGACATGAAGGTGCACCTCAAAGGCACGCGTCTCCTCGAGATCGGCAAGACATTGCCGCCGGAGCGCACCAACGGTGAATCGATCGGCATGCTGTTGTTCCGGGGCGAAGGCCCGAAGCTCTTCACCGACACGCTGGATACGCTGATGTACACGCCGGAAGGTGTGAAGTGGTGGTACTTGCGCGCCATCGGCCAGATCGCCGAGCATCACCAGGTCGAGACCTGCAGCATTGAAGGAAAGCTCTGGGGCGAGGTGGATTTCCCCGCCGACCATGAGCGGGTGTCGCAGTTGGTCACCGAGTTCTAACTTCCGCCAACTCTTTCGTCATGGTCGGGGCGATGCGCTTTGTCCCGATAAAACACGTCATCCCCGGGCTTGACCCGGGGATCAGCCGGCAACTGATAAACGCCGAGCCCAGTCGCACCTGATCCCCGGGTCAAGCCCGGGGATGACGATTCAATGAAGTGCTGAATTCGTCATGGTCCGCGACGGCGGACCACCCACTAATTTTTACCTGTCACGATGAAAGCAACTCGTGGGTGATCCGCCCCAGCCGACAAAAGTCGGCATTCGCCGACGGCGGACCATGACGGCAAAGTTACATCTTCAGTTCGCACCAGATCGGGGTGTGGTCGCTGGGTTTTTCCTTGGCGCGGGGCTTCTTGTCGATCTCGCAGGCTTCGAGGCAGTCGGCTGCTTGCGGCGAGAGCAACAGGTGGTCGATGCGCAGGCCGTGGTCGCGCGACCAGGCGCCGGCCTGATAATCCCAGAACGTATAGCGATGGCCTTCGGGGTGGAGGAGGTTGAAGGCTTCCGTGTAGCCGAGATTGAGAATCTCGCGGAACTTGGCGCGGGTCTGCGGCAGGGCCAAGGCATCGCCGGCCCAGGCGACCGGATCGTAGACATCCTTGTCGGTCGGGATGACGTTGTAATCGCCGGCCAGCACCGT
The DNA here is from genome assembly GCF_945906275.1 of Dongia mobilis. Taxonomy (GTDB): domain Bacteria; phylum Pseudomonadota; class Alphaproteobacteria; order Dongiales; family Dongiaceae; genus Dongia; species Dongia mobilis_A. The sequence continues at coordinate 990 of NZ_CAMDRA010000171.1, forward strand.
CGGCTCTTCCAGCGTGAGCAGGTCGGCCGCGTGGCGGCGCAGGCGTTCCATCCAGGCGAGCTTGTAGGGATATTTCTCGCTGTCGACCGGGTTGCCGTTCGGGAGATAGATCGAGGCCACGCGGAGTTTCTGCCAACGCTTGCCATCCGGCACATCGACAACAGCTTCGAGATAACGCGCCTGTTCATCGGTATCTGCGCCGGGCAGGCCACGTTGCGTCACCGTGAACGGTGTCAGTGACAGGATGGCGACGCCGTTATAACTCTTCTGGCCGTGGGCCTGGGCGTGATAGCCCAGCGCCTCGATCTCGAGGCGCGGGAACTCGGCGTCGCTGCATTTGATTTCCTGCAGCAGGGCCACGTCCGGCTTCTCGTCACGCAGCCAGTCGAGCACGTTCGCAAGGCGCGCGCGCAGCGAGTTGACGTTGAAGGTTGCGATCTTCACCGGAGAAGGCGGCGATCAGACGGAGAAGGAATTGCCGCAGCCGCAGCTCGAGGAGGCGTTCGGATTCCGGATCTGGAACGAGGCGCCGACGAGGTCCTCGACAAAGTCGATCTCGGCGCCGGCCAGCAGTTCGAGCGAGGTGTCGTCGATGACGACCTTGACGCCGTTGCGCTCGAAGACCCGGTCGCCCTGCTGCCGGGATTTGTCGAACGAGAACCCATATTGGAAGCCGGAGCAACCGCCGCCCGAGACCGAGAGGCGCAGCATGAGACCCGCGTCGCCTTCCATCTCGATGAGGGTGGCGATGCGCTTGGCGGCATTGTCGCTGACGGTCACCTGATGTGGTGCTTCGATCATGTTGCCCATGGGTGTCACTTCAGTAGGGTTCATCGGTTGAGTGAGTATTTAGGCCGTTACCCAGGAATGTCAAACGCCTGTCCTGCATGGCTGGCATCTATGCCCTTACACCGCTTGTGTTTTTTGCCCCTCGGCGGCCATTTTTCCAGCCTGATCAAGGGGCAGGGGCGGCCATATCAAGACCGGCATCCAATCCTGGTGGCAAGCCGGGATATCGCCTGATACGGTCGCCGCCATGCAACTTGCGCCCTATGCCTCAGACCCGCAGCAGAGTCGCGGCCGCCGCCTGCCCGAGACGGAAAGCCCGATGCGCTCGGTCTATCAGCGCGACCGCGACCGGGTGGTGCATTCGGCGGCGTTCCGGCGGCTGAAGCACAAGACCCAGGTCTTCGTCTATCACGAGGGGGACCATTACCGGACGCGCCTCACGCACAGTCTGGAAGTGGCGCAGATCGCCCGCACCATCGCGCGGGTGCTGGGGCTCAATGAGGATCTGGCCGAGGCGCTGGCGCTCGCCCATGACCTCGGTCATCCGCCCTTCGGCCATGCAGGCGAGGAGGCGCTCAATGCCTGCATGGTGGAACTGGGCGGGTTCGATCACAACGAGCAGACGTTCCGGGTGCTGACCAGCCTGGAGCGGCGCTATGCGCTGTTTGATGGGCTCAACCTCACCTGGGAGATGCTGGAAGGCATCGTCAAGCATAACGGGCCGTTGACCGGGAGCCGGGCAGGGGTGCGCAGCCTTGCCCATGGCGTGCCGCAGACGATCGCCGATTTTGATGCGCAATGGTCGCTGGAGCTCGATGGGTTCGCGAGCGCCGAGGCCCAGGTCGCGGCGCTGGCCGACGACATCGCCTACAACAATCACGATATCGATGACGGGCTCCGGGCCGGGCTGTTCGCGGTCGAGGATCTGACGGACGTGCCCTTGGCCGGACCGGTCTTTGCCGAGGTGGGGAAGATCTATCCCGGGCTGGAGACGACGCGCCTCATTCATGAAGCGGTGCGGCGCATGATCAACGTGATGGTGAGCGACGTACTTGCGGAGAGCCAGCGGCGGATCGCTAACGGCAACCTGCGGTCGCCCAGCGATGTGCGCCACCGCGACGAGCCGATCATCGCCTTTTCGCCCGAGATGCGTGGCCATGACATCGGCCTCAAACGCTTCCTGTTCCAGCGCATGTATCGCCATGAGCGCATCAACCGCACCATGGCCCATGCGAAGGAGGTGGTGGCGGACCTGTTCCGGCTGCATCTCGACCAGCCGGACCTGCTGCCGGCGGAATGGTCGCGGGAGGCGACCAGTACGGACCGCCGCCAGCGCGCCCGGGTGGTGGCGGATTACATCGCCGGCATGACCGACAAATTCGCCCTTGAAACCCATGCCCGGCTGCTGCCCGGCAACGGCGTTGTTTCAGAAAAATCCTAAGCGAATCTATGTGTTAACCGAGAGTATCACAGGCCTTTGTCTTGACCGACTCGGGCCGAAACTGGTTTGATTCCCTATTGCGGCGGGGTTCCTCCGTCGCGCATGCATGGCGTCAAGGACAGCGTTAGATGACGACGGAACCACCCCGGCCAGATCAGATCCAAGCCAATGTCGCGGCAGCCCTCAGCCGGCTGCGCGGTGAGCTTGCCCCGACGCCGCCGAGCGCGCCCGCTGCCCAGTCCTTGGGACAACCCTCTGGCGGCCATGCGCCGGTTCCCGAGGCTGAGCCGATCCTGACGGCGCCGGAAGCCTTGTTCGATGTCGGGCCGGGGCTGGAGGCGCCGGATCCCAGCATGGCGCTCAACCAGGGGAAATCCGGCGGCGATATGCTGGACACCCCGTTTGCGCGCATGACCGGCCTCAAGGCCACGGAACAGCCCGACCTCCTGGCCGGCATCGGCACGACACCGCCGCCCTTGGCCGACCTCCCCGACGCGGAGGCGGAAGCGGCGCATCGCAAGCGCCGCCTGCGCAATCGTCTGCTGGCGGGCGGCGTGCTGGTGATTGCCCTGGCCGGGTTCTGGTATCTCAGCGGTGGCGGCGAGGGCGGCAGTGAGCCGATTCCGGTGATCACGGCCGAGACGGCGCCGGAGAAGGTGAAGCCAGCCGACGAAGGCGGGCTCGACGTGCCAAACCAGGATGTGGCGATCCTCAACGGCGAGAATTCCGCGGCACCGGTCGAAGGCGAAACGGTCCTGCCGGCACCGGAGCAGCCGGCAACGCCGCCGGTCGTGCCAGAGCCCGAAGTTCCGGCGGTGGCAGCACCCGCCGCCGAAGCAACCATCCCGACCGTCACGGCGCCGGCCGTCGATGCCATTCCGAGCGTGCCAGCACCCGCTGATACGGCCGCGGCCGATACTGCCGCGGTGGATGAAGCGGCGACACCTGCCCCAGAGACGGCGCCGGCGACCACGGAGCCAGCCCTGGCCGCGGAGACGACACCCGCCGAGGCCGCGCCGGTCCAGGAAGCGGCTGTTCAGCCGGCCACGGTCCAGTCCGCCATCAGTGGCAATGCGCGGATCCAGCTTGCCGCGGTCAAGACGGAAGAGGCAGCCAAGACGGAATGGGCGCGCCTGCAGAAGCTGCACCCGGACGTGCTGGGGGCGCTCAGCCTCCATGTCGAGAGGTTCGAGAAGTCGGCCAGCGAGGTGTTCTATCGCATCCAGGCCGGGCCGATCCAGGACAAGGCGGCCGCCAAGGAAATCTGCGCGCAATTAAAGCAAAAAAATCAAGCGTGTATCGTCGCTAACTAAAGCGATACATCGGGGAGAGTGACGATGCCATTGGCAGCAATTCTAGGCTGCGCCGGTCCGGAATTGACGGCGGCGGAGAGGGCGTTCTTCAAGGCCACGGATCCGCTTGGCTTCATCGTCTTTGCCCGCAATCTGATCGAGCCGGCGCAGGTGCGTCAGCTCACTCGGGACCTGCGCGATTGCGTGGGTCGGCCCGATGCGCCGATCCTCATTGACCAGGAGGGTGGACGCGTTGCGCGCCTCAAGGCACCGCATTGGCGCCACCCGCCGGCGGCAGACCGCTTCGGCGCCATCGCGGCGCTGGACCGCGCCAGGGCCGCCCAGGCCGTGCGCCTGAATCACGAATTGATGGCCGGCGAGATGCTGGATCTCGGCATCAATGTCGATTGCGCGCCGCTGGTCGATGTGCGCGCGGTGGGCGCCCATGACATCATCGGCGACCGCGCCTTCGGCACCGATCCGTTCCTGGTGGCCGATCTCGGCCGCGCCGCGGCTGAAGGGTTGCTGGCTGGCGGCGTGATGCCGATCATCAAGCATATTCCGGGACATGGCCGCTCGGCGGTCGACAGCCATTTCGAACTGCCCCGGGTGGACACGGATTTCGATACGCTGGTGGATACCGATTTCGTGCCTTTCCGGGCGCTCCATGACATTCCCTGGGCGATGACCGCGCATATCATCTACACGGCGCTTGATCCAGCACAGCCGGCGACGCTGAGCCCCACGGTCATTGCCGAGATCATTCGCGGCGAGATCGGCTTTGCCGGGCTGCTGCTGTCCGACGATCTCTCGATGAAGGCGCTGAAGGGTGGGCTCGATGAACTCGCCCAGCGCAGCCTGGAGGCTGGTTGCGACGTGGTGCTCCATTGCAATGGGGACATGGCCGAGATGGAGCTTGTCGTCCGCGGCGCAAAGCCCTTGTCAGCGGTCGGACTCGCCCGATATGAACAGGGCCAGAAGCGCCTCAATGCCGAGCCAGATTTCGATTTGGCTGATCTTGCAGAAGAGCTTTCCGCGCTAATGGCATGATATTGAATGATTAGCCTGGAATCGACGCGGGCGCATATCATATCGGCTGGACCGCTCATTCTAGGAGTTTTACTGTGAACGTAGCCGATATCGGCGAGATGATCCGGGTGGCCTCCACCTGGGTGCTGCCCGTGCTGCTGGCCATCACGCTGCACGAAGCCGCGCACGGCTTTGCCGCGTGGCGCCTGGGCGACGATACTGCCTACAAGCTCGGCCGGGTGACACTCAATCCGCTGAAGCATGTCGATCCCGTGGGGACGATCCTGCTGCCGGCGATGCTGTTCTTCCTGCATTCGCCCTTCATGTTCGGCTACGCCAAACCGGTGCCGGTGAATTTTCGCCGACTGAAGAGCTTCAGGCGCGACACGATCCTGGTTGCAGCCGCCGGTCCGGGGACCAATCTTGCTTTGGCGATCATCTCGGCCTTGCTGCTGCATTTGGTCGATCTGGCGCCGACGGCGGTGGCCGAATGGGCGCATCTGACGCTGATAAATTCCATCATTCTCAATGTGATATTGGCAATCTTTAACATGCTGCCTTTGTTGCCGCTGGATGGTGGGCGCGTGCTCGCCGGTCTGCTGCCGCCGTCGCTCGCGCGACCCTTCTACCGCACCGAGCGCTACGGCATGTTCATCCTGCTTGCCCTGATCTTCCTCCTGCCGTGGATTGGCGGGCAATTGGGCGTGGATCTCAATATTTTGGGCTGGATTTTGGGGCCGGCTTCCGACTATCTCGTGCAACTTATTGCAACCCTGACGGGGCTGAAAAGCTGATGGCGCCTTGGACTGCCGACGACGAGACGGATGCGCCGGAGACACCGATAGTCGCCGAGGGCGCAGCCGTGCCGCCGGATGACAGCGTGCCGGATGACAACGCTTCGGGCGACAATGCAGGTGACGGCGACGCCGCCCCGCCGATTGCCGCCAATGACGATGCGGAGCTGCGCCTGGACCTCGATGGCTATGAAGGGCCGATCGACATCCTGCTGGCCCTGGCCCGCGACCAGAAGGTCGATCTGAAGAAGATCTCGATCCTGGAGCTGGCCGACCAGTATCTCGCCTTCATCAACCATGCGCGGAAGCTGCGCCTGGAACTCGCGGCCGACTATCTGGTGATGGCGGCCTGGCTGGCCTACCTCAAATCAAGGCTGCTGCTGCCGGAGCCGCCGGCCGATGGCGAGCCGAGCGGCGTCGAACTGGCGGCGGCGCTGGCGTTCCAGCTGCAGCGTCTGGAAGCGATGCAGAAGGCGGGGCAGGCGATGCTGAACCTGCCCCAGCTTGGCCGCGACACGTTCCTGCGCGGCGCCCCGGAGCCGATCAGGGTGGTCGATATCCCGGTCTTCGAGCTGTCGCTCTATGAACTGCTGAAAGCCTATGGCACCCATCCCGGGCGCAAGCGCGACGGTGTGCTGCAGATCCAGCCGCTCGACCACTTTTCGATGGATGATGCGCTGAAGCGCATC
>NZ_CAMDRA010000172.1 GCF_945906275.1 Dongia mobilis
GGCTTTGCTGTGCTGTACACGGTTGGCGTCCAGTTCAGCGATCCGGTGCTGGCGGCGATCCTGACCGCGACCGGACCGGCGGTTGCCGCCGTCACCGACCGGGTCTTCTTTCGCCTGCCGTTCAACCGCCTGATGGTGCCCGGGCTCATCGCCAGTGCCGCGGGCTGCGCGCTCGCGTCGATCGAGCCAGATGCCGGCGACGATGGTGTCGCCTTCGGCGGTGGTGAAGTGCTGATCCTGCTCTCGATCATCTGCTGGTCGTGGTATTCGACCGTGGCACAACGCTGGTGCCCCGATTGGTCGCAGGTGCGCATCACTTTCATGACCATGGCGACATCCGGCCTTGCCATGACGTTTCTCTATCTCATTCTCTCGGTGAACGGTCCGGCGCAGTTTCCGCCTGCCTGGCCCGAGAAGGCGATCGAAGGTTACAGTCTGCTTTGGTACATCGTCACCGTGATGGTGCTGGGTGTCGTGCTGTGGAATGCCGGCGTGCGCGCCGTGGGCGTTGTCACGGCGTCGCTCTATATCAACCTCACGCCCCTGGTGGCGATCGCCATCCTGGTGCTGATGCAGAACGCAGAACCCTCGGCGCAGCAATTGCTGGGCGGGGGGCTTGTCCTGCTGGGAATCGTTTACTCGGAATGGCGCATCCTGCAGGCGCGGCGTCTTGCCTTAGGTTAAGGGGCCGCGCCTGCAGGTCACCGTCTACTTTATCTTGCGTCCGCTTTGCGCTTGGCAAACAGGCAGATGAGGTCGCAGGCAATGTGTGCTGCTGCCAATGCCGTGATCTGGCTCTGGTCATAGGCCGGCGCCACTTCCACCACATCCATGCCGACCAAGTTGAGTTCGGTAAAGCCGCGCACGATGGCCAACCCTTGCGCAGCTGACAGGCCACCCGAGACCGGCGTGCCGGTGCCCGGCGCAAAGGCCGGGTCGAGGCAGTCGATGTCGAAGGTGAAATAGGCCGGCCGGGTGCCGACGATGCGATTCACTTCGGCGATGACAGCATCGGTGCCGTGGCGGTGCACCCAGGCAGCATCGAGAATGTTGATGCCCATGAAATCATCGTTCCAGGTGCGGATACCGATCTGCACGGAATGCTCGACGTCGATAAGCCCGTCCTTCACCGCCTTGTAGAACATCGAGCCATGATTGAGCGAGCCCGGGACATCATCGGCCCAGGTGTCGCAATGGGCATCGAAATGGATGAGCGAGAGCGGCTTGCCGAACTTCTCGACATGGGCCTTGAGCAGCGGATAGGTGACATAGTGATCGCCGCCGAAGGTCAGCATGCGCGCCCCTGATTTCAGGATGTGGCGCGCGTGATCGACGATGGCGTCGTGGATCGTCATCGGGTTGTGGACGTCGAGATAACAATCGCCGTAATCGATCACCGCAAGATTCTCGAACGGGTCGAAACCCCAGGGATAGGGTTTGAGCGACGCCACTTCCGCCGAGGCGAGGCGGATGCCCTGCGGCCCGAGCCTGGCACCTGGCCGATGCGTCACGGCAAGATCGAGCGGCACGCCGCTGATGACCAAATCGGCACCTTTCAAATTCTTGCTGTAGCTGCGGCGCATGAAGGACAGCACGCCAGCGAAGGTCGGTTCATAGGCAAGGCCGTAGGGGTTCTTGCGGGAGATGGCGCCATCGATCTTGATGTCGCTGTCGTCGGTTGCATCCTCATGCATGGGTGATATCCGTTCCTGGGTTTCGTCGTTTAGGGGTCTCCCCTAATGGTCGCCTAGGTTAGGTGGGTGGATGCCGGATTGCTGGGGGTCTCCCCCAGTGGTCTCAATTTTGGTCACAACTACAGTCATCCAGCCCGCGACCAAGCGAGCGAACAAACGGTCGCTCCCCGTCACAAGCGTGACGACCATAAGCAAGCTTTCAGATAGTGTCGAGCCGAGATTTTGACAGCGCTTTCCCGCAACCGACTCGGATCACGATCAAATCATGGCGAAATGGATCGGCTATTTCGGGCTCCTGCTGCTTGCCCTGCTCTGGGGCACGATGGTGCCGGTGGTGAATCATCTGCTGCAGCGCTGGGATCCCTATTTCCTGGCGGCCTTCCGCTATCTGGGCGCGGTCCCGATCATGTGGGCGGCACTCTCTCTGGTGGAACGGCGCCAAGCGACCCCGGCAGTTCCCCCGGGTGCGCAAGCTGGCGGTTGGCGGGTCTGGCCGCTGGGTATCATCGGCATCGGCTGCTATTCGGCGCTCTACACCATCGGTGTCTACAATTGTCATCCAATCACCGCGGCCATCCTCAGCGCCACCTCGCCGGCGGTGGCAGCGATCGTCGACCGCATCGTGTTCCGCGTGCCGGTCAACCGCCGCATGGTGCCGGCCATCACCCTCGCGATCCTGGGCAGCGCCCTGGCGACGGTGCATTTCGGGGCCGGCGACATGTTCGATTTCCGCGGTGGCGAGATTCTGATCGTCATCGCCTTCGCCTGCTGGTCCTGGTACTCGACCGCGGCGCAGAACTGGTGCCGCGGCTGGTCACAGCTGCGCATCACCACGATGACGATGAGCACCGGCGGTGTCGGGCTGGTGGTGATCTATGGCGTGGCGGCGCTGCTGGGTGCCGCGCATTTCCCGCCACCGCTGCCCGACAATGGGGCGGATTGGCTGATCTTTGCCTGGATGACCATCGTCCTCGTGGCTTTCGGTGTCTATCTGTGGAATTTCGGCGTGAAGCGTGCCGGCGTCGTTATTGCCAGCCTCTATCTCAACCTGGTCCCGGTGGTGGCGATCGGCATCTTCGCGCTGTCGGGCACAGCACCCACGGTGATGCAGATGGTCGGTGGCCTGCTTGTCATCGTCGGCATTGTGATGTCTGAATTGCAGATGTTGAAAGCGAAGAAGGCGGATCCGGCTTTGGAGTCCGCGCATCTCACCTGAGGGAGGTCGGCATGGCCGAGGTCAAACACTATAAGCGCGCCGAGATGACGTTCGAAGCCTATGGCGGCCCGCCGGGCTCGGCCGAGATCAGCCGCCTGGTGGGGCCGGACATGTCCTCGACCATGGGGGTCGGCATCGCCAAGTTCGACGGCTGCTCGATCGACTGGACCGTGCTCTATGACGAGATGATCATCGTCATCGAAGGCTGGTTCCGCCTGAAGCATCCGGGCGGCGTCATCGAGGCCGGCCCCGGCGACGTCATCTGGCTGCCGGAGAAGACGCCGATCACCTATGAGGGTGAGAAAGCTATCGTCTGCTACGCGCTCTATCCGGTCGATTGGCGCAAGCGGCACAGCCTCTAACTGGATACCCGCGCGGTGAGGCGTTCGAGGAACGCTTCGCACTGCGCGATCTGTTCCAGTGTCACCCATTCATTGGGCTTGTGCGCCTGTTCGATCGAACCCGGGCCGCAGATCACGGTCGGGATATCGATCTGCTGGATGAGGCCACCTTCGGTGCCAAAGGCGATCTTGATCGTGTCATTGGCCTGGGTCAGTGCCTTGGCGATGACGGTGATCTCGGCATCCTCCGCCGTGTCGAGACCGGGAAAGGCAGAGATCTGCTGCCAGGAGAAGCCGCATTCGCCGTTGATGGCGCGCATTTCCTTGGCCAGTTCCTCATCGGCGAAGCGCTTCACTTCGGCCACCAGATCGGCCGGATTCTGAACGGGCAGATAGCGGAACTCGAAATCGAAACTGCAATCCTTGGGCACGATGTTGAGCGCCGTGCCGCCCTTGACGATGCCGGTATGCACGGTCGTGTGCGGCACGTCGTAATCATGATCGAATGGGCCTTGTGCCGCAAATCGGCGTCCCATGCGCTTCAGATAGCTGATCAGCTCTGCGGCATATTCCACCGCATTGACGCCTTTGGGTGCCAGCGACGAATGACATTCCAGCCCATGCACATGGCAGCGCAAGGATGTCTTGCCCTTGTGCGCGATGGCGACCTTCATCGAGGTGGGTTCTCCGATGACGCAGCCCTTCGGTTTCACCGGCAATTCCTTGATCACCTCCAGCGCGCGCCGCACGCCGAGGCAGCCCACTTCCTCGTCATACGAGAATAGGAGGTGGACCGGCGTCGAGAGCTGGCGTTTGGCAAGCTCCGGCACGGCGGCAAGCACCACGCCAAGGAAGCCCTTCATGTCCGAGGTGCCGCGGCCATAGAGGCGGTCGCCTTCTTCCTTCACTGTCCAGGGATCGCTCGACCAATCCTGGCCGTCGATCGGCACCACGTCGGTATGGCCGGAGAGAGCATAGCCAGCGCGGTCATCCGGACCGATGGTGGCATAGAGATTGGCCTTCTTGCCGGTGACGTCGAAGATCAACTCGCTCTTGATGCCGTGATCGCCGAGATAGTTGCGCAGGAAGTCGATCAGTTCGAGGTTCGAATTGCGGCTGGTCGTGTCGAACGCGATCAGGCGGCGGATGAGGTCGAGACTCTGTGGGCGTGGCGCCAAGATGGAACTCCCGGAACGAGCGAGCGGTATTGACGAAGCGATGGGGAAAGCATACCGGGGAAGCAAGGAATGGCAAGGATTGCCGGGAGTTGTTTTGACGCCACAAAAGATGCATCTGCCGGGCATTCTGGTCCGCTACGAACCTGCACCGGGCATTGATCCGTCGCCGGTCGTGTTCGACTCACCGCACAGCGGCTACGATTATCCCGGTGATTTTGATCATGCCGTGCCGCGCGATGTGTTGCGGCGGGCGGAGGATGCTTTTGTCGATGATCTCTATGAGGGGGCGCCGGATCTCGGGGCTGGATTCCTCAAGGCGCTGTTTCCGCGCGCTTATATCGATCCCAATCGGCATGAGGATGAGATCGACAGCGACATGCTGAGCGAACCGTGGCCGCGGCCGGTGCGGGCGTCGGAAAAATCCGAGATGGGACTGGGACTTATCCGCCGGTTGATCAAGGGGCGGGTGCATATTTATGACCGGCCGCTGACCGTCACCGAGATCATGGCGCGCATCGAGAGCTATCACCGGCCGTACTATGCGGAGCTGGAAAACATGCTGGAATCAAGGGTTTCCGGCTTTGGTGCGGTGTGGCATGTGAACTGCCACTCGATGCGCACCACCGGGCGGAAAGGGGGCAAGAGCATTCCGCGCGATGATTTTGTGCTGGGCGACCGGGAGGGCGAGAGCTGCGATCCCGCGTTCACCGAGTTCGTCGCTGAGTGCTTGAGAAATATGGGTTATTCGGTGCAGATCAACCATCCGTTCAAGGGCGCCGAGCTCATCGAGCGGTTCGGCCGGCCGCTGGAAGGGCGCCATTCCCTGCAGATCGAGGTCAATCGCGGCCTCTACATGGACGAGGACCGGATCGAAAAACACGCCGGTTTCGGTCAGTTAAAGGGGGATATTGACCAGTTAATCGGGGATATCTGCAAATTTGCCAAAGCGCAGGTGAGGGTCCCTTAAGCCTGGAACTGCTCCTGCAGGATCCGCTCCTCGAGATGGTGTTCGGGATCGAACAGCAGGGTGAGGGAGGTGTTGGGGTCCTGGCAGACGGTCACCTCGGTCACTTCGCGGACCTCATTGAAATCGGCGGTGGCGCTCACCGGGCGGCGGTCCGGTTCGCGGATGATGAAACGGAGCTTGGCGCGCTGCGGCAGGATGGCACCGCGCCAGCGCCTTGGCCGGAAGGCGCTGATCGGCGTCAAGGCCAGCACGCCGGAAGCCAGCGGCAGGATCGGGCCGTGGGCGGAGAGATTGTAGGCGGTGCTGCCGGCGGGTGTCGCCACCAGGACGCCGTCGCAGACCAGTTCGTTCATGCGCTCGCGGCCGTCGATCTCGATGCTGATCTTGGCGGCCTGCGCCGTTTCGCGCAGCAACGAGATTTCGTTGATGGCGACCAGGCGATGCTCCTGCCCGTCGCCGGTCTTGGCGGTCAGTTGCAGGGGATGGAGGATCACCTGTTCGGCGCGCTGGATGCGCTCGACGAGGCCGCTGGTGTCGTAGCGGTTCATGAGGAACCCCACGGTGCCGCAATTCATGCCGAAGATGCGCACGCGCCGGTTCATCGTGTCATGGAGTGCCCGAAGCATGGTGCCGTCGCCCCCCAGCACGACGACCACGTCGGCATGGCCGGGGTCGCCGGCGCCGTAACGGGCGGAGAGCTCGGCGAAGGCGGCCCTGGCGTCGGGCGAGTCGGCGGCGACAAAGGCGATGCTGGGCGCGGTGTTGAAGGTGTTCAAGGCGTTCTGGCTCCGGTTGGCGGGCGGCGGCAGTATAGCGAGGGCTGGGACGCTTGCCAAAGCCGGCCTTGGCAAACCCACCCTTGTCAAAATCGGGGCCCCATTGCAGTGTAGCCGCCTGAAATCAGGGGTGATTGGGGGCAGGAAATGCGGCGCGTCGATCTGGCTTTGGCCTGTGGCTTGGGTGTGGCGCTGCTGGCGGCGGCCCCTTTGGCCCGGGCCCAGGAGAATATGCAGGAGACGATCGCGCTCGATATTGCCGGCGATGACGAGGTCGGCGATCACCATGAGGGCTATTATTATCCGACTCCGCAGACGGTCGAGCATTATGTGAGCCGGGTCGTGACGCTGCCGGACAGCGACGAGATCCGCCGCCAGGGCTTCGTCATCGGCATGGCGCGCCAGCTCGTCTCCGGCCAGTACGCCCCCGATTACGCGATCTTCGCCAAGGGTAACGAAGCGCAGAAGCTGATCATCATTGGCCTGCGCGATGGATCGCTCGACACGCTCTATCGCGCGCGTGCTTTGTTCGCGAGCATGACTCTCATCGCGCGCTCGACGCCGTTCTTCCAGAAGAACACGCAGCCGGAAGAGGCGACGTTCTTCGATCTCCTGAAGCTGTTGGGATTCACCCAGGTCACCATCTCGGATGGCAAGCAGTTCTGCCATCAGGTCATTATTGATTGATGGTGTTTCTCGATTTTTAGATCGTCATCCCCGGGCTT
>NZ_CAMDRA010000173.1 GCF_945906275.1 Dongia mobilis
CCCCTTCAGCGCGCGCAGTGTCGTCGTCACACGGCTGATTGTGGTGAGCCAGCACAGCGCCCCGAACATCCAGGCCAACGCGGCAAAACTCTCCGGCCACAACAGCATGACCGCGAACACCAGGACTGTCTCGGTCCCCTCGGTCAATCCGCCGAGATGCGCAAAACCCTTCTTCTTAGCCGCATCGACCGGCCAATTCCGTTGCGCCGCGACGATGGCAAAGGCCAGGAAACTGGTGCCCGTGCCGACGAAGCTGAAGATGAGAAAGGCCGCCGCCACCGCATCCTGCGGGCGCGCCACGGCACAGGCGAAGACGAAGCCCGCATAGAACAGGAAATCGAGCACGATATCGAGATAGGCACCATGATCGGTGGGCTTGCCGAGGCGTGCCAGCGCCCCGTCGATCCCGTCGCAGAGGCGGTTGGCGAGCAGCAGCAGCAAGGCGAGATACGGCCAGCCCAGGGCAATCGCCACCATGGCGGCCAGGCCGCAACCGAACCCCGCCCAGGTCACCTGGTCGGCGGACAAGCCGCGCGATTTGGCACGGCCGGCAAGGTCCTCAAGCCATGGATCGATGCGCCGGCGGACGGCGCGGTCGAACATCAGTCGTGATCCGTTTCGACCGGCACCGTGTTCGGCGTCGCCACCGGGCGATGCGCCTGCAGGCGGCGCTGGGTCCGGTAGGCGACCGGCAGGGTCGCAAGATAGGCGAGCAAGGTGAAGAACAAGGTCGCCCAGGGCACGCTCACCAGCATCGAGACATAGATCACGACGCCGATCATCGTCGGCAGCACCCAGGCCTGGGTGACACGCACCCGCTTGAACGAAAAGGTCGGCAGGCGGCTCACCAGCAGGCCGGCGACGACGATCAGGAAAATGCCGACGAAGAACGGCGCGCGCAGGAAATCGGCGCCGAACTCAAGCCAGGCGATGAGCGGCATCAGCACGAGGCCGGCGCCGGCCGGTGCCGGCACGCCGGTGAAGAAGCGGCTGGTCCAGGCCGGCAGATCGGCATTGTCGAGCTTGGTGTTGAAGCGCGCGAGGCGCAGCGCCATGCAGGCGCTGAAGGCCAGCGTCAGCGCCCAGCCGAAGCCTTTCACTTCCTGCGTGCTCCACAGGAACATGATCATGGCCGGCGCCACGCCGAAGCTCACGAAGTCGCTTAAGGAATCGAGTTCCGCGCCGAACTTGCTGGATGAATCAAGAAGGCGCGCGATGCGCCCGTCGAGCGCATCGAAAATGGCGGCGATGAGGATGGCCAGCACCGCCAGCTCCCAATGACCCAGCAGGGCTTGGCGGATGCCGGTGAGGCCGGCGCACAGCGCCATGATCGTCAGCATGTTGGGAATCAGCCGGTTGATCGAATGGTCGCGCAGCTTGGGGCGTCTGATCATGGCACTTACTCCGCTTGAACGATTTCAGCGCATCTCGCCGAGACGGGCCGCTTCTTCGGACCGCAGATCCGCGAGCACGGTTTCGCCGGCAATGGCGGTCTGCCCGACGCTGACCAGCGGCTGCACACCGTCCGGCAGATAGACATCGACGCGGCTGCCGAACCTGATCATACCGTATCGCTCGCCCGCGCGCAGCTTTTGCCCAGGCTGGGTCCAGGTGAGGATGCGCCGCGCGACGAGACCGGCGATCTGCACCACGCAGATATCCTGGCCGTCTTGGGTGCGCAGGTGCAGCGAGCTGCGCTCATTCTCGTCGCTGGCCTTGTCGAGGGCGGCGTTGACGAACTTCCCGGGCCGATAGGCGCTGCCGACCACCTCGGCATCGATCGGCGAGCGGTTGATATGGACATTGAACACGTTCATGAAGACACTGATCCGCGTCCGGGGCCGCTGGTCGAGGCCGAGTTCCGCAGGCGGTACCGCAGGCTGGATCATCTGCACCACGCCATCGGCCGGACTGATCACCAATCCCGCGCGGTTTGGTGTGATACGGTCCGGGTCGCGGAAAAAGTACGCACACCAGAGGGTAAGAACGACGCCAACCAGCCCCAAAGGCATCGCCATCCACCACAACAGCGCCGTGGCCACGGCAAAGATGGCCACAAACGGCCATCCGGCCCGGTGAATTGGACATAGGACTTTAGGTGTCAAGATGTTCCCTCGCTGGCGCGGCGCGCAGAACCACCCAATAGGGCATTCTGTTAGCTAATGGCCTGATTTGCCACAGATCGGGCACGGCGTCACGGCTGAATTGACGCGTCACTTTGGCACTTTTTCTGCGCTGTCATGATAAGTTTTTACACATCGTTAAGCGAGACAACCTAGCATCTGCGGCGACGAGTACAGAGGATTCGATATAGTGACCATCGAGATGCTTGCCAGTAACACCCTGCCGCCCGGGGTAGATCAGATGCATATCGATGCCGGCGGCACCCTGCGCATCGGCAGTGGCGGTGGGTTGGTGGAATTCGGTTTTCGCTTCATGGACATCCCCTTTACCGCCAATACCCGCCGGATCCAGTCCGGCCCGATCGTGCAGATTTCCGGAGAGATCGCGCCGCTGCCCTATTCCGCCGAAGGAATCGTCGTGCGCCGTTCCGCCATCGCCATCATCGATGCCAGCCAGGATCTGGCCCATACCCGGCTTGCCGTCAGCAAGCACAAGACGATCCTCTGTGTCGGCAAGGCGCCGCTCACCGATCCGTGGACGCCGGTCGACCTCATCGCCGCGTCGGCCAGCGTCATCCTTGAAGTGAGGCCCTTCCTGCAGCTCCTCGCCGAGATCCTGCCAACCTGGCCCAAGCCACCCACCGCCGACTGAACGTGGCCGCTATTGCGGCAAGGTCAGCACCTGCCCCGGATAGATCAGGTCCGGATCGCGCACGCGGTCTCTGTTCGCCTCATAGATCACGCTGAAGCGCAGCCCGTCGCCATAGGTGCGGCGCGCCAATCGCCACAGCGAATTCCCGGGCTGCACGATGATCTGCTCGCCTTCCGGCGTCAGCGCCGCGAAATCGGGCTGCTCGATCGGCTGTGCGATGCGCGCGATCACCTTGCCCGTGGCATCGACCTGGTCGACGCGCAATTCATGCCGCCCGACCGACAGCCCGTCGCTGGGCATGAAGCTCCACCGCCCCTGCGCATCGGCATCGACCGAACCCAGCAGCTTGTCGTCGAGATAGAGCGCCAGCTTCGCATCGGCAGGCGCGCGGCCTGCCAGCGTCATGCGGCCCTCCTTGTTGAAATCGATGACATCGAGCGTCGGCGCCGTGGCGGGACCGACCATTGCCTCGGCGCTCGCCGCCGAACTCGGCATGTTGAGAATCTCGCTCGGGCCATCGCCGGTCTGGGGCACCGAGAGGGCGAGTGCCCCAGCCGGGGCAGCGACCGCATTGCCGGCGATATCCTTGGCTGGCGCCGGCACGACGACGATCACCATGCGCTCTGATTGCAGCGCCGTGCCACCCTCCTCGGCCGCCTGCAGCGTGAATTTGTGCTCGCCCGGCGCCACCGCGCTGTTGGGCAGCAACACCCATTCGCCCCGGTCATCCGCCTTGGCCGAGCCGATCACCTTGCCATCGTCGAGAAGGGTGACGGTGGTGCCAGGCTTGGCCCGCCCGGCAATGACCGCATCGCCATTGGGATTGATGCGCACCACATCGAAGCTCGGCGCCGCGCCCTCGCCACCCTCGGTGGCGGCGGCATTGTCGACGACGCTGGTCGTGGCCGGCGCTGCGGCCGATGCGGTTTCGGTAGCCGTGGCCGCCGGGGTTTCCGTCGCGGCGACCGTACCTGCCGCGGGGGCAGCTTCGGTGTCCGGCGCCGGCGTGGCGGTGGCCGGTGCCGGGGTGTCGCCGCCATCGGCCGAATCGTCGCCCTCCTGCTGGGCGATCGCATAAATGAGACCAGCTGCGACCACCACCACCGCGGCGCCCGTGACACCGATCAAAGCCAGCCTGGACATGGACCTCTACCTTCCCCGTTTCTTGACCGCGGCCCGACCCCTCGAGACCGCTTTCGGGCAGGCTAAACCCATGGCCCGCAACAGGCAATCTTTGCCAGATTGATCGTCATTGAACTGTCGCCGAAGCTGGCTCATATTGGTGGCTCATGATCATCCGTTTCCCCGCCGCCCCCCTGGGGCATTCGATCCAGCGCAAAATTGCTATCGGCAACTCCGCGAAGGCTTGCGGCCTGCGCCTGGAATTCTCGTTCAGAAACAACAGGAGTACCAAATCGGAATGACTCCGATCTCATCCCTTTGCGTCTATTGTGGGTCCTCCCGCGGGACCAATCCCAATTTTGTGCCCTTCGCCCAGGATCTCGGCCGGCAGCTCGCGGAACGCAAGATCCGCCTCATCTATGGCGGCGGCCGCGTCGGCCTGATGGGCGCCTGCGCCGATGCCACCATGGCCAATGGCGGCGAAGTTGTCGGCATTATTCCGCAACATCTGCAGGATCGCGAGATCGGCCATAGCGGCCTCAGCGAGCTCAAGGTGGTCGACAACATGCACACCCGTAAGCGCATGATGTTCGACCTCTCGGATGCGTTCTGCGTGTTGCCGGGCGGCCTCGGCACCCTCGAGGAGCTGTTCGAAGTCGTCACCTGGCGCCAGCTCGGCATGCATGACAAGCCGATCATCGTCCTCAATCTCGACGGCTATTGGGACAGGCTCATCGGCATGATCGACGGCATCATCGACGATGGCTTCGCCCAGCCGGCAGCACGCCAGTATTTCTCGGTGGTGAACTCGATCGGCCGCCTGTTCGACATCCTCGCCGCCCCGCCGGAGACCCAGGAGCCGGATCACCCCGAACGAATCTGATCACTGGATTTAGCGTAACTGTACGCCCAAAGCGCGAACAACGCTGCCGGCGCTCGACCAATGTCGACTTTGGTCTTACGCCAAAATCCTTCAATTCGCCGCCCTCACCCACTAGACTGCGCCCGAATTTGAAGCCCCCTGCGCCAGCCGGCGCCACCCGCTAGAAGGACATCAGCCTCATGGCAAAAATCAAGGTCAAGAACCCGGTCGTCGAACTCGATGGCGACGAGATGACCCGCATCATCTGGGCCTTCATCAAGAACAAGCTGATCCTGCCCTATCTCGACATCGACCTTAAGTATTACGATCTCAGCGTCGAGAGCCGCGACAAGACCGGCGACCAGATCACCATCGACGCCGCCAACGCGATCAAGCAATACGGCGTCGGCGTCAAATGCGCGACCATCACGCCCGACGAAGGCCGCGTGAAGGAGTTCAACCTCAAGGCGATGTGGAAGTCGCCCAACGGCACCATCCGCAACATCCTCGACGGCACGGTCTTCCGCCAGCCGATCATCTGCAAGAACGTGCCGCGCCTGGTGCCGGGCTGGACCCGGCCCATCGTCATCGGCCGTCATGCGTTCGGCGACCAGTACCGCGCCACCGACTTCATCGTGCCCAGCAAGGGCCGGCTCACCATGACCTTCGTGCCCGAGGACGGCAGCGCGCCGATCGAGAAGGAGGTCTTCAAGTTCCCCGGCGCCGGCGTCGCCATGGGCATGTACAATCTCGACGATTCCATCCGCGGCTTTGCCCGCTCCTGCTTCAGTTACGGTCTGATGCTGGGCTGGCCGGTCTATCTCTCGACCAAGAACACGATCCTCAAGATCTATGACGGCCGCTTCATGGATATCTTCCAGGAAGTCTATGACAAGGAATTCGCCGACCAGTTCAAGGCGAAGAACATCCGTTACGAACATCGCCTGATCGACGACATGGTGGCCTCGGCCCTGAAATGGTCCGGCGGTTTTGTGTGGGCCTGCAAGAACTATGACGGCGACGTGCAGTCCGACACCGTGGCGCAGGGCTTCGGCTCGCTGGGCCTCATGACCTCCGTCCTGCTCTCGCCCGACGGCACTGTGGTCGAGGCGGAAGCGGCCCACGGCACGGTGACGCGCCATTACCGCGAGCACCAGAAGGGCAAGGAGACCTCGACCAACCCGATCGCCTCGATCTATGCCTGGACGCGTGGCCTCTGGTACCGCGGCAAGTTCGACAACAATGCCGATCTGCAGAAGTTTGCGACCGACCTTGAGCAGGTCTGCGTCGACACGGTCGAATCCGGCTACATGACCAAGGATCTCGCCTTGCTCATCAGCCCCGACCAGAAATGGCTCTCCACCACCCAGTTCCTCGACAAGCTCGACGAGAACCTCAAGAAGAAGATGGCCTAAATCATGTTGAAACGCATTCTCCTGGTGCTGGCGCTGGTCCTCGGCACCAGCGCCCCGGCACTCGCCCTCGATCCGGAAAACACGCTCTATCTCGACTTGAAGGATGGCCGCGTGGTGATCGAACTGCTGCCGCAGGTCGCCCCCAAGACGGTCGCCCGCATGAAGGAACTGGTCCGCCAGGGCTTCTTCGACGGCACGCCGATCCACCGCGTCATCCCCGGCTTCATGGCGCAGATGGGCGATCCGACCGGCACCGGCACCGGCGGCTCGGGCCAGAACCAGCAGGCCGAATTCAGCACCATGAAGCATGAACGCGGCACCGTCTCGATGGCCCGCGCGCAGGACCTCAACAGCGCCGACAGCCAGTTCTTCATCTGCTTTGCCCCGGCGCCGTTCCTCGATGGCCGCTATACCATCTGGGGCCGCGTCGTCGACGGCATGCAGTTCGTCGACCGCATCAAGGCCGGCACCGAGGAAGATAACGGCGCCGTCGTGATGCCGGACAAGGTAACGTCGATCAAGGTCGCAGCCGACGCACCCTGACCCGACACACATTACTTCTGAAGAAGCCCCGGCATCCGCAACGATGCCGGGGCTTTTTTCATGTCATGGTAGTTTGCAAGTCGTCATCCCCTGGCTTGACCCGGGGTTCAGCCCGCAACTGATGAACAGAGCCCGATCAAACCAGATGCCCGGCCGGATGGG
>NZ_CAMDRA010000174.1 GCF_945906275.1 Dongia mobilis
AACAGAGCCCGATCAAACCAGATGCCCGGCCGGATGGGATCAACGCTGGGCCCGGGCACGACGGCGTAAAATCACAATCCATAGGAGATTGCTCCCGCCCGAAGGGAGAGTAATTTTGTGGGGCGTGTTGCCTTCGGGTACTGCAGCACTCTACCCCCGCGGCTTTCGTCCCCATGGCGACAGAAACCCCGACGCCTGTTCCGGCACGCGCAGCGTCATGATCTTCCCGAACGCCGCCGGGAACAAGGCAATGACCATGAGCCAGCCGCCTTCGAGCGGATCGACCTGCATGGCCTTGTTGACACCCATCAGCCCGAGCGCCGCCGCGCCGACCATCATCGCCCGGCCGATCCAGCGCCACAGCTTGAGGCCCGCCGGCGAGGGCGCATGGAGATCGATATCCGGCAGCGCGCGCAGGAACACATTGATCATCTCCATCCGCCCCGCCCAGATGGCGGCGGTGGCCGAGACCACGACCGTCACCACGAACAGGGCGAACAGCATGTGGCGCACAGCCAGCGGATCGACGAAGCTCGCCTCCTCAAAGCTATCGAGCGCCATCAGCGGAAAATCATAAAAGCCATGCGCCATGATCGGCAGGCCCAGCGCCAGCACCAGCGCCGCCGGCGCCAGGATATCCTTGCGCCACCACCAGGCCAGGAACACCCCCATCATCATGCCGTCGATCGTGTGGCCGGGCACCGCCATGGCGCCGCGCATGAAGCCCGTCATCATCCAATTGTCCGAGCTGAGCAGATAGAGCAGGTTCTCAAGGAGCGCGAAGCCGAGCCCGACCAGCACCGAGCCGCAGAACAGGTCACCCGCCGAATCGCATTGCGGATGCCGCCGGATGTAGAACCAGACGATCAGGAACTTCGCCACTTCCTCGGGGATCGCCGCCCCCATCCAGGCCTTGCTGGCGGCACCCCACAAACCCTCGGTCGGAAAACCCAGCCGCGCCAGCAGGACCGAAAAGCCGATCGCGAGCGGTGCCGAAACCATGCCGCCGATGACCGCCTTCGCGCCGAGGCCAAGCCCCAGGCGATGCCGGAAATGGGTGAGGAAAAAGGCAATCAGAAAGAAGGGCGGCACCACGGCAGCACCCATCGTCAGCACAAATGTCATCGACCCCCCACCCACGCTTGATCAAGGAGGGTAATATGTCGACGTCATTTCGCCAAGTGGTGGTGGCAGCCTATCCGCGGATGAGCAGCTGGAATTCGCGCCGCGTCTCGGCATTGTCGCGGAAGGCGCCGAGCAGGGTCGACGTCGTCATGGTGACGCCGGGTTTCCCCACCCCGCGCGTGGTCATGCAATGATGCTCCGCCTCGATCACCACGCCGACACCCAGCGGCTCCAGCACATGCTGGATCGTGTTGGCGATCTGCGCCGTCATCTTCTCCTGGATCTGCATGCGGCGCGCATAGACCTCGACCACGCGCGCCAGCTTGCTGATGCCCACCACCCGGGCGCGCGGCAGATAGCCGACATGGGCGCGGCCGATGATCGGCGCCAGGTGATGTTCGCAATGGCTGACGAAGGGAATGTCGCGCAACAGCACCAGCTCGTCATAGCCTTCGATCTCCTCGAAGGTCCGCTGCAGGATGGCGACCGGGTCTTCGAAATAGCCGGCATAGAATTCGTCGAACGAGCGCGCCACGCGCTCCGGCGTGCCGGCCAACCCCTCGCGCGCGGGATCATCGCCGGCATAGGCGATGAGCGTGCGGATGGCGGCTTCCGCCTCGGCCTTGGCAGGGCGCCGGGCAAGGGCCGTCGAGCGCTCGGAACTCAGGGATTCGGTCAGCTTCAAATGGCGATGGGCGTTCATGAAGGGGGCTCCCGGTAGGATATGCTCTTCCTACGCCCCCCGGCTTGCCCCGGATCACATCAGAACGGCTGGACCAGCCGACCCTCCGCCGCCACCAGCCGCAACCGCCGTCGCATGACAAAGACGCTGACGATGCCGGCGCCGATCACGCTGGGGATGAGAATGAGGGCCAGCATGAAATGCGGCAGCAAGACCTCCATCTCCCCCGCGGTCAGATCCTGCCCGCGGTCGAGCACGGTCAGCACCGGCACGATCAATCCCCAATCCACCGCCGTGTGCCCCAGCACCGCCACCGCGACGCCAAGGATCACGGCCGGCCAGTTGAAGTGCCGCGTTTCGGCAAGCCGCGCAAAGAACAGGCCCATGAGGCAGCCCAGCGACGCATGCAGCAGGCTGGCAGCCAGCGACCGGATCAGCGGCACGACCAGCGGATTGCCGATTTCCTTGCCGACCATGTCGGTGACGGCGGTGTTGAGGCTGTAGCCCATATTCTCGACCGCTGCGAAGGCAAGCCCGCACAGGATCGGCAGGCGGAAGCCGGTCGCCCGGTCCAGTTGCTGGTGAAACACCGAAAAATGTTTGAGGATGAAGAACGCCGCCAATACGGCCACGGTCTTCACACCTTCCTCCGGCAATCCCGCCATGGTGAGGCTGATCATGAAGGCGTCGATGAGGGTCGGATCCTCGGGCAGGACCAGCTTGTCCTTGAGGTGGAACATCAACAGCAAAGGCAGCGGCGCCAGGGCCCCCAGGAACAGGGTCAACGCCACCACGCGCCATTTGGTGCGCACCGGCAATAGATGCTGCGCGAGAATCACCCAGCCCGCGGTGATGACCAGGATGATGGAAAAGGCGGCGATGATCGATCCCATGATTTGATCGCCGCCTTCTTGATCTGCTTAAGCTGCTTTGACGCGGTCGCGCAGCAAATTCTCGACGGCGTTCAACGCGTCCTTGGCACGGCCGCCATCGGGGCCGCCGGCCTGGGCCATGTCGGCGCGACCGCCGCCGCCCTGCCCGCCGATGGCCGCCGCCGCCGCCTTCACCAGATCGACCGCGCTGAAGCGGCTGGTGAGATCGTCGGTGACCGCCACCACGATCGACGCCTTGCCCTCTGCCGTCGCCACCAGGGCCACGACACCGGAGCCGAGCTGTTTCTTGAACGCATCCGCCATGCTTTTCAGTTCCTTGGCAGGAACCCCCTCAAGCACGCGCGCCGACAGCTTGACGCCGCCCACATCCAGCACCTCGGATGCGGACCCGCTGCCGCCCGTGGCGATCTGCTTGCGCGCTTCGGCCAGGTCACGCTCCAGCTTCTTGCGTTCCTCGATGAGGCTCAAGATGCGCGCGGGCAATTCCTGCGGCATGGCCTTGATCGCGGCTGCCGCTTCCAGCAACTGCTTCTGCTGCTCGGCGATGAAATTCTCCGCCGCCGCACCCGTCACCGCCTCGATCCGGCGGAGGCCAGCACCAACGGCGCCCTCCGACACGATCTTGATGAAGCCTATATCGCCCGTGCGGTGAACATGGGTGCCACCGCAGAGTTCGGTCGAGAATTCCTTCACTTCTTCATCGGCACGGCCGCCCATCGAGACGACGCGCACTTCCTCGCCATACTTCTCGCCGAAAAGCGCCATGGCGCCAGCCTTGATCGCATCGTCGGGCGTCATCAGATGCGTCGCCACATCGGCATTGGCGCGGATGCGGCGGTTCACCTCATGCTCGACCCAGGCGATGTCATCAGGCGTCATGCCCTTGGTGTGCGAGAAGTCGAAACGCAGGCGATCTGGCGCCACCAGCGACCCCTTCTGGGTCACGTGGGTCCCAAGACGCCGGCGCAGCGCCTCATGCAGCAGATGCGTCGCCGAATGATGCGCGCGCAGGCCCGAGCGGCGCCCGTGATCGACCTTCATCTCGACCGCATCACCGTTCTTCAGGCTACCCTTGGTGACCTTGCCCAGATGCACATGAAGATCGCCCAGCTTCTTCTGCGTGTCGCTGATTTCGATCTCGGCACCGCTCGCCGAAACCAGCTTGCCGCCATCGCCCATCTGGCCACCGGATTCGCCATAGAACGGCGTCTGGTTGGTGATGATGGCAATCTCGTCACCCTGCTTCGCCTCGGTCACTTCCTGGCCCTGGCGGATGATGGTCAGCACCTGGCCCTCGGCCTTCTCGGTCGAATAGCCGAGGAAGTCCGTGGCTCCCAAACGCTGGCGAATTTCGAACCAGATCTTTTCCGTGGCGGCTTCGCCGGAACCGCCCCAGGCGGCGCGGCTGCGCTCGCGTTGCTTTTCCAGTTCCACGTTGAACCCGTCGAGATCGACCTCGATGCCCCGGTCGCGCAGGATCGATTGCGTGAGATCGAGCGGGAAGCCGCGGCTGTCGGAGAGCGCAAAGGCGACGCTGCCCGAAAGCTTGCCGTCCTTGGTGAGGCCCGATTTCGAGCCGATCGCAATTTCCAACTCCTTGAGCCCGGTATCGAGCGTCGTCTTGAAGCGCGATTCCTCCAGCTTCAAGGTCTCGGTGATGGCGCTCTCGGCACGGCCCAGTTCCGGATAGGCCAAACCCATCTCGGTCACCAGCGCCGGCACCAGCTTCCACATCAACGGGTCCTTGCAGCCCAGTATATGCGCATGCCGCATGGCGCGGCGCATGATCCGGCGCAGCACATAGCCGCGGCCCTCATTCGACGGCATGACGCCGTCGGCGATGAGGAACGCGCTCGAGCGCAGATGGTCGGCGATGACCCGGTGGCTGACATTCATCGGCCCGTCGGGATCGGTGTTCGAGGCATGCGCCGACGCCTCGATCAGCGTGCGCATGAGGTCGATATCGTAATTGTCGTGCTTGCCCTGCAACACGGCGGCCAGGCGTTCAAGACCCATGCCGGTATCGATCGAGGGTCGCGGCAGGCTCACCCGCTCGGTCTTCGTCAGTTGCTCGAACTGCATGAAGACGAGGTTCCAGATCTCGATGAAACGGTCGCCATCGGCATCCGGCGAACCCGGGGGGCCACCCGCCACCTTGTCGCCATGGTCATAGAAGATTTCCGAGCACGGACCGCAGGGGCCGGTATCGCCCATCGCCCAGAAATTGTCCGAGGTCGGGATGCGGATGATCTTGGAATCGGACAGACCCGCGATGCGCTTCCACAATCCATGCGCCTCGTCATCGTCGACATAGACGGTGACGGTCAGCTTGTCCTTGGGCAGCCCGAATTCCTTGGTGATGAGGTTCCAGGCAAGCTCGATCGCGCGTTCCTTGAAATAATCGCCGAAGCTGAAATTCCCCAGCATCTCAAAGAAAGTATGGTGCCGCGCGGTATAGCCAACATTCTCCAGATCGTTATGCTTGCCGCCGGCACGGACGCATTTCTGGGCGGTCGAGGCTCGGACATAATCCCGCTTTTCCTGGCCGGTGAAGACGTTCTTGAACTGCACCATGCCCGAATTGACGAACATCAAGGTGGGATCGTTCCGCGGCACCAGGGGTGACGAGGCCACGATTTCATGGCCTTCGCGGCGGAAGTAATCGAGGAATACGCGGCGGATATCGTTGGCGGTCTGCATCGTCTGGGTCCGAAACTCTTACCTGGGCAAAAAAAGGGGCCGCTTTGCTGCGGCGCGAAGGGCGATTATTTAGAGTTTTTCCAGGCTAAACAAGGCATTTGAGGCTGCTGGACCCCGGTTTCCGGCGGTTTTGGCAGGCGCTTGCCGCATGGCTCACCAGCGCCGGCAGATCCCGCCGCTAAATCCCTGTCGGTTTTGGGGAGGAAATCCGCAATCGGCCATCCTATATTCCGGGCATGAACAGCCCGATTGCCAGTTCCCCCCAGCCCGAAGCGGGCGCCCCCATGGTCGATCCTTTCGGCCGCCGCATCAGCTATCTGCGCGTGTCCGTGACCGACCGCTGCGATTTCCGCTGCGTCTATTGCATGTCCGAAGACATGGCCTTCCTGCCCAAGGCCGAGATTCTCAGCCTCGAGGAACTGGACCGCCTGTGCAGCGCCTTTGTCGGTGTCGGCGTCAAGAAGCTGCGCTTGACCGGCGGCGAGCCGCTGGTGCGCAAGGGCATCATGCACCTCATCCGCAATTTGTCGCGCCATCTCAAGACCGGCGCGCTTGAGGAACTGACCCTTACCACCAACGGCAGCCAGCTGGTGAAATACGCCGACGAGCTCGCCGATTGCGGCATCCGCCGCATCAACGTCTCGGTGGATTCCCTCGATCCCGACAAGTTCACCCGCATCACCCGCTGGGGCAAGCTGCAGCCGGTGCTCGACGGCATCGCCGCCGCCAAGGCCGCCGGCATCAAGGTGAAGCTCAACACCGTGGCCCTCAAGGGCGTCAATGACGACGAATTCTACCGCCTCGTCGAATGGTGCGGCGAGAATGGCCACGAGATCACCTTCATCGAGGTGATGCCGATGGGCGATATCGGTGGCGAGAACCGGCTCGACCAGTTCTACCCGATCTCCCTCCTGCGCAGCCATCTCGGCAAACGCTGGACCCTGCAGGAAAGCGGCCATAACAGCGGCGGCCCGGCGCGTTACGTGACCCTGGCCGAAACCGGCCAGCGTGTCGGCTTCATCACGCCGCTCACCCATAATTTCTGCGAATCCTGCAACCGCGTGCGCCTCACCTGCACCGGCACGCTCTATATGTGCTTAGGGCAAGACGATGCCGCCGACCTCCGCGCGCCCTTGCGCCAGAGCGACTCAGACGAAACGCTGCTCGCAGCCATCCGCGAAGCGATCAGCCGCAAGCCCAAGGGCCACGACTTCATCATCGACCGCAACCACAGCGGCCCGGCCGTCGAACGCCATATGAGTGTCACCGGCGGCTAGTATCGCCCCTTTGTCATGGCCCGCTTCACGCGGGCCATCCATGGGTTTGCCAAAGACTGAGGAAAGCGACGCATGGATCCCCGCCTTCGCGGGCAGGGCTATCGCATGTACCCAAAGTCGTCATCCCCGGGCTTGACCCGGGGATCAGCCCGCAACTGAGGGACAGAGCCCAGTC
>NZ_CAMDRA010000175.1 GCF_945906275.1 Dongia mobilis
CATGGCGAACCCGTCCATATAACTCCACGCCCTTCATCCCTCCGCCTTCCGCCAATCAGGCAAAAGGCTATCTGCTGCCGGACTTTTACTCCGGCGCAACCAGATTATCCGGCCGCTTCAGTGAGGGATTATTGCTCCGGCGCTTACACTGGGGAAGTCAATCGGGACGCGGAGCCCCATGAATGTCGACCCGCCGCCCATCAGTGCCGTGATCAGCGCCGCCATTTGGGATGGATCAAAGCCCGCTGGAGCGGTCGTGGAAATGGTTGCGCCACCGCCACCGCCACTGCCGCCGCCACCCTGCTCGGGATCGCTTCCCCAGCCACCGTGCTCGGTGCGGTCCCGCCCGCCACCGCCACCGCCATCGTGGCCGCCGCCGCCATCACCACCGCCGCCGCCATTGCAGGCATGGCTGACGGAAACGGAGGTCAGGGCGATCAGCATGGCCAATGCGGATATTTTGACCGTGCCACGGATGCCGGACCGGATAACAGGCTGACCTGAACTCATCATGACAGAGACCTGCGTGAGAGTGTCCATTCAAGTCGGAGAACACTATCGTGCAAGGCGATCCGGGTATTGATCTGGGTCAACGGAGCCGCGCGCGCCATGCCATCCAGCACGGCGTTCAGGCCCGCGGAAAGTGATGGGCGCCGCGGCTTGGCACCCGGCACCTAGGTCATAGTGTCGCAGACGCCGGCGCTATGGATCATTGGGGTGTTGGCGACGGAAATCCGTCGCGAACGGCGTCCTATCTGAAGCTGAGACCATCACGACAGAGGAACCGCCGGGCGCTATCGTGGCTCACGCCCACACCACGCCCGGCCTGTTCCCCTGCTTGATTCTCAAACCGAGCGATCCGTGACACCCACGTTGTTACCCGGCACGGACACGCGCTAAAGCGCGCGCACGTCGTGGATGAAGTGCTCGATCGTCGAGCGGATGTTGGCGGTGTTCTGCCCCAGGAGCCGCGCTGCGGAGAGCACCGTCGCGGTGGCGCTCTGCGTCTGGCCGGCGGCCTGCGCCACGAACACGACCTTCTCGGAAACTTCCTGGTTGCCGGCGAAGGCTTCCTGGATGTTGCGCGAGATTTCCTTGGTGGCCGAGTTCTGCTCCTCGACCGCCGCTGCGACACCGCCCGAGATTTCCTTCATCTGGCGGATCTGATCGCCCACGGCACGGATCGATTCCGCGGTCGATTGCGTCGAGTTCTGGATCGACGACACCTGCACCGCGATGTCCTCGGTGGCGCGGGCCGTCTGGTTGGCAAGGCTTTTGACCTCATTGGCGACCACCGCGAAGCCCTTGCCGGCCTCACCGGCGCGCGCTGCCTCGATCGTCGCGTTGAGCGCCAGCAGGTTGGTCTGGCTCGAGATCTCGGTGATGAGGCGGACCACGTCGCCGATCTTGGTCGAGGCCTCGGTCAGGTGGCCGACGCGCTCGGTCGTTTCGTCGATCGCATGGGTCGAGGCCGTGGCGATTTCCGACTGGGTCGAGACCTGCCTTGTGATCTCCATGATCGAGGCGGAGAGTTCCTCGGTCGCGGCGGCGACGGTGCTGACATTGGCGCTGGCTTCGGTGGCGGCGGCCGCCACCTTCTGCACCTGGTCGAGCGATTCCGTCGACAACTGGGTGAGCGATTCCGCCGTGCTTTCCAGCTCGTCGGCGGATTTCACCAGCGCCTGCAGGATGGTCTCGACCTGCTGGTCGAAGCCGCGGGCAAGGTCGGTCATCCTGGCGGCGCGCTTCTCGCGGGCCTGTTGCTGCTCGGCCGCTTCCGCCTGCAGCCGCTCGTTCTTGCGCATATTGTCGGCGAACACCGCGACGGCGCCCGCCATGTTGCCGACTTCGTCGGCGCGCTCGGCATAGGGGATGTTGACCGACGTGTTGTCGGCCGCAAGTTCCTTCATCGTACCGGTGATCATGCGGATGGGCGCGCCGATCTGGCGCGACAGCACGAAGAAGAACAGCACCGCGGCCACCAGCATGACGACAGCGCTGCCGATGACGACCCGCAGCGTCCATGACAGAGCCGAGGCGATCTCGGCATTGGCATCGGCGGAATTGGCGGCGATGGCTGCCGACAATTCCTTGCCGGCCGCTTCGAGCTTGTTGGTCAGGGTTTCACCGGCGCCGGTGACTTCGATGGCGCGGGCTTCGTTGACGGTCGCCGGATGGCGCATCAGCTTCAACTGCGAGGTGACCGGCCCATCGCGCCATTCCTTGACGGCATCGCCGATCGCCGCCAGCGGCGTCAGCATCGCCTGTTCGCCCTGGGCATTGGCCACGGCTTCCGCCAGCAGCGTGTCGAACGTCTCGCTGAAGGTCTGGTAGTTGCGCGAATATTCGGAACTGCCGGTGACCAGCAGGCCGCGCATGGCCGTCTGCATCTTGGCGGCGATCGCCATGGTGGCGTTGATCGAGCTTGCCTGGCGTTCGGCCGCATCGCTGATCGTGTTGGCGCGGTCGATGCGCGCGGTCAGCATGATCGAGATGACGCCCGAAATCACGATTACGAGACCGAGCAGCGAGAAGGCGATGATGAGCTTCTTGGCAACTGATAGATTGGCAAATTTCATTTTCGTGTTTCCCGTTCCTGTCAGCTCTGCAACCGGCGCAGCATTTCGGTGAGATTGAATTCGACCGTCACGGCGCCGATCGATTCCTTGGTGGCCGGATCGACCACGGTGAAATTGACCTGGGTGCGCCAGGTCTTCGTGTTGTCGTCGAATTCCGGCTCGTCGACGAAGACCGCATCCGGGCCGACCGCGAAGGTCTTCTGGTACTTGTCCTCGTCGCCCTGCCAATAGTCGGAGGTGACTGAGCTCTGCCCGACATTGAGGCCGAACTTGTCCATCACGAAGATCTCGGTGAAAAGCCCGGCGGAACTGGCCTGGATATAAAGGAGATAATTGGAGAGCGGGCTGCTCAGGATCTCGGCGATGAACGGCTGGTCGTCGGATTTGGCCTCCGCCTTCCAGGCCGCGTCCATCTTGTCGATGGCGGCCTGATCGGTCCCGGTATGAACCTTGTTGGCGGCAGTGATCGACAGGATCGTCACCTGCTGCACGATGCGCTCGCGCATGTCCTTGATGACGTACGGTGTGATGATCTCGGCCGAGATGCCGGGCGGTGGCGTCGGTGCCGCTTCTTCGGCAGCAGCGGCCGGAGCCGGAGCCGGAGCCGGAGCCGCCGCTGCGGGCGCTGCCGCTGCCGGATCTGTCGCTGCCGGCGCTGCCGGATCTGTCGCTGCCGGCGCTGCGCCGGCTTCAACGGCGGGCAGGGGAGGCGTCGCTTCCTGGGCCAGGGCAGGCGGCGTGGTGGCGAAGGCTAGGGCCATGGCGGCGAACATCACCGCGCCGGCGCGACGTCTTTCGTTCATGTTTCACTCTCGGAATTGATTACGCTGACAAAAGAGTGACGTGGATTTGTAAAGAAATCCTTTCGCCGCCCAAGAACAGGTTGATATTACTGGAAAATCACTCCATGGAACTATTCCTATGCGGACCGCCCGTGAGCCGATTTAACCCGCTTTGCTGGGCTTTTGCGCAGCGCGACGCCTTCACCGCGGCGATCTGGCCCATGCTATAAATTCCGGACTCTCGAATCTGGGGAAGGTGAACGGGATGGATGGGGCGTCGGAAAAGCCGGTCGAATCCGGGGCTGGCGAAGAGGCAACGACGGCCGCGCGCGCGCGTGAACTGGCGCTCCGTGCCAAGGGCGCCACCGCGAGTTTCCTCCCCTATGTCTGGCGTCGCTTCCAGGCCGATGGCTGCACCGGTGTTGCTGCCGGCCTCAGCTACACGTCGCTGCTGGCGATCGTGCCGCTTCTCGCCATCGGCCTTGCCATGTTCGCGGCCTTTCCGCCATTGGCCGACCTGCGGGACGATTTCATCGTCGTGCTGGCCCAGAATCTCGCGCCGGATCTGGCCAACGTCGTCACCGAATATCTGGGAACGTTCATCAACAATGCCGGTGGAACCTCCGCGGCCGGCGTCATCGGCATCGGTGTCACCGCGATCCTGCTGGTCAACACAATCCAGACCGCCTTCGACAACATCTGGGGTGTCACCAGCCACAAGAACAAGCTGCACCGCCTGCCGGTCTATTGGGCGATCATCACACTCGGCCCCTTGCTGTTCGGCGCCTCGCTCTCGATCTCGACCTATGTCTTCTCGATGGCGAACAATGGCGGCATCTACGGCCTCTCCGCGGGCATCAAGATCGTCGCGGCAATCCTGCCCTTCCTGCTCGAGACGGCGGGCTTCGCCTTGTTCTACCGGCTCATCCCGACCCGCCCCGTGCGCTTCATTGATGCCGGCATGGGCGCCATCTTGGCCGCGATCCTGTTCGAACTGCTGAAGCGCGGCTTCGGTCTCTATCTCCAGTTCTTCGGCTCCTATCAGGTGGTCTATGGCGCCCTCGCCACCGTGCCCATCTTCCTCATCTGGATGTACCTGGTCTGGGTCACGGTTCTCGTTGGTGCCGAGGTCGCGGCGGCCCTCCCCGAATGGCGCTCGGGCCGCCGCCAGGTCGGTGAATCGCTGCGCCGTGGCGATCTTCTCAGCCTGGCGCTTGGCACCTTCGCCGAACTCTCCAAGGCCCAGTCGCATGGCTCCGGCGTGCGCTCAGAACATCTGGTCCAGGCTCTGGCCGCCGATCCCGGCCGTCTCATCTGGCTGCTCGACACCTTGAAATCCCATCGCCTCATCGCGCGCAGTGACAATGGCCGCTGGATCCTCGCCCGCGATCTCAACAGCTTCACCATTCACGACCTCTGCCACGATCTCGGCATCGCCCTGGGTGAGACGGTGGAGGAGGTGGTGCCCCTGGTCGATCCGCTCATGCGCCGCATCGCCGAGACGGAGAAGGCGGCGCTGGACGAGAGTGTGGGCTCGGCCCTCAAGGGCATCGGCGCCATCTGACGCATTTCTGCTGTCCCAGGGATTTCCGTTACTCGGCCATTTTTGCTTTATCCCCCGGCGCGTCACCCCTATAAATCGGCCCAGCCAATTGTCGAGTTTCAACGAGGGAGTCGCTCATGACCGCCATCATCGACCTGCACGCGCGCCAGATCCTGGACAGCCGCGGCAATCCGACAGTGGAGGTCGATGTCATGCTGGAAAGTGGTGCCAGCGGTCGGGCGGCCGTCCCGTCGGGCGCTTCCACTGGCGCCCATGAAGCGGTCGAGCTGCGCGACGGCGACAAGACCAAGTATCTCGGCAAGGGCGTCCTGAAGGCGGTCGACGCCGTCAATGGCGAGATCTTCGAAGCCATCTCCGGCCTCGATGCCGAGGACCAGGTCAAGATCGACCGCCTGATGATCAGCCTCGACGGCACGCCCAACAAGGCGCGCCTCGGCGCCAATGCCATTCTTGGGGTGAGTCTCGCAGTAGCAAAGGCCGCCGCCGCCGATGCAGGCCTGCCGCTCTACCGCTATGTCGGCGGCACCTCGGCCCGAACCCTGCCGGTGCCGATGATGAACATCATCAACGGCGGCGCCCATGCCGACAACCCGATCGACTTCCAGGAATTCATGATCCTGCCCTGGGCCGCCAAGAGCGGTTCCGAGGCCCTGCGCTGGGGTGCCGAGGTCTTTCATGCCCTGAAGGCGCAGCTGAAGGCCGCCGGCCACAACACCAATGTCGGCGATGAAGGCGGCTTCGCGCCCAATTTGAAGAGCGCCGACGAGGCGCTGGCTTTCATCATGAAGTCGATCGAGAAGGCCGGCTTCAAGCCCGGCGTGGACATCGCCCTCGGCCTCGATTCAGCCTCGGCCGAATTCTTCAAGGACGGCAAGTATCATCTGGAAGGCGAGGGCAAGGTATTGGACGCCGCCGGCATGGTTGATTTCTACGCCAAGCTCGCCAAGGCTTATCCGATCGTCACCATCGAGGACGGCATGGCCGAGGATGATTGGGACGGCTGGAAGGCCTTGACCGACAAGCTCGGCGCCACCGTGCAGCTGGTCGGCGACGATCTCTTCGTCACCAACCCGGTCCGCCTGAAGTCCGGCATCGAAAAGGGTGTCGCCAACGCCATCCTGGTCAAGGTCAACCAGATCGGCACGCTGACCGAAACCCTCGAAGCCGTCGAGATGGCGCACAAGGCTGGCTACCGCGCCGTCATGTCCCACCGCTCCGGCGAGACCGAGGATTCGACCATCGCCGATCTGGCGGTCGCCACCAATTGCGGGCAGATCAAGACCGGCTCCTTGAGCCGCTCGGACCGCATCGCCAAATACAACCAGCTCCTGCGCATCGAAGAGGGCCTGGGCTCGGCCGCCGGTTATGCCGGCCGCGCCGCCATCGAGAAGCTCGGCAAGTGACGCCGGCTTGGGCTGGGGCGCATTCAGATTCGACTCAAACCAACGTTTCTAACGTCTTGAATCACTTTTCTATTGACGGGTGGAATCGGAGTGTGATTCGCTAGACGCATGGAAATCGGTCGCGAAATCCGGCGTCGTCTGCGCCAAGTTGCTCTGCCTCTCCTGGGGGCGTGCCTCTCCGCCTATTTCGTGTTCCACTCCATCCATGGCGACCGCGGCATCCTCGCCTGGCTGCATCTCAACCAGGAATTGAAGGCCGCGACCGCCCAGGCCGCCGAGGCCTCGGCCGACCGCAAGGCGATGGAGCGGCGCGTGACGCTCCTCTCCAACAGTTCCCTTGACCTCGACATGCTGGAAGAACGCGCCAGGGTGATGCTGAACTACGCTCACCCCGACGACCTCATCATCTTCCTGCAGCCAGCCGACACCGACCAGACCGGAATCCACGCCGTCAACTAGGTCGCGGCTTCCCCTCTTTTCGTCATGGTCCGCGCAGGCGGGCCACCCA
>NZ_CAMDRA010000176.1 GCF_945906275.1 Dongia mobilis
CCTTGTTGTGAAAGCTGTCATCGCCGAACCGGCTCCAGGGCAGGATATGATCCACCTGGGCGTCGTTGCCGGTCGAGCCGACATGTTTCGGGTCGATATAGTCGTCGGTATAGATGCAGCGGCAATTCTGCTGCTTCCACAACTCGTAGCGCAGCAAATCCTCGGCGGTGCGTGGCGCCGCGCCGATGTCCTCGACATACTGGTCCCGCAGCCGATCCTTTTCCGCGTTGCGCTTGTCGATGCCCAGCTTGATTTCGTCGCGTTCGTCCTTGCTCTTGCCGACGTCGCGCGCCAGTTCGACATGGATGGCGTCGGGGACGCCGAACTGGCGAACCAGCGCGTTGACCTGTTTGATCGCCTCCGACATCGCCTTGCGGGCGACCGGGCTGTGGATGCTGCCGAGGTCGATCTGCGTGGGGGCGGCATGGTCGTATCCGGCTTGCGCGCAGGCCTCGGAATAGACCAGTCCCTGTTTCAGGAACGGGATCAGCGCCCGCGTTACCTTGGCGGAAATATGCGCGGCCCCGGTAAAGCGCGCGAAGGTGCCCGCCGCGACGGCCTTCATCAGGGCCTCGACAATGAGCGGGTCGAGCGCCAGCGCATTCAGCCCGGCGGCGATTCGTTCGGGCGCGTCCCGGAACGTCAGAATTTCGGCGATTCGATCCAGTGTCTCGGGCATTTTGCTCAGCGATGCCCAGCCGGCATCGCCCAGGACCGCGCGCAGCTTGGCCGTGCCGAAGGCCGCCTCGCCCTTCCTGGCGGCGACGTCGTTCTTTTCATCCTCCACGGATACGCCCGCAAAGCGCCAATCGGCATCCAGGCCGATCAACTTGCGCAACGCCTTGAAGGTGATTTTCGCCGTCTTGCCGAAATGATGCGTGGCCGCGGCAAGTTCCACAGCGCTCAACGGCCGCTCGGACCGGCCCTGCTTTACCCTGAGATTGTTGAGCCGCGACAGATAACGGAACAGCTCGAACGAGGGTGCCCGTTGCGAGGTGCGCTTTTGCTCCTTTTCAAAGGGACAGAAGCCGACCATATCCTCGCTGTCCTGAAGGGGGCGCTGAAAGAACGCGATTTTTGTGAAATCGTCTTCCAGCTCCGCCGCGGCATGGCTGCTGCCGAGCTTTCTCTGCGCCGCGAAAATGGCCCTGGTTTCGGCTTCCAGATCGTGCCGCAGGATGGAGCGCGAATAATCGCCGCTCCGGTTGCGCTTGCGGCCCGCGAAGGGTGGTAGGGAATCGGCGGGTACCACGGCATCCACCAAGGCTGTCGCTTCCGGATGCTCGTTTATGTATCGACGGCGGAGTAACCGTCTAGCTTCACGGCGCTCCGTGCCAGGTGTCTTGATGCCATCCCATTCGCCCGGATATGCTTTTGAGCTAAGAACATCAAGATGTGCGATCTTAGCTTGAAGAGTCTTTCGCTCGATATTCTCGTTCTCGGATTTGTTGATTATTGGGTCATTCAGGAACATTGCGGCCATCGAGGGATACCCGGCCGACCGCTCGCGCGTGGCGTCGATCGCCTTGAGCATGACGGAGGATTCATCGGCGGCATTGGCGCCGTCGCTCTTTTTATTCGACTTGAAGCCGCGATGGCGCGCGATATGGCCAAGCGCTACGGCCAGTTCGCCAGCATCCAGCAGGGAATCGAGGGCCTTCACGCGCAGGGACCACGGGTCCAGGCCGGGAATTTTCAGGGCATCCTTGTCCTCGCTCGCCAATAGCTTGTGCGCGCAAAGAGCCTGCCGCAGCGCGGTCATCCGTTGCCGGCGGCGGCGGATCACGCGCCGCTGCCCGCGGGCGGTCCGGCGAATCTGATTTGTCGGCGTCCGTTCCTTGTCGGTTTCCGGGGCGTCGAACATCCAGGTGCCAAGGCCGACGATCTCGCCCGATGCGTCCTGCGTCGGATCGTCGTCATTGCGAATGTCGATCAGTGCCCAACCGCATGACGCGATGCCGACATCGAGGCCGAGAACCCGCTTCAGCGTGGGGGAGGGTTTCGGCGACCGCACGATATGCATTGGAACCTCTCAATCATGGCGTGAGTCGCCATATTGACAAGCTCGTCGGAAAGTTGGAAGGTCCATGTGGGAAGTCGGTTGGGAAACCACGGCAAAGTGGTTTTTCCACTGAAGGATTACCCTCGGGCCGCAAGGTCCGAGGGGATTCCTCGTTTAGCCGTTCCCACTCCAGAAAATCGCGCATGTCGTCGGATCGATCGGGTGGCGGATAGCTTCCGCATCCCCGACACTCCACCAGAGCAATGGCGCGCGCCATCACCAAATCTGAGCCAGAGTCATTGTTGGATGCGATTTCACAGGGCACCAATTGTCTGTGCGGCAGATCGTCAGCTAGGGACTTCCATCCCTAGCTCCCACGCCAATACTTGCCCCGGTCCTCGCTTGCGACGAAAGAACCGTTGCACGGATCCGCGCTCCGTCCTGATTGATGCTGCTTCCGTGGTCAGCATGACAATCTCCCGCCCCGCCATATGCCAGCACAGGCCCGCCAGATCGGCTCTCGCCGCCGGGGCGACTTGGGATAGCCCGAACAGGTCATGATCCTCCCATGCCTTCCCAGCGGCTTCAGCACCCCGTTGAGCCAGGAAGGCGGCGACGTCCCCCAGGAACAGCCGCCAGCGCGGCAGATCGACGCCGGAAGGTGCTAGCATCAATAGCATGCGGTGGAAACCGACAATCCAAGCGGGTGGGGTGCCAGTGTCAAACTTGTCTATATCGACCTGTCTTGGGCTGGAATCGCTAGCACGGTGGGTCGCCTCATTTTCTTGAGATACGACCGCTCCCGCTGCTACAACCGCAACAACTGCTACACTTTCAGAAACTGTAGCAGTTGTAGCTACTGTAGCAGGACCCTCCCTGAGTTTTGCGAGAGCCGCATAGGGATCAAATTTGATTACTTGTGGCATGCTCAGCATCTGAGCCGCCAGGCATCACGAACTTTGTGCCCATCAATCTCGGCACCCTCCTCGATCTTCTCTAACCAGTTGTGACCCGCCAAAATGCCCATGATCCGGGTAGCGGTTGCCTTGTCGCGCGCGCCATTCGGGCCTCGCTGATAGATCGATCGCAAGCTAACCGGCCCGGCTTGCTCACGAACAAAGCCCAGGACCTTTTCGGCTAACACCAAATCCGGATTGGTCTGGCCCGCACCGAACAGTCTCAGTGCCTCGCCCTGATAGAACGTGGCCAAGGTAATGGCGTCGGCCATTGTCGCTGCGTCGATTTCTGCCGCGTCAGGATTGTTGGTCATCTCCAGCACTGCCGCCAGCCGAGCAGCGTGTTCCGGCAACTTATTTGCTAGGCCGTTAATCGGCGCCAGGGCACCTTTGGGGCCGCATTGAGCTTCGATTGTGTCGTGGTAGCCGACCCATAGAGAACGGGCGCCAAGGCTTAGCGGCAGCGGCTTAGGAAGGAGTTCTGCTGGCCGGCCTTCTGCATGCAGCGGGGACCGGTTTAGCAAGGAGGTGATGCGGTCGCCATAGATCTTAAGTGCAAGGTCGGCAGACAAGGGTGATTCTCGCCACCTGCGCGTTCCAGCGGCGGGCGGCGGAGCCGCCACCAGGATACGCGATAGCAGCCCTTGGCCGATCAGTTCAGCATCGCCCAACAGACGTTCGGCGACAATGGGCTGCATCATCAAATGTAAAGACAGGCGCCGCCCATACAAGACCACGACTTCATCGCCACCACGGACACGGTCGATCGGAGTTCCATCCCAGATCGACGAAAGATGAGCGGCGGTTTTCAACTTATTGTCGGCTGACATGCCAAAGCCACCGATGAAAGCCCCGCCTTCAGATGAGGAGAGGCCGCCGAAGCCCAGACCGTACCGCAGCAGCTTGATAACGCCTTCGATTGTCGGTTCGCCGGGAAGTAAGAACGGCAACAACGGAGGCGGCGGTGGATTGCCAAGCGCCAGCAAGTCGGCTTCAGCGGCAGCCGGATCCTTTTTGCCCTTCAGTTTTAAGATTTCATCGTACCGCGCTTGCCATAGGCCAAAGCTACGCTGATGTTCAACGAGCTCGGACTGGTATTGCAGCCGGAGCCCATCAACGAAATCACGCACAGGCTTGAGCGCGAGGTCATCGCAACTGGTCTTGCGCTCACCACTGTCTGCGATCGTGAGAAAGAAGCACGATAGCGGCTTGCTCGACCCTGTCGGAAGAACAACGTCAGCATGGGCCTGCGTGGCCAACGAAGCAACGGCCAGTACCGATTGCCCGCATATTGCCATTGGTGCCTGTGTCTTCGCATGGATAGCTTCGGCCGCGGCTTTCAGCGCTCCCAGAGCATCGACAGGAAATGGCTCGGGGTTGGATAGCGGTCTGCGAAGCGGCAGCGGTGGTTCGGGCATCATTGCCGGTTTCGCTTCTGTGACCATTCGTTTCAGGTCGTCCAGCGTAGCGCCCTCGGGCAGATCATCTGCCAAGTCCCATTTGTCAGGCCATCCCGCCGGCACGGTGACTGTAGCTACGTGGGCAGCGCCAGCAGCCCCCGCGAGGCGGGCCACATCATCGGCATATGTGGCGCCGGCATCATCGTGGTCGGGCCAGATTGTCACCGCCCGCCCCGCCAAGGGCGCCCAATCGGCCTTGCCTGCCGCATTGCTGCCTCCCGGCGACGTGATGCAGACATGATCAGGGAACAGCTTAGCAGCGGCGTCCGCCGCCTTCTCGCCTTCTACTACCAGCACAGACGCGTCAGGGCGCTCGACGAGGCGGTGCAACCCATAGAGGGGTCGGGGGTCCGGCCAAGACATCCAGCGCCATTCCAGTTTCCCGCCCCTGGTTCGCCATAAGGTCAGCGGGCGAAACGTCTTTTTGGCGGGATCATCAGCAGTTGGTGTATCCCAGCGCACAACGTATCCAATCAACATGCCATCGTGATCCAGGTAGGACCAGAAGGCATGCGGAGCCCCGAGAGTTCCGAAAGTAGCCGGAGGTTTTGGTGCATCGTCCGGGATTGGCATGACAATCACTGCGCCATCATCCGCTCGCTGCTTGGCGTCATGCTTTGTCCGGTCCGGCGTCCGCGACAATTCCTCGCCCGTCAACGGTGAGAATTGGTCGTCAATGTTATCGATCATTCGACACCCCCAGCATTCCAGCAAGGCGGCGCGCCGCTTCGATCTGACTGATGGAAAAGAGATAGGCTCCCAGGGCGATGAGATCGCCGCCCTTGTCGCCAGTGGCGAAATCCGCCCATTTGCCGGTAATGAGGTTGACCCGGAATGAGCCAGGATGCTCGTCTGCCCGGAGCGGGTTGCGCGCCGTGTATTCCTGGCCAGAGATTGTTCCATCCGGTAGCCAGCGCACGAGAATGGCGGGAGCCGCCCTAAGTGCTGCTTGGGCAATGGAGTTAAAGTCTAGGCTCTTACGTTTCACTTGCGAGGGCGCTTGCCGCCGCAAGGGATTAGGGCTAAATTTCAACATGTGATTACCTTTGAGATTTCCAAAGCCCCGACGCTGTGCTGGCGCCGGGGCTTTTGTTTTGTCTGGATCAGGAAGCCGGCAGAGCGGCCAGCCATGCGTTAACCGCCGCAACGGGAATGAGGGTGCGGCGACCGGCCTTGACGGCAGGCAAGCGACCTTCCTTGATTTCCTTATAGATGCTGGTCTTGCCCATGCCGGTCGCGGTCACGACTTCCGCCAAAGTGAAGGCGAGCTTTTGCGTGGGATGTGTGCTGGAAAATTTCGTCATATTGGTTTCCTTCGCTCGTAGGTGCGCCGTGGTGAGCCAGCGGCTGCGAGTGAAGGATGGCTGATTCAGCCTATGCTGCCTAACGGGACACCTGTTTTAGGTTTGTCCCGGTCGGCAATTGGGTAGTCAGCAAAATTTCTGCCACAAAATCGGCATGCGAACTACGCAACGGGGGCACTGAATGCCACCACGAATTGCTGCGAGTTTGTTGATACGTTCTAACGCAGGAAGCGGAGATACCTTTGGTATGGTTCTCGACGCTCCAAATGTTCTGTAAAGCTCGGGATGCCTTTGTGCATGTCTATCACGTCATGAAAGACATTTCTTTTGCAGTATGCCCACCCGACCGCCCCCACATATTCCGGCGCGACCTTTTCATAGGCAAAGGCTAAACTGTACCAGCGCCATCTTGCAATCTCTCGATCAGGTTGCCAAAGCGCGTCAAACGTCTCGCCGCTTTTGTCATTTTTGGTCAGCAGTCTATTTAACATTTCATCTGCTGCCTTGCGACGTTCGGGGCTGAGTTTCTCATATGTAATTGCGGCTAGGATAATGCTATTCGCCACATTGAATATATGAATGCCTCGACGACGCGTCTGGATGAAATAGATTAGGAAGAGTGCAGCACCTGTGACAATGATCCACGCCATATTACGACGCCCCCAATTGCACGACTATCTTGCCAACCTATCACCTAACGGAAGATTGGAAAGCACGATGAATCGCAGTGCAATAACGCATTCATAACTGGCGTCCGGTTGTGTGCGCCTAGTGGAGCGGCAAGGCGAGCAAATAGTCACAGTGGCTCGCCGCGATCTCCAAGCCATGTAGGTTTTCAGAACTCTTCCAAAACATCACTTCGGACAAGGGAGGCGCTGGCTTCTCTGCTTGACGTTGGGCAGCTTTCTTCGCATTCACCAGAAGCCTCTTTCGAGCTCCTGGTTCCGTGAAAATTCGTTCGACCGCTGGATCGCCACTTTGCCTCAGTATCTTCAGGGCTAGGCTGGTCGCGCACCCCCAGCCCATCTTCTTGCCCGGAACCAGCCCGACGAATCGGATTGCTGGCGCCAGCC
>NZ_CAMDRA010000177.1 GCF_945906275.1 Dongia mobilis
GGCCCGCGACCTGCAGCAATATGGCCATCTCCTGGCCGACGATCCCACCCTGCAGGCGACCTTCCAGCGCCTCGACGGCACGCAGCTGGTCGAAGGCGACAATATGCGCCCGGTCGATCTTGCGGCGACCCTGGGCCAGATCCGCGCCCAGGGCGTCAACAGCTTCTACAGCGGTCTCCTCGGGCAGAAGCTGGTCGAAGGGGCGCAGGCGCTGGGCGCGCCGCTCACCATCGACGATCTGCGCAACTACAAGGTCACCATCGGCGCGCCGCTGGAGACCCTCTTCACCGATCTCAGCCTCTATGTGGCCCAGCCCCCGGCTTCGGGTGGCATCATCACCGCGCAGGCCCTGGCGATGCTGTCTGGCGGCGACAATTCGCCGAACGGCCAGGCCGCCATCTCGCAGGACATCATGGCGGCGCGTGCCGGCTGGATGCAGCCCGATGGCAGCACGACGGTGCCGCCGGCCGACCTGCTGTCGCCCGACAAGGTGCGCGCCATGGCGGCGCAGACCAGTGTCGGCCTGCCGCAGGAGAACACCAGTGCGGCAAGCGTCGTCGCCATCGACTCAGACGGCATCGCGGTCGCCTGCACCTTCACCATGAACGCGCCCTTCGGCTCGGCCCGTGTCGCTCCCGGCACCGGCATCGTGCTGGCGCCAGCGCCCAACGACCAGGGTGTCGGTTATTCCACCCTGTCGCCGGTGATGCTGGCCAGCCAGTATAACGGCCAGGTCTATTTCCTGAGCGGCGCCGCCGGCGGCGCTGCGGGGGCCCTGGCCGAAGCGCTTGTGCTGGACGGCGTCATGCAGCGCGCCATGCCGCTTGACCAGGCGATGCAATTGCCGCGCGCCTTCGACGCCGGCGACCAGCGCTTCGACGAGAATGCCGGTGTCCGCATCGGCCGCCTGAACGCCATCTTCTGCGGCGGCGGCGTGCCCTCCGATCCCGACAGCTGCCAGTTGCGCAACGATTATCGCGGCAACGGGCTCGCTTCCATCCTCGGCGAGGAATAGGGCAGGCTCGCGCGATCATGACCCTCAAGGCCTCGCGCCGCGCCGCGATCGATCCCTTCATCGTGATGGAAGTGATGCGCGCTGCCAACGAACGGGCAGCAAGCGGCGGCGACATCATCCATATGGAGGTGGGCCAGCCATCGACGCCGGCGCCGCGCGCCGTGCGCGAGGCGGCGCAGCGGGCGCTCGACCGCGACCTCATCGGCTATACCGA
Source organism: Dongia mobilis (assembly GCF_945906275.1). GTDB lineage: Bacteria > Pseudomonadota > Alphaproteobacteria > Dongiales > Dongiaceae > Dongia > Dongia mobilis_A. Next base: position 1,230 of record NZ_CAMDRA010000177.1, read on the forward strand.
TGCCCTTGGGTTGCCCTACCTGCGTCGCCGCATCGCCCAGCACTACCGTGAATTCTATGATGTCGAGGTGGACGCCTCGCGCATCGCAGTTACGACCGGCTCCTCGGGCGGTTTCCTGCTCGCCTTCCTCGCCGCCTTCGATCCCGGCGACCGGGTGGCGCTCGCGATGCCCGGCTATCCCTGCTACCGCCATATCCTCACCGCACTTGGCCTGGAACCCGTGCTGATCGAGACCGGGCCGGAGACCAAGTTCCAGCCCACCATCGCTGCCCTTGAGGCGATCCCGGGCAGGCTCGACGGGCTCATCATCGCCTCGCCCTCCAACCCGGTGGGCGCGGTGCTGCCGGCGGCGGATCTCGCCGCCATCGCCACCTGGTGCCAAAGGAAAGGCGTGCGCCTGGTCTCCGACGAGATCTATCACGGCATCACCTATGGGACCCACGCCAGCACCGCGTCCACCAGCGAGAGCGCCATCGTCATCAACAGCTTCTCGAAATATTTCAGCATGACCGGCTGGCGCTTGGGCTGGATGGTGCTGCCGGAGGATCTGGTGAAGCCGGTCGAGCGCCTGGCGCAGAATTTCTTCATCTCGGCGCCTTCGCTCTCGCAGATCGCCGGTGGTGCCGCCTTCGACGCGCATGAGGAACTGCAGGCCAATGTGGCGCGCTATGCGCAGAACCGCGAATTGCTGCTGAACGAATTGCCGCGCGCTGGCTTTGTCGATCTCGTCAGCACCGACGGCGCCTTCTACATCTATGCCCATGTGGCCGGGCTCACCGACGACAGTCTGGATTTCTGCCGGCGCATGCTGGCCGAAACCGGTGTCGCCGCCACCCCCGGCATCGATTTCGATCCGGCGCGCGGCCGTCACTACATGCGCTTCTGCTTCAGCGGCGCCACCGCCGACATGGCCGAGGCGGCAAGAAGGCTGATCACCTGGCGGAAATAGCTGACCTGCCGCGCAGCGCGATCAGCTGAGGCGCACCACCACATGCTTCTTCTTGCCGGCCGAGAGCTTGATGACCCGGTCGCCGTTGAAATCCGCAAGGGTGATCTTGTAGCTGTCGTCGCTGATGCCCTGGTCGTTGAGCCTGGCGCCATTGCCCTTGATGAGGCGCCGTGCCTCGCTCTTCGAGGTGGCAAGTCCCGCCAGCACCAGGAGATCGATGGCGGCGATGCCGGCCGCGATGTCGGATGCCGAAAGGTCGATCGTCGGCAGATCGCCGCCCAAGCCACCTTCGACGAACACCTTGCGCGCGGTGGCTTCGGCGTCCGCTGCCGCGGCCTCGCCCCGGCACAGTTTGGTCGCTTCATTGGCGAGGATGATCTTGGCCTCGTTGATCTCGGCGCCTTCCAGTGACGCAAGGCGCTCGGTCTCGAGGAGCGGCAAATCGGTGAAGAGGCGCAGGAACCGGCCGACATCGGCATCCTCGGTGTTGCGCCAGAACTGCCAGTAATCATAGGCGCTCAAGCGCTCCTCGTTGAGCCACACGGCGCCCGCCGCCGACTTCCCCATCTTGGCGCCGGAAGAGAGCGTGATGAGCGGCGAGGTGAGGCCATAGAGCGAAGCATCGTCGCAGCGCCGCCCCAGCTCCACGCCATTGACGATATTGCCCCACTGGTCCGAGCCACCCAGCTGCAGCGCGCATTTGTAGCGCCGCGACAGTTCCAGGAAGTCATAGGCCTGCAGGATCATATAGTTGAATTCGAGGAAGGTGAGCGGCTGCTCGCGCTCCAGGCGGATCTTCACGGAATCGAAGCCCAGCATGCGGTTGACCGAGAAGTGCCGGCCATAGTCGCGCAGGAATTCAAGATAGTTGAGCTTGTCCAGCCAGTCGGCATTGTTGACCATGATCGCATCGGTCGGGCCATCGCCGAAGGTCAGGAACTGCGCGAAGATCTTCTTGATGCCGGCGATGTTGCGCGCGATGTCCTCGTCCGACAGCACCTTGCGCATATCGTCGCGCCCGGTAGGGTCGCCGACCTTGGTGGTGCCGCCGCCCATGAGCACGACGGGCTTCCCGCCCGACTTCTGCAGCAGGCGCAGCATCATGATCTGGACCAGCGATCCCACATGCAGCGAATCCGCCGTCGCATCGAAGCCGATATAGGCGATGAGCGGCCCGCCCTTGGCGCCCGGTTTGGCGAGGGCGTCGAGCTCCTCCATGGCGGTGCATTGGTGCAGATAGCCCCGGGCGACAAAATCGCGCAGGAAGGGGGAATGCGGCTGGAACATGGGACTTACTCGTTGGGCGTTGCTTGTCTTGTGGCCGGTCATGTAACACATTCGGCCGAGAGGGGCCAAGCGGGGTCAGAATCGGCTGGAATCGTGCTGAAAGTGATGATTTGTCCCTATTTGTAACGCCGTCATCCTCGGGCTTGACCCGAGGATCAGCCTGCGACAGCTCGGCGGCGGACGTTGATCCCCGGGTCAAGCCCGGGGATGACGAACTGGAAAGCAATCAAGGAATCAGGCCAAATGGCGGCAAAATGGGCGATCGGTCTGATGAGCGGCACCTCCGGCGACGGGGTGGACGCGGCCCTCATCAAGGCCGATGCGCAGGCGATCGAGGTGTTCGGCCCATCCGTCTCCGAGCCCTATGACCCGGCATTCCGCGACCGCCTCAAGGCCTGCTATGGCGGCAAGCAACCGGCCGCGGAGATCGACGCGGTGGCCCGCGACCTCACCCTGCTGCACGCCCGCGCCGTCCAGCGCCTCCTTGCATTGGCGCATCTCAAGCCCGCCGACATCCTCATCTGCGGCTTCCACGGCCAGACCATTCTCCATGCACCCCGGGAGCGGCGCACCTGGCAGATCGGCGACGGCGCGCTGCTGGCCAAGCTCATCGGCATCGACGTGGTCAATGATTTCCGCGCCGCGGATGTGGCGGCGGGCGGGCAGGGGGCGCCGCTGGTCCCGATCTTCCACAAGGCGTTGGCCGACACCCTGCCGCCGGAGGTCAAGCGGCCGCTGGCCGTGCTCAACATCGGCGGTGTCGCCAACGTGACCTGGATCGGCCCCAATGATTCAACGGGGCATGGATCGTTGCTCGCCTTCGACACCGGCCCCGGCAACGCGCTCATCGACGATTGGGCGCAGCGCCACGGCGGCGAACCGGTCGATCTCGGCGGGGCGCTGGCTCGGGCTGGCCGCATCGACGAAGATGTGCTGGCCGAACTCCTCAGCCATCCCTTCTTCGACCTGCCGGCGCCGAAATCCCTCGACCGCAACGCCTTCCACTCGAAGATGGTCGATCACCTCAACGCAGTCGACGGGGCCGCGACCCTCACCGCCTTCACCGCGGCCGCCATCGCCCGCGCCGTCCATCTCTTCCCGGAACCGGCACAGAATTGGCTGGTGTGCGGCGGCGGCCGGCATAATCCCGTGCTGATGGAAGCCCTGACCGAACGCCTCGATGCGCCCGTGCGCGGTGTCGATGCGATCGACTGGAACGGCGACGCGCTTGAAGCCCAGGCCTTCGCCTATCTCGCCTTGCGCAGCCTCGCCGGCCTGCCGATCAGCTTCCCGACCACGACCGGCGTGCCTCAGCCCATGACCGGCGGCACGCTCCACCGCGCATAAGGTGCGCTGAAATGGCGCCTTCCCACCCGGCGTCCACCGGCCCAGACTTTCACCCGATAGAGTGAGACCCATCGCACCGCGGAAGGACCGGTTCATGACCAAGGAATACAAGGCGATCGTCGCCGACATCACCGCCTACAGCAAGGAACTCCATAAGCTGATCCCCGAGACCATGGCCGGTTTCTCCAGCATGGCCAAGGCCGCGACGCAGACCAAAGCGCTCGATGAAAAGACCAAGGAACTGATCGCCCTGGCCCTCGGCGTCGCCGCCCATTGCGACGGCTGCCTCGGCTTCCACACCCGCACCCTGGCGCGCCTCGGCGCCAGCCGCGCCGAAGTCGGCGAAGCGCTGGGCATGGCGATCTATATGGGCGGTGGCCCCTCGGTCATGTACGCTGCCGACGCCTTGCGCGCCTTCGATGAGTTCGCGCAAAGTCAGTGAGTGGGACCAGGCTGGGACGGGGGAGACAAAGATAATGTCCGATCAGCATGAAGGCGGTTGCGTCTGCGGCGCCGTCCGCTATGTGACGCAGGGCCTGCCGGAACGCGTCAGCATGTGCCATTGCACCTGGTGCCAGCGCCGCACCGGCTCGGCCTTCGGCACGGAGGCTGTCTTCAAGCATGAGAACGTGACCTTCACGGGGGCACCCTTGCGCGTCTATCGCCACCTTTCGGACCAGTCCGGCCGCTGGCTCGACCAGCATTTCTGCGCCACCTGCGGCAGCAATCTCGGCCTCACCATGGAAGCCGTGCCCGAGATCCGCTCAATCCCCGCCGGCACCTTCGACGACACCTCCTGGCTGAAGCCGGGTGCCATTCCCTTCCGCCACATCTTCATGCGATCCGACCACGGCTGGGCCGCCGTGCCGGAAGGCATGGAGCAGTACGCGGAGCATTTCCGGAAATAGCGCCAAGCGCCGCCGCACGCTGCTCCTCCCACCTTCAGGGGGGAGGTCGGGAGGGGGGCCGGTAGCGATGGCTGGAAAGTCACTCTGATCTCGGTTTTCAGCGAAGCTTCGTAGGAGAAGATTGGCGCGAAGGGCCGTTCCATCCAGCCTATCAGGCAATTAACCCTGATTGACTGTGTTGCCCAACACCGCCAGTCTCGCACATGTGAAATTGAGAGGGCGTTACATGTCATTGCCGAGGAGAATGCGGAGTTTTGGTGATTCCAGCAGAGTCAGTCTATCTCGCATCTTGATCATCGCGGCTCGGTCAGCGATCTGTCTTGCTCTGGCCGCTTGCCAGCAGGCGGAAACCAACCAGTCGCAAGCCAGCGCTGAGCAACCATTGAGCAATATGTCCCCGGAAGAACTTGCGGCTGCCGGCGAGTTGAAGGCTGCTGCAGCGGGCGCAGCTTGGATGAAAGCCCTTCCACCGACATTGCAGCAAGAAATACGAGATTGCATGGCGACGAAGATCCTTGCGGAGCTATCGCAAATGCGCGCTCAAGGCTTGTCCGTGACTAAAGACGACATATACTTCGCCATGACATCGACATGGAATGCCGTGGCGTCGAAAGATGTTGTGGCGTTTGATAACTATTGCCCCGACACGATTCAAATGGTCGCAAGTTATCCTCTTTGAGGCGGGATAAGGTTACGAAATCGGTCAGCGCCCAATTTCCAAAGTAGCTCACCCCGACCAAATCTCTCTCCCCCTACCTCGCAGAATAATTCATCTTCGCCGTATCGAACGTGCGGATGAACACGATGCGGTTATCCGCTTCTTCCCAGACGCTGCTGAAGAAGCCCGGCACAATTTCTCTGCTCTCGACCGGCGCGCCGTATTTCTCAGTGAGGTCGCTGAGCAGCTGGTCGGCGAGGGACATCGTCCTCAGATCCAGGTTCGCGCTGACGAGCTTCCTTGTCTCAAGGTCGAAATAGAAGAGGACGATGTAGGTATAGGCGCCCTCGACATGCCAGCCGGCCAGCATCGCGGCGCTGCGTCCGTC
>NZ_CAMDRA010000178.1 GCF_945906275.1 Dongia mobilis
CCGGCGTACCGATGCATTTTGTCTCCGGCGTTGACATAGGTTCAAATCCTACTCCCGCAACCAAATCAGAACGGGGACGGTCCGCAAGGCCCGTCCCCGTTCTGATTCGTCGCAGGAGCCGGTGAATGAACCTGCCAGGTTCGGACCGAGCGAAGCGAGCGTCAACGGCGAAGCCGGTAAATCCTGCTCCCGCAACCAAATCAAAAACGCCCTCCGCCGAAACGCGCGAGGGCGTTGCCGATTCCAGCGCAGATATGCGGCAAGGGCCGCGCCGCGGCAAAGTGGCTATCGCCATGCCGCCCGCCGCATTAGAGTCAGCGGCACACCGATACCGCCCCTGCGGCGACTGGGAAGGGCTCACCGTGCAAATCCTTGTGACCGGCGGTGCCGGCTATATCGGCAGCCACACATGCCTGGCTCTGTCCGCCATGGGCATCCGGCCCGTGACGCTCGACAGCCTGGTCACCGGCCATGAATGGGCCGTGCAATGGGGACCGCTGGAACAGGGCGACGTGCGCGATACCGCGTTCGTGCGCCAAGTGATCGAGCGGCACCGGATCGAGGCCGTCATTCATTTTGCCGCACTGTCGCTGGTCGCGGAATCGGTGCGCGAGCCTCTGCGCTACGACGACAACAACGTCGCCGGCACCCTGTCGCTGCTGGCCGCCATGGATCAATGCGGCGTCACCAGGCTCGTCTTCTCCAGCACCTGCGCGGTCTATGGGGTGCCCCCCGGCCTGCCCCTTGCGGAGACCATGCCGACCGCCCCGGTCAATCCCTACGGCCGCTCCAAGCTCGCCGCCGAGAACGCCATCCTCGACGCCGTCCAGGCCGGCAGGCTTGATGCCGTGGTGCTGCGCTATTTCAACGCCGCCGGCGCCGATACCGATCTGCGCATCGGCGAAGCGCACGCCCCTGAATCGCACCTCATCCCGCTCGCCCTTCGCGCGGCGCGCCTGCAGCAGGATCCGCTCGAGATCTTCGGCACCGATTACCCCACGCCCGACGGCACCTGCCAGCGCGATTACATCCATGTGAGCGACCTCGCCGATGCGCATCTGGCGGCACTTCGCTTCGTGGCAGGGAACCGCGGCGGGCATCGTTTCAATCTCGGCACCGGCGTGCCGGTCTCGGTGCGCGAGGTGCTGGCGGCGGTGGAGGCGGCTGTGGGCAAGCCGGTGCCGGTCATCGAGGCGCCACGCCGCGCTGGCGACCCGCCCGCACTCTATGCGGCGACCGACCTGGCACAGCGCACCCTCGGCTGGGCGCCCCGGCATCCGGCCATCGGCGATATCGTGCGGAGTGCGGCTGCCTGGGACGCCAGGCAGAACAGGCGCTGAATTGGGTTGATGAACCACCTCGCTTTACGGGATGATCCAGCGGTTTTGCGGGACACCGGTCCCGCCACGACGGCCCTCGGGGAGACACGCGATGCTGAGCGAGAGTTTTGAGGTATTCGATGACCGCTTCCGCCGCTATGCCGGCGGCAATGTCCATCTCGAGAAGCTCTTCACCGGCTGCCGCTGGGCCGAGGGTCCGGCCTATTTCGCCGCCGGCCGCTATCTCATCTGGTCCGACATCCCCAATGACCGCATCATGCGCTGGGACGAGACCGATGGCTCCGTCTCGGTCTTCCGTGCGCCCGCCTATCACACCAACGGCCACACCATCGATCATGAGGGGCGCCTGCTTTCCTGCGAACATCGCGGCCGCTGCGTCTCGCGCACCGAGCATGACGGGTCGCGCACCGTGCTCGTCTCGCATTATCAAGGCAAGCGCCTCAATTCGCCCAACGATCTCGTCGTGAAGTCGGACGGCAGCATCTGGTTCACCGATCCCAGCTATGGCATCGACAGCGAGTATGAAGGCGACGCGGCACCCTCCGAGATCGGCGCCTGCCATGTCTATCGCTTAGATCCCAAATCGAACGAGCTCGTCGCCGTCGCCACGGATTTCGAGAAGCCCAACGGCATCGGCTTTTCGCCCGATGAAAGCCTGCTCTATGTGGCCGATACGGGGGCCACTCACCGTGCCGACGGGGCGCGGCACATCCGCCGCTTCAAGGTCGGCGCGGACGGCAGGACGCTTACCGGCGGCGAGAAATTCGCCGAATGCGCCATCGGCCTGTTCGACGGATTCCGCCTCGACGTCCATGGCAATGTCTGGACCAGCACCGGCGCCGGCGTCGATTGTTACGCGCCGGACGGTACGCTCATCGGCCGCGTCCGCGTGCCGGAAGTCGTCGCCAATGTCTGTTTCGGCGGACCCAAGCGCAACCGCCTGTTCATCTGCGGCACCACCTCGCTCTATGCGATCTATGTCAACACGCAAGGGGCGCTGCGGCCGAAGGTCTGATGGGCGAAAGTCTGATGGGCGAAAGCCTGATGGCCGACGGGCGAATGCCCGCGCTCAAGGCGCCGGCGGCGCATCGCCATAGACCGAGGCGAGGGCGTCAAACGAGACCGATTTCACGACGGCATAAACCGCGCGGCCGGGGGCAAGCTGCAACTCATCCGCCGATTGCCTCGTGATGCGTGCCCGCAGGGCCGAGCCGCCGATATCGAGCAGGATGTCGGCATGGGGCGTCCCTGCCCGCATTGTCACCTCGACGATGTTACCAGCAAGGATGTTGCGCACGCTGATCGCGGTCGGCCGTTCTGTGGCGATGGCGACATCGCGGGCGCGGATGCGCAGATGCAGTGTGCTGCCGAGGGCTGCGTCGACCAGCGGTACCGTGACGGTCTGGCCGTGGAGATCGAGCCGGCTCAGCTGGTAATGCGGATCGTGACCGACGACCTTGGCGGTGAGTGCCGCCCCCGGCTCGTATTGCTCCGGATCGACCGGCAGGTCAGCGCGTGCCAGCACGCTCTCGACATCGCCGCTCGCAACCACGCGCCCCTTCTGCAGCACGATCATGCGGTCGGCGAGGCGCGCCACCTCGTCGATATCATGGGTCACATAGATGATCGGCACGCCGAACACGCGCGGCAGGTGGGCGATATAGGGCAGGATCTCGGCCTTGCGCTTGAAGTCGAGGGAAGCCAGCGGTTCATCCATCAGCAGCAGCCGCGGCCGCGTCAGCAACGTCCTGCCGATGGCGACACGCTGGCGCTCGCCGCCGGAGAGTGACGGTGCGCGCCGCCTGAGCAGGTTGCCAAGATCAAGCGCCTCCACGACCTGTTCGAATCGGATGGTGCCCACGACCGTCTGCGAGCGCGTCTCGGCATAGCGCAGATTGCCGGCGACATCGAGATGCGGGAACAGGCGCGCATCCTGGAACACATAGCCGATGCCGCGTCGGTGCGTGGGAAGCGCCTTGCGGCCATCGCCCTCCTGCCAGGTTTCGCCCCTGAGCGCGATGCGGCCGCTGGCACCGCGCTCCAGGCCGGCAAGGATGCGCAGCAAAGTGCTCTTGCCGCAGCCGCTCGGCCCGAACAGGGCGGTGATGCCGCGAAGCGGCACGGTTTCCTTGATCGCCAAGGCGAAATCGCCGAACGCGATGCGGAGGTCGAAGGCGAGTTCGTCCCTGTCAGCCGACATGATGTTCAACCGACATGAACGGGAAAACGCCGGTTCATGACATAGACGAACAGCAGCACCAGGAACGAAAAGGCGAGCAGGCCCGCCGACAACAGATGCGCCTCGGCATAGCGGATCGTCTCGACATGTTCATAGATGGCGATCGAGATGACCTTGGTCTCACCCGGAATATTGCCGCCCACCATCAGCACCACGCCGAACTCGCCGATCGTGTGCGCGAAGGTCAGCACGATCGCCGTGAGATAGCCGCGCGCCGCCAGTGGCGAGATCACGGTGAGGAACGCATCCAGCGGACTGGCGCGCAAGGTCGCCGCCGTTTCCCAATACCCGCGCCCCAGCGTCTCGAAGGTCGCCTGCAAGGGCTGCACGGTGAAGGGCAGGGAATAGATCACCGAACAGAACACCAACCCTGCGAACGAGAAGGTGAGATTGCTGCCGGTGGCGTTGAACCACAGGCCGCCCAGGGTTGAATTGGGACTGAGGAACACCAGGAAATAGAAGCCGAGCACCGTCGGCGGCAGCACCAGCGGCAAGGCGGTGATGGCTTCCGCCACCGATTTGATGCGCCAGCGCGTGGTGGCCAGCCACCAGGCGAGCGGCGTCCCGATCACCAGCAGGATGAGCGTCACCAGCCCGGCAAGGCGCAGGGTGAGCCAGAGCGGATCGAGAACGGGCAATGTCATCTCAGCGGCAATCCGCCATGGCCTTGTCTACTCCACCCCGTAGCCATAGCTGTCGATCACGGCATGCGCGTCGGGCGATTTGAGGAAATCGAGGAATGCCGTCGCCGCCTGGTTGTCCTTGCCGGCATTGAGCAGCACCGCATCCTGGCGGATCGGCTCGAACATGTCCTGCGGTACAACCCAATGCGACCCCTCCGATGGCTTCTTCGGGTTGAGAACGGCGGAGAGGGCGACGAAGCCCAACTCGGCATTGCCGGTCGCCACCATGCTATGCGCCTGTCCGATATTCTCACCCATGACGATCTTGGGGCTGAGCTTGTCCCAGAGCTTCAGACTCTGCAAGGCCTCGCGTGCAGCGATTCCGTAGGGGGCAAGCTCCGGATTGGCGATGGCCAGGTGCTGGAAGTCGTCGGCCCGGAGGGCGGCGGCGCCATCGCTCCCCACCCGTTTCGCATCGGCACTCCACAGTGCCAGCTTGCCGATCGCATAGGTGAAGCGTGACCCTTTGACGGCGGCTTGTTCATCCTCGAGCTTCGCCGGGGTCTTGGCATCGGCCGAGAGCAGGATCTGGAAGGGCGCCCCTTCCTTGATCTGGGCATAGAGCTTGCCGGTCGATCCCGTGGTGATCGCGACCTTGTTGCCGGATGATTGTTCATAGAGCGCCGCCAGATCCTGTGCCGCGTCGGCGAAATTGGCGGCGACCGCCACCAGTACATCGTCGGCACGAGCCGCCGCGGTACCGGCCAGCATGGCGAGGGTGAAAAAGGCGGCTGCAAATGCGCGGCTTGGCAGGAAGGCTTTCATCGGTATGTCCTGATCGATTCGTTATAGTCACTCGTATATAGCGAAATCCGCGCCGGTCGGCAATGGGGTGCGGTTGGCTATGGCTCGGCCCATCGTCGGGCGAGGTGGTTTGACTTGGCGTCGAGCGCGATGCTGCACTAACATCACGGTCGAATAAGTGACTTGAGTCCAAGGCTTGAGAGGAAATTTCCATGGCCCATGACGCACCTCCTGCTGCCGGCGGCGCAACGAAGCTGGCGATCCGCAACATCGGTCTCATCCTCAGCGGCGATATCCGGAATCCGATTCTCGCCGGCGATGCCGTGCTGGTCGAAAACGGCAGGATCGTCGCGGTGGGCAAGGCCAAGGATCTCGACCTCGACGGCGCCGATACGGTGATCGATGCCCAGGGCACCACCCTGGCGCCGGGCCTCATCGACAGCCATGTGCATCCGGTGGCTGGCGACTGGACGCCGCGCCAGAATCAGATCGGCTGGATCGATTCGTCGCTGCATGGCGGCGTCACCACCATGATCTCGGCCGGCGAAGTGCATATGCCGGGCCGCCCCAAGGACATTGTCGGCTTGAAGGCCATGGCGATCTTCCACCAGCGTATGTATGCGGCCTTCCGTCCCGGCGGGGTCAAGGTCCATGGCGGCGCCCCCATCATCGAGCAGGGCATGGTGGAGCAGGATTTCGCCGACCTCGCCAAAGCCGGCGTGACCCTGCTGGGCGAAATCGGGCTGGGTGGCGTGAAGGACGGCGTCACCGGTCACCAGATGGTCGAATGGGCGCGGAAATACGGCATCCAGAGCACTATCCACACCGGCGGCCCCTCGATCCCCGGTTCCGGCCTCATCGACAAGGATGTGGTGCTGGAAGTGGATGCCGATGTGGTGGGCCATATCAATGGCGGCCATACGGCGCTGCCCGACAGCCAGATCCGCTGCATCTGCGAGGGCTGCAAGCGCGGGTTGGAGATCGTCCATAACGGCAATGAGCGCGCCGCCCTCTATACGCTGCGCACCGCCAAGGAACTGGGCCAGCTGGAACGCGTCATCCTCGGCACCGATGCGCCGGCCGGTTCCGGCGTGCAGCCGCTCGGCATCCTGCGCATGGTGTCGATGCTGTCATCTCTGGGCGACATCCCGGCCGAGATCGCCTTCTGCTTTGCCACCGGCAACACGACGCGGATGCGCAAGCTCGATGCGGGCCTCATTGATAAAGGCATGTCGGCCGATTTCGTCTTCCTCGACAAGGCGCAGCATTCCGCCGGCAAGGATCTCCTCGACTCGGTCCAGCTCGGCGATCTGCCTGGCGTCGGCATGGTGGTGATCGACGGCATCCCGCGCATTCAGAGGAGCCGCAACACCCCGCCGGCGACCAGGATCCCGAATCTGGTGAAGGGCAAGCTGGGGTAGGAGCGAATGCGCTACCACTTCTCCCTCTCCCCTCAGGGGGAAGACTATCGCATGAACCCAAAATCGTCATGCCCGGGCTTGACCCGGGCATCTGGTTTGACTGGACTCTGTCCCTCAGTTGCGAGCTGATCCCCGGGTCAAGCCCGGGGATGACGACCTAAAATTTGCCACATGTGATAACCCTGTCCTGAAGGCCGATAGCTCCAACCAGTAACTTGCACGCCTGCTCGACTTCCCAGGACAGGACGAAGGAATCGCGCAGCGCGTGGGACAGCTGGAACGCAGCACTCTGCGCCGGCGAGAAATTGGTC
>NZ_CAMDRA010000179.1 GCF_945906275.1 Dongia mobilis
AGACTGCCCGGTGGGCTCGTTTCCCCGAGGCGCGGCCAGTCAATCTTGGTCGGGCTCTTGGCACTGTTGGTGTCCATGATCGCGGGATCCAGTGCGCCGATCTTCCGCTCCGCATACCAAGTCAGGAGCGCATCGCGGCCGAGGAAGACTTCCTGTTTGTGATCCACTCTCTCCTTGAAGATATCCGGTACCGAGCCGGGAACGCGGCATTCGTAATCCCAGCCCGGCGCGCCATAGCCGAATTTCGAATCGTTATCGACGATGTTAAGCGTGCCGTGGGCCGTGCCGTCGTGATTACCTGGCACCAGGATCCATTTTTGCTGCCGCGCTGCGGACACATCGTCAAGGATCGCCTCATAACGCGTCAGCTCCGACCGGCAGGAAATGTCGAGGAGATCGCCGAGATGGATGACAGCTGGTTCAGCATCCGAATCAGGCCGGAACAGATCCGCGAACAGGAACCGGCCAAACAGTGCCTGCTGCGGTGGACGAATGGTTACTTCCGTCATGCCCCGATCCGAGATGCCGCCAAAGACGGACGCCGGCAGGCCAGTGATCTCATGCTCCTGGGTATCGCCGAGAACGATGAAAGGTGCGGTGACCGGGACAAGCGGACCATCTTGCCAACGGAGATGGGTCTCGACGGGAAGCGAGGATGTGCAGGACAACAGGCCGGCGCACAGAACGCCGAACATTGCCAAGTGCGCGACAGAAGTTGATGTGTGCCTGGCCATGACTCCCCCATAGGACAAAGTCACGAACTCGAATTACTACTTAAGATCGCACACTCGAAGGTTGTCAAGATGGATAAATTTCTTCGTAGAGGTGTGTCTCGCCGGCCGGCGATGGACCCAGCGTCATCGACGTTCCCGGCCCCGACGCAATCAGGCTGGGCTGGATTTTGTCGGCGGATGACGCCACCTGTGCATCTTCTGTGGCGCCAATCCGGGTGACTGTTCTTTCGTCATGCTTGACGCAGATCAAGGCGACCCGCGCGCTGACTGATCATGATGCTTGCGAACTCGGCTTAACTTCCCGGCGGCCGGTTGAAAGACCGAACGCCTTTCCAATGAAGGGACCGGATCATGGCCATCAAGAGAATTCTGTGCGCGGTTGACGGATCGAAGATCACCGGGCGGGTCGCGGATTGCGCGGTGGAACTGGCGCAGGCGACCGGCGCCAAGCTGACCTTCCTCACCATCAATGTGGTGCCCACGCGCGCCCGGCGCACCCATTACTGGGACGCGGAATCGGTCAACGCCGCCGCCGCCCAGGCCAACAAGCAGGTAGCGACCGCCGTCAAATCCGCCAAGGCCGTCAAGTTCGAGGGCTATGATTGCGTGGTGGCGAGCGGTGGCAATGTCGCCGATGCGATCGTGTCCTATGCCGAGAAGAACAAGGCCGATCACATCGTCATGGGCACCAGCACCACCAACGAGCTGGCGCGCCTGCTGCTGGGCTCGGTCGCAACAGCCGTCGTCTCCCACGCCAAGGCGCCGGTGACGGTGGTCAAATAGGCTTCGGTCAAACAGGTATCCACCCGGCTTTCCTTTTGGCGCCGCTGTCGCTAGAGAAGGGACCTGAACACGCCCTTCTCCAGCCGTCAGCGAGCCAGCCTTTCCATGTCCGACGTCCTCGAAAATCCACCGCTCCCGCTCGGCTATTCGCCGCTCAAGCCCGGGCAGATCGTCAATGTCGTAACCTGCCTTGAAATGCGGTCGCCGCCGGCCGCGCGTCCGGCGCGCCCGGGCGACGTCGATTTTGATCTGCAGCCCTGGCATCCCAGCTTGCCCGAATTCCGCGATCTCTTCCGGCGCGTCGGGCAGGATTGGCTGTGGTATTCGCGCCTCATCATGGCGGATGAAAAACTGCGCGCGATCATCGACCATGCCGATGTCGACCTCTATCGCCTGAGCGAGCATGGCGAGGTGCTGGGCCTGCTGGAACTCGACTTCCGGGACCCCGGCCAATGCGAGCTCTCCTTCTTCGGCCTGGTGCCGCAGGCCATCGGCAAGGGTGCCGGGCGCTATCTGGTCGACCGCGGCATCGCCCTCGCCTGGAATCGCGGCCCTGATGACAAGGGTGTGGGCAAGGCGCCGATCCAGCGCCTCTGGGTGCATACCTGTACCTTCGACCATCCATCGGCCTTGGGCTTCTACCAGAAGGCCGGCTTCAAGCCCTACGCCTTCATGGTCGAGGTGGCGGAGGATCCCCGCCTCACCGGCCATCTGCCGCGCGAGGCCGCCCCCCATGTCCCGCTGCTCGAGGTCAAGCCATGAAGAACACGCTCAAGGTCGGCGACACGCACATCTTCACCTTCACGGTGACCGAGGCGCAGACCGTGCCCGCCCTCTATCCCCAGTCACCCGATTTCACGAGCATGCCGTCGGTGTTCGCCACGGGTTTCATGGTGGGCCTCATGGAATGGGCCTGCATCGACGCGCTGCGCCCGCATCTCGACGCAGGCGAGGGCAGCCTCGGCATCGCCATCAACGTCAACCATGTGGCGGCCACCCCGCCCGGCATGCGCGTCACGGTCCACGTCACCTGCACCAAGGTGGTGGGCAAGCTGCTGCAATGGCACATCCGCGCCGAGGATGAACTCGACCTCATCGGCGAAGGCACCCACGACCGCGCCGTGGTGCGCTGGGACCGCTTCAAGACGAAGGTTGCGGAGAAGGCCGCGAAGGTCGCGCGCTGAGCGGCAGGCGGCTTTGTGATCGTTCTTGATTCGCTTGCCCGCCCGCAGCATTGCGCTGGAGAGGATCAAATGCCTGCGCATTTTGTCCTAACGGCTGGAGAGAAATCGCCGCGACAAAGCCCATATTCTATGCGGGTAGATTTCACTCAATGTTAACAAAAATAGGCGCTAATCTATCAAATCCGGCTTCGATCTCTTTCCTGAAAAGCGAGAGCCCGCTGGGGAAACTGTAGTTGGGGAATGTGTAGTTGGGGAAACTGTAGTTGGGGAATGTGTATAGATGACCGAGGAAACTGGCACGATGACGCGGTCTTCTTCATTCTCAACCCAGCCGCAAGCGCCTTCGACTGATCCGCCGGAGCCCGACGTCACAACTCCGAACAGCGGTAATGTGCGGCCGCCGATCCTCCGGCTGGCATTGATGGGGATAGCACTGTCCGTGATTGTGATCGCAGCTGCGAGTGTGGCTGTCGTTACGACACACAGTAATCTGATCGCCGAAGCAAAGAATGATCTATCTCAGAGAAGCCTGACCCTTGCCGAGCACGTAGAGCGGACCGTGTTCAGCGCCGACCTGATTCTGTCTAACCTGGAAAAGCAGATTGAGGAGATTGGAATACAGTCGGCAGAGGAGATGCGACGGTACGCCGCCGAGAGATCCGTGCATGACAGCCTGCGTCAGCTGATCAACATTTCCCCGGATACCGACGCCATATCAATCATAGACAGTAGTGGTGCAATCATAGGCTCCTCGCGCTCATGGCCGCCACCGCGGGTCAATACAGCCGATCGTGATTACTTCGTCGCTCTTCGCGGCGATCAGAGTGCAGGATATTTTATCGGCCGACCGGTCAAAAACCCCGTAACCGGACAGGACACTCTATTTCTGGCGCGCCGGATCAGCCGGTCGGACGGTGAATTTCTCGGGGTCGTTACAGTAACGATCGCGACGCGTCGCTTTCAGAAACAGTTCGCCTCGATCCTGCCGCATGCGGACGCCGCGATCTCACTGTACCGCCTCGATGGCGTCATCCTCGCCAGCACGTCGGAAATCACCGACGTCACGACACAAGACCCTGAGGCCTGGCGGTTCTCCCGGGAGACGCTATCCCGAGCCGAGCAAGGTGCAAGTCAGATTGATCAGGCAGCCCCCGGAAAAGAGCCGAGAATAATAGCGCTGCACACGGTGCGAGGATATCCGATGGTCGTCTCCGTAACGACTCCTGAGGCTGCTATTCTGGTCGGATGGTGGAAGCTCGTGAGCGTGGTCATTGTCGTTACTCTCGTCGCAATTGGGTTATTGATATTGCTCGGCTTTTCATTGGCTCGCCATGTCAAGACTCTCGGCCGAATGGCTCAGGCGGTGGCCGCGCATCAACGCGCAGATCAGGCAAAAGAGCTCGCCGAGGCGGCCAATCGGGCAAAGAGCGCATTCCTCGCCAACATGAGCCACGAGCTTCGTACGCCCCTCAACGCGGTGATGGGCTTCTCCGAGATGCTGGGAAGCAAGCTTTTTGGCCCGCTCAACGAGAAGCAGGAAGAGTATGTCAATCATATCTATCGGTCAGGAGCTCATCTGCTCTCGCTGATCGTGACGGTACTCGATCTGTCGAAGATCGATGCGAAGCGATACGAGTTGAATTAAGTTGAAGTGGACATCAGTTTGTTGATGGCTGACGCCCTCGTTTTCCTGACGCCGAGCGCGGAAAAACAGGGAGTGAAAGTGAGCATCATCAGCGACCCCGGGTTGCCGACTGTGAAAGCCGACCGCCAGGCATTGCTGCAGGTGCTGATCAATTTGTTGACGAACGCCGTCAAATTCTCGGCGCCTGGCGGTGGGGTGAGCCTGACTGCGTCATGTGCGGAAGATGACTCGATCGCGGTGTCCGTCGTGGATTCGGGCTGCGGCATTCCTGAGAAAGTTCTCCCCCATGTCTTTGAGCCTTTCCAGGGCGGCGACTCACAAATCAGCCGC
Source organism: Dongia mobilis (assembly GCF_945906275.1). GTDB lineage: Bacteria > Pseudomonadota > Alphaproteobacteria > Dongiales > Dongiaceae > Dongia > Dongia mobilis_A. The sequence goes on from NZ_CAMDRA010000179.1 coordinate 4,677, forward strand.
GAGAGGGGTGGTACTGGCCTTGGCTTGACGATCAGCAAGATGCTTGTCGAAGCTCATGATGGATCAGTGTCCATTGAGAGTACGGTGGGAATCGGAACTGTGGTCACCATGCGCTTGCCGGCGAGCCGTGTCCTGAAAATGAATGGCAGGCGAGATGGGGCAATGTGGCCGGTGATGAAGTCGGCGTGACCGCTGGCGGACCCGCACGAGCTTGGCGAATGTCCGATGGATTGTTGCGCCGGTGACTGAAACCGGCTGGCAGTATCCAGGCATCCAGTCGCACAAGGACCCTGAACGGATATGAGGTTGCAATGAGGAAGTCAGGCAGATTATTGGCGGCTGGTGTCTGCTGGGCCTGCGCGCAATTCTGGCCGCATTTGTCGGTGGCTGACGAACTCCTTCTCGGGGTCATCGCCGATCTGTCCGGACTGGGCCATTCCTATGGCGTCAGCATCGTTCAGGGCGCGGAAATGGCCGTGCGCGATATCAATGCCGCTGGCGGGGTGAATGGGCGCCAAGTCAAGCTTGTCGTCGCCGACGACGCCAGCAACCCAGCTCGATCTGCCATCGAAATGCGGCAGCTGATAGCAAGTCAGGTGACCCTGATCGTCGGGGGATGGGGCAGTTCGCAAGTTCTGGCGAACATGGATGTCGCCGAGGAAGCCGGTGTTCCTTACATCGTCGTCGGCGCGACATCCCCCATGATCACGAACTTGGCCAACAGATGGACATTTCGCGTCATACCATCTGACAGCGTTATGGCAGAGCAATTGGCCTCTATCGTGACCGAGCGGCTGAAAATGACGCGCATCGCTATCATCAACGACAGCAACGCTTACGGCGCCGGCAATCGGGATGTCTTTATCGCTGCGTTGGCTCAGTTGGGCGTCGTGCCGGTCGCAGTCCAATCCTACCGGACGGCGGACAAGGAGTTTTCCGCGCAGCTTGCCAATATTCGTGCGGCAAACCCGGACGGCATAGCGATTTTCGGAACTGTTCCCGCCGCGCCGGCGATCATGAACCAAGCGCGCGCTCTGGGCATTGGTGCAAGGTTTGTTGGTACCGGGGGACTCGCCAATGATGCGCTCATATCCCTGGCGCCGACGGCCTCGCAAGGTGCGGTACTCATGACATTCTTCAATGAAGAGGTGGATGAGGAATCCCGCTTATGGGCCGAGAGATACAAGAAGGAGTTCGCCAACCGACAGGAGCCGCCGCGGCCGGTACTTGCGGCTTGGGAGTATCGCGCGATTCGGGATATTGCGGCTCCATGTCTGGCAGCCAGCGGGCCGGACATGGTGACTCTCCGCGACTGTCTTGCGAAATGGAAAGGAACATTGTTCGGCGTCATGGGTGCCGCGTATTTCGACGATATGCAGCAATTGGCACAGCCACCTCTCGTCGTCGAGGTGAAGGATGGGACCTTCCGGCTGTTCAGGGAATCTGACTAGCTGACAAAAGCCAGTCTCCAACAGAAAAAACAACGGAAGAGATCTTCGGAAATATCTCACTTGAAATTGGTTCTGGCGCATGACCGTTGTCGTTGCCCGAAACTGCCCCACCGCGAAGGTGGCGGGAATCTGCCGGTCAACCCGCCCGCACCCCGGAATTACCGACTGGGCGCCACGCGGCGATAGCCGAGCGCTTCGGCGATGTGCAGCGCTTTGACATCGTTCGCCCCGGCAAGGTCCGCCAGCGTCCGCGCCACGCGCAGCACGCGGTGATAGCCGCGCGCCGACAGGCGGAATTTCTCGACCGCCTGGGTGAGGAGGCGCCGTCCCTCCGCATCCGGCGCCGCCAAGGTCTCCAGCAGCTCGCCATCGACCTCGGCATTGCAGCGCAGTTTGTGCGCCGCATAGCGCGCCGTCTGCCGCGCGCGCGCCTCGGTGACGCGGGCGGCCACCTCGGCGCTGCCTTCCGCCGGCGGCGGCAGAGAGAGATCGGCGGCCGAAACGGCCGGCACGTCGACATGAAGATCGATGCGGTCGAACAGCGGCCCCGAAATGCGCGACTGGTAATCGAGGGCGCATTTGGGCGCCTTGCCGCAACCCTGCGCCGG
>NZ_CAMDRA010000180.1 GCF_945906275.1 Dongia mobilis
ATCGTGCGCTTGAACTCGGAATCGGTGCCTTCCGAATCCGGTGCCCGCTTCCTGCTGCGCATGGCGATCTCGGTGCCGCCGGCCAAGGCTGCGACCTGCATGGCGACCATCGCCAACACCGCCTCGCAACTCAACCTCAAATGCCATTGGCAGCAGGTCGGCTGATCCCTTTCCCATGAACGAGGTCGGCACAAGGCGGATCGGCATCGTGCTGGTGCCGGACTTTGCGCTTGCCTCCTTCTCCATGATCATCGAGCCTTTGCGCATCGCCAACCGGCTCTCCGGCAAGCCGCTCTACGAATGGTCGCTGCTCTCCGGCGAGGGCGGCATGGTGGCCTCCAGCGCCGGGATCGAGCTCATGACCCGGCCCATCGCCGAGGCGCGCGACAGCGTCTTCGACCTCGCTCTGGTCTGCGCCGGCTTCCATGCCGAACGCTACCGCCATGCCGGTGTCATGAACTGGCTGCGGCGCCATCGTCGCCTCGGCAAGGATGTGGGCGCCGTCTCGACCGGCACCTTCGTGCTGGCGCGCGCGGGGCTTCTGGCAGGACACCGCTGCACCGTGCATTGGGATTTCCGAGGGGCCCTCGCCGAGCTTTATCCCGACCTCGATCTGGTCGACGAACTTTTCGTCATCGATCGCGGCATCGTCACCTCCGGCGGCTCGATCGCGGCGCTCGATCTCATGCTGCGCCTCCTTGCCGACCAGCAGGGCCTCGCTTTCTCGAAGGCGGTCGGCGAGCAATTCGTCCATAGTGGTGCCAGGACACCGACCGAGCACCAGCGCGGCGACCTCATCCACCGGTTAGGAACCGCGAGGCCGGTGCTGATCGAGGCGGTGAAGCGCATGGAAAACGTGCTCGACCGGGCCTTGTCGCCGGCCGACATCGCCGCCGATCTCGGCATCTCCCAGCGCCAGCTCGAACGCCAGTTCCGTGGCCAGTTGGGGCGCACCCCCACCGCCTATCACCGCGATCTGCGTCTCGACCACGCGCGGCGCCTGCTCTCCCAGACCGCCTTGCCGGTGACCGAAATCGCCCTCTCCTGCGGTTTCGGCTCCGCTTCGCATTTCGCCCAGCTCTACCGGGAGCGGTTTGGCCGCCTGCCCAATGCCGAGCGCCGCTGACCGGCCAACGTTGACCGGGCACCGTTGACACCGGCAGCAGGGTCGGCTGGGAATTCAGGCCCTTAACACGATTTTTACAAGCCGCCCGCTACCCTTTGGTCGATCATGAACCCGAAGCAGCGTCTGCGACTCATCCTCACCATCACCGCCGCCTACGCGGTTGGCGCCAGCCTGTGGATTCTGGCCTCCGACAGCCTGCTTGGCGCGTTCGCGGACGCCGAGGCCGGCATCGCCTTCGGCACCTTGAAAGGCTTCGCTTTCGTCGCCATCACCTCGGCCCTGCTGCTGCTCACCTTGCGTTTCATGCCAGGCGAATCGGACCGCGATGCGACGCCTCCGCGGCGTCGTTCGCTCCTGCCGGAAATGGTTGCCGCCGCGGCGCTGATCGTGGCCGTCGCCCTGGTGTCCTTCATCAGCTATCGCAGCCAGCTCGACTCCTTGCGCCAGAGGGGACTTGAAGACCTCCACGCCGTGGCGCGCCTGAAGGTCACCGGCCTCTCTCAATGGCTGAGCGAGCGGCGCGCCGATTCCGAAGCGGTCGCCCAGAACCTGCTGCTGCGGAATGTCCTGCAGGACTGGCATGACAACGGCGCCACCCGGTCGCGTGACGACCTCCTCCGCACCCTGCGGCAGGCGAAGAACATCCACGGCTTCGCACGCATCACACTCCTCGACGGCGCGGGCGGCATTGAAATGACGACCAACCCGGATCGCCATGTCTCGCTCGATCTTGCTGCCGTCGCCGCCCGTGTCAACGAAGCCAGCAAGACCGTTTTCGTCGATCTCTACCGAGAAGCCCGCGACAAGAAGATTCATCTCGCTTTCGCCGTGCCGTTGCCAATCGAGGCCGGGATGCACGGGCACAATCGCGATATCATGCTGTTCGACCTGCGCGCTGCCGACTTCATCGACCCCTTTCTCTCCAGCTGGCCGATGCCCGGGCGTCAGGGCGAACTCATCCTCGGCCGCCGCAACAATGAAAGGGCCGTGGTTCTGAACGCGATACCCGGCAGGCCGGACAGCGCGCTGACCCTGTCGATCCCGCTCGACCAGACGGACGCACCGATCGTGCGTTACCTGCTCAAGGGCGAGCAGCTGATTGACGGCATCGACTATCGCGGCGCGCCCGTGCTGGCGGCGGCCCTCTCCGTACCGCGGACCGATTGGGTGCTGATCGCCAAGCTCGATCGCAACCTCGCCCTGGGCGGTATTCCCGCTGCCACCATCTTCACCAGCGTCGCCACTTTGGCCGGGCTGATCGCGCTCATCGCGATCATCGCCTATCTGTGGCAGCGACGTCGCCTGCACGCGGCTCTGGCAGCTGTGTCGCAGCGCCAGGCCGCTGAATTGGCGGCCGTGAAATTCCGCGACACATTTGAGCAGGCCGCCGTCGGCATCGCCCATATCGACCTCGACGGCAGGACCCTGCAGGCCAACCGCGAATATTGCCGGATCCAAGGAAAGACCCTGGAAGAATTGCGCGAAGGCCATGCGATCTCGCAGAACGCGGCCGCGGACCAGGAGGGCGACCTCGCCATCTTCGACCAGTTCAAGCGCGGCGAACGCAACACGTATCACGGTGAGCGGCACGTGACGCGACCGGATGGCAGCAAGGCCTGGATCGGCATCTCCACCTCGCTGGTGCGCGACGATGCGGGACAGCCTGAGTATCTGATCAACGTCACCATGGACATCACCGAACGCAAGAATGCGGAGGTGCATCTGCGCCAGGCGGAAGCCGTGTTCCGCCACACCCAGGAAGGCATCGTCGTCACCGACACCCGCGGCATGATCATCGCCGTCAATCCATCCTTCCAGCGCATCACCGGCTATGAGGAAAGCGAGCTGATCGGCCAGAATATGCGCCTCCTGCAATCCGGCCAGCATGATGCCGATTTCTACCGTGACATGTGGCTGACCATCGATCGCAATGGCTCGTGGCAGGGTGAAATCTGGAATCGCCGCAAGAGTGGCGAGCCATATCCTGAATTCCTCACCATCAGCGTGGTCCGTAATGCCGCCGGCGAACCCATCAATTATGTCGGGACCTTCGTCGACATCACCGGCATCAAGGAATCCGAATCGCGCCTCGTGCACATGGCGCATCACGACCCGCTGACCGATCTTCCCAACCGCATGCTGGCCATGCAGCGCCTCGACCATGCCATCCAGGTCGCACGACGCAAGAAACGGATGGGCGCCGTCCTGTTTCTCGATCTCGACCGCTTCAAGAACGTGAATGACAGTCTGGGCCATCCGGCCGGCGACGAACTGCTGCTCGCCGTCACCAGACGCCTGGGTCGCCGCCTGCGCGAAAGCGACACGCTGGCCCGCCTCGGTGGCGACGAGTTCCTGGTCCTGGTCGAAGACATCGACGATTCCAACGCCGCCGCCGAACTCGCGCAGATCCTGCTGGATCAGTTTGACGAACCCTTCCCATTGACCGGCGGCCACGAGGTCTATATCGGCACCAGCATCGGCATCAGCATCTTTCCCGACGACGGTTCGCAAGCCGATGAGGTGGTCAGGAACGCCGACGCCGCCCTCTACCGCGCCAAGGAGGAAGGCCGCGGCATCTACCGCTTCTATACCGCGGCCTTGACCGACAAGGCCAATGAGCGCCTCAGCCTCGAGCGCCGCCTGCGCCGCGCCATCGAGCGCAACGAATTCCTGCTGCATTACCAGCCCCTGGTCCGCATCAAGGATCGGCGCATTGTCGGCTTTGAGGCGCTGGTGCGCTGGCAGGAACCCGGCAGCGGCCTGATACCGCCCGGCAAGTTCATTCCGCTCGCCGAAGAAACCGGCATCATCCTGCCGCTGGGCGATTGGGTCCTGCGCGAGGCCTGCCGGCAGATGAAAATCTGGCGCGATGCCGGCCACGACCTCGGCACGGTCGCGGTCAACCTTTCGCCGCGCCAATTCCATCTCCCGGACATTGACAGCATCGTCGGCAACATCCTGCAGGAAACCGGCCTGTCGCCGCACTTCCTCGAACTGGAACTGACCGAGAGCGCCCTCATCGAGCAGGGCGTCGGCGCCGAGGTCAGGCTTGCCGCCTTGCGCAAGCTCGGCGCGCGGGTGTCGATCGACGATTTCGGCACCGGCTATTCCTCCCTCGCTTACTTGAAGCGCTTCCCGATCAGCAAGCTCAAGATCGACCAGAGTTTCGTGCGCGATATTTCGACTGACCCGGCCGATATGGAGATCACCTCGGCCATCATCGGTCTTGCCCGCAACCTCCATCTCGACTCCATCGCCGAAGGCGTCGAGACCGAGGCCCAGCTTGCCTATCTCGAGGAACAGGGCTGCGAATTCGCCCAGGGCTACCTCTTCAGCAAACCGCTGCCGGCCGAGGAGATCGACGCCCTCCTGCGCCGCGGCGTGCTGGCGGCGCCGGCTCTCTCGGCCTGACCTCTCGTCACATCCCATTCCTTCGTCACATCCCTGAAGCCGCGCCGACTCAAAACTGACTCTGCTGCGCTCCCCTCACCGTCACGAACCGGTCGTAAATCTGTGGCTGATCGCAGGTCACCACAGCGAGACACCGACGGATGCTCTCCCGCCGCAGATTACTGATCGCCGCCGGCACCATCACGGCCGGCTTTACCCTTTCCAGCAGCGGCTTCGCTAATTTCGCCCCCTACTACGCCCATCGCGCCAACCGAAATCCGCTCGCAGCAAGTTCCGATCCCTTCACCCTGGGTGTCGCGTCTGGCAGCCCGCGTGACGACGGCTTCGTGCTCTGGACCAGGCTGGCACCAGACCCGCTCTCGACGGACCCGCAGGTGCCGGGCGGCATCGCGCGCCACGACCACGGTGCCGGCATCCTGATCGATTACGAAATCGCCACCGATCCGCAGATGCGCCGCATCGTCCGGCAGGGCAGCACGCTCGCCGAAGCCGATTTCGCCTACGCCGTCCATCTCGACATCGGCGGCCTCGCGCCGGCGCGTCCCTATTGGTACCGCTTCCGCCTTGGCGATCATGAAACCGCCATCGGCCGCGCCAACACCTTGCCGCAAGCCGGGCGGCCCGCCGACAGTTTGCGCCTCGGCTTCACCTCCTGCGCCAATTATGAACGCGGATATTTCAGCGCCTACCGGCATCTCGCCGACGAGCAGCCGGATCTCGTCCTGATGCTGGGTGACTACATCTATGAGCAGGTCGAAGTGAATCGTCCTGTCCTGCGCCGACACAGCGATCATGCCGTGCCCGCGACACTTGATGGCTATCGTCGCCGTTACGCGCAGTACCGCCAGGATTCCGACCTGCAGCGCCTGCACGCCACGGCGCCGACCCTGGTCACCTGGGACGATCATGAGGTCGAGAACGATTATGCCGGGGCATGGTCCGAGACGCTCATCGACCCCGATATCTTTTTGCAACGCCGCCAGGCGGCCTATCAGGCCTTCTACGAACATATGCCGGTACGTACGCGCCCAGGCACAATGGGCTTGCGCATCCATGACAGTGTCATGATCGGCGACCTCGCCCGCATCTCGCTGCTCGATGGACGGCAATACCGGTCGCGCGGCGCCTGCTATGGCGCACCCGATCGCGGCGGCGGCCATCTGGTCGACAGTATCACCTGTCCGGAACTCATAGACCCCGCCCGCTCGATGCTGGGCTTCGCGCAGGAGAAATGGCTGCAGGGCAAGCTTGCAACCAGTCCTGCGCGCTGGAACCTGCTGGCGCAGAACGTCATCATGGCGCAGCTGGGGACGGAACAGGCGGACGGCACCCTCACCGCCTGGACCGATGCCTGGGACGGTTACCCCGCCGCCCGCACGCGGCTCCTGCAACAGCTCGCCGGCACCCGCAACCCGGTGGTCTTCGGCGGCGACATCCATTCCTTCTGGAACAATGATCTGAAGCTGGATTTCCGCGCCGACCGGGCACCGGTGATCGCCACCGAATTCATCACCTCATCCATCACCTCGGACGGACCGCCGCAGGATAACCTCGACGGCAAGCGCGCGGATCATGGGCACATCCATTTCGCCGAGAGCCGTCAGCGCGGCTATGCCAGCGTCACGATCGAGGCGGGCCGCCTCACCACCGACTTCCGCGCCGTGAGCGATGTGACCAACCGCGCCGCCACCATCTCGACCCTGAAAAGCTTCGTGATCGAGGATGGCGTGCCGGGCGCCCTTGCCGCCTAGCGCAGCATGATCTCCTCGGCCAGCAGCGTGCCGAGAATGAGGAGGATCGGCAGCAGGCAGCCGATGAGCGGCTTGCGGGCCGCCTGGCCCTTGGCCAGCGCGATGATCAGCTGCACGGCATTGACCAGGAAGAACACCAGCGACACCAGCGCCCAGACGATGATGCCCAGCATGATGCCCCCGCCGGCATCCGGCCCGCTCGGCCCCCCGGCCTCCAGCAGCAGGGCGGTCGGCACCAGGATGATGACGAAGGCCACATAGGCGATGTTGCGGCGCCCCAATTCAGCAATGATGCCCCGGCGTGGCGGCTCGATTTCGTCTGCGCTCATGATGACCCTGCCCGATCGTATTGACGCCCGGCCAGTATAAGCGATTCGACGCGCCGGGAGTCTTGCTCTCGATCAAGGCGCCGGAACGGATGTGGCGGCC
>NZ_CAMDRA010000181.1 GCF_945906275.1 Dongia mobilis
GTCAGCTTGGCCGAATGGGGCCGCAAGGAGATCGCCATCGCCGAAACCGAAATGCCGGGCCTCATGTCGCTGCGCGCCGAATTCGGCAAGGCGCAGCCGCTGAAGGGCGCCCGCATTGCCGGCTGCCTGCACATGACCATCCAGACCGCCGTCCTCATCGAGACGCTGATTGCGCTGGGCGCCGAGGTGCGCTGGTCGTCCTGCAACATCTTCTCGACCCAGGATCACGCCGCCGCGGCCATCGCCGCCAAGAATATCCCGGTCTTTGCCTGGAAGGGCATGACGGAAGAGGAATTCTGGTGGTGCATTGATGCCACCGTGACCGGCCCGAATGGCTGGAAGCCCAACATGGTGCTGGATGACGGCGGTGATCTCACGGTCCTGCTGCATGACAAGCATCCCGACATCCTCAAGGACATCAAGGGCATCTCGGAAGAAACCACGACCGGTGTGCATCGCCTCTACCAGATGCAGAAGGACGGCTCCCTCAAGGTTCCGGCGATCAACGTCAACGACAGCGTCACGAAGTCGAAGTTCGACAACAAATATGGCTGCCGCGAGAGCCTGGTCGACGCCATCCGCCGCGCTACCGACGTCATGATGGCCGGCAAGGTCGCCGTCGTTGCGGGCTTCGGCGATGTCGGCAAGGGCTCGGCTGAAAGCCTGCGCCACGCCGGTTGCCGCGTGCTGGTGACCGAGGCCGACCCGATCTGCGCGTTGCAGGCCGCGATGGAAGGCTATGAAGTCACCACCATGGAAGACGCCACCACGCGCGGCGATATCTTCGTCACCGCCACCGGTTGCGTCGACGTCATCACGGTCGATCATATGCGAGAAATGAAGGACCGGGCCATCGTCTGCAATATCGGCCATTTCGACAGCGAAATTCAAATCGCTGGCCTGCGCAACTTCAAATGGCACAATGTGAAGCCGCAGGTCGACGAGGTCGAATTCCCGACCGGCCGCCGCATCCTGGTGCTGGCCGAGGGTCGCCTGGTCAATCTCGGCTGCGCCACGGGCCATCCCAGCTTCGTGATGTCGGCATCCTTCACCAACCAGGTGCTGGCGCAGATCGAGCTGTGGAACAACCACAAGGCCTACAAGAACGAGGTCTATGTGCTGCCCAAGCATCTCGACGAGAAGGTCGCCTTCCTGCATCTCGAAAAAGTCGGCGCCAAGCTCACCAAGCTCAGCGAAAAGCAGGCTGCCTATCTCGGCGTTGCCGCGTCCGGTCCGTTCAAGCCGGAGCATTACCGCTACTGATGCTGCGATGATTTGAGGTTGATGGGGCGCCCTGCCGTGACCGGTCGGGCGCCCTTTCTCATTGCCGCCATTATCGCAGATGGGTGGCTTGTCACCGGAATCATGCACTCGTAAAGTGCTTGCCCATGGGGGACTCGCTGCATCTTTGGATTGGAGTCGGGCTGCTGGGTGGAGGATTGATCGCCGCGGCGGCCCAGGCATGGCGTCTTGCCAAGGCAAAACGCGCGCTTGAGGCGGAACTTGCGGCCACGCGCGCCGATCTCATGGCTGCGGAATCAGCGCGGCACAGCGTGGTCACGCAATGGGCGACGGCACCGCTGGCGCATGTTTACTGGGAAACTGGTGGCCGCGCGACGGTCGACGCGCGCGCGCGCCAATGGCTGGGCCTGCCCGCCGGCGATTGTACAAGGACCGATCTCGTGGCCGAGGTCAAACCGGCGGACCAGGCCGAGTTGCTCAGCGCCATCATGGCCCTCGAAAAGGAGGGGCGCGGTTTCTCCTTTGTGCCCGCACCGACCGCTGGCGTGCGCCTGCACTGGGTCGGCGTTCGCAAGGATGATACCTGCCATCTGTGGCTGAGCGACATCGGCGACATCGTCGAACCGATCGAGCAGGCTTCCGGCCATGCCCTGAAGACTGCCGCGTCCCTCGCGCAACTTCTTGAACAACTGCCCTACCCGGTGTGGCGGCGCGCGGCGGATCTGACCATCGCCTGGTGCAATCCGGCGTTTGCCAATATCTATGACCTGCCGGTCGAGCGCGTGATCAGCGAGGGGCGCGAAATCAATCCGGCGGCCAGGGCGCTGGCCAAGCGAGCACAGCGCGTGGGGCTTGCGCAATCGGAAAGCCAGCAGCTGGTCGTCAAGGGTCAGCGGCGGCTCTATGATCTCACGGAGGTCCCCTTGCCAGACGGCTCGGTCATCGGCTTCGCCCTCGATCAGACGCAGCTCGAAGAAAGCCATGCCGAGCTCGCCCGCCACATCGCAGCCCATGACGATGTCCTGCAGGCCCTGGGCACCGGCATCGTCATCTTTGGCCCGGACAAGCGCGTCAAGTTCTTCAACAGTGCCTTCCGCGACATGTTCAATCTCGATGCCGGATTCCTGCGGCTCGAACCGACCGTGGACCAGGTGCTCGACATGCTGCGCGAGCGGCGGCAGATACCGGAGCAGGCGGATTTCCGCTCCTTCAAGCAGGAATGGAGCCGGCAGATCATGTCTGTCATCGCCCCGTTCGAGGACCTGATGCATGTGCCGAGCGGCGCCACCTACCGCATGCTGGCGTCACCCCATCCCTTCGGCGGTGTCATCCTCACCTTCGAGGATGTCACTGACAAACTGGCGCTCGAGCGCAACTACAACACGCTCATCGAAGTGCAGAAGGAAACCATCGATCACCTGTTCGAGGGCATTGCCGTGTTCGGTGGCGATGCCAGGCTGAAACTCTACAATCCGGCTTTCGTTCGCCTCTTGGATCTGCGGCCGGAGGATATCGAGGGCGAACCTCATGTTCGGCAGATCGTCGAGGCCGTGAAGCCCTTTTTCGAGAGCCGCCCCAATTGGGAGGATCTGCGCCGTCGCATCGTGACGGACGTCGCCGAGCGTGAAGTGAAGAACTGGCGCCTTGAGCGTATCGACGGCAAGATCATCGACATTGCCGCGATCCCACTCGCTGATGGCGGCAGGCTGTTCAAATATACCGACGTCACCGACAGCATCAACATGGAGCGCGCGCTCACCGAGCGCAACGAGGCGCTTATGTCGGCCGACCGCCTGAAATCGGAATTCATCGCCAACGTCTCCTATGAATTCCGCACGCCGCTCAATGCCATCATCGGCTATGCCGAACTGCTGGCGCGTCAATACTTCGGCGATATGAACGAGCGCCAGCTCGAATATGCCTCGGCCATTCTGGATTCGGCGCAGAACCTCATTCTGATGATCGGCGATGTGATCGATGTTGCCGCCATCGAAGCCGGCTACATCCATCTCGAACCGACGATGGTCGATGTCCGGCAGCTGACGGAATCGATCGCCCGGCTGTTCCAGCAGCGCGCCCGCAGCCGCAACATCGACCTGCTGATCGAAGTGGCCCCCGAAATCGGTGCCATTCGCGCCGATCCGCAGCGCCTCAAGCAGGCACTGGGCAACCTGCTGAGTGCGGCGATCGGTGCCGCGCCGGGCGGACGCACCATCGTCGTCGCAGCCAACCGCGGCGAGGAGACGATAGACATCAGCGTCGCGGTGCAGGGTGCGCAGGATGATTTCGGCGTCGATGTCGGTCCTGATTCCGATTCCTCGCAGGCCCGCAGCTCGACCCGCGGCCTCGGCGTGGCGCTGGCCCGCACCTTGATCGAATTGCATGGCGGCAAGCTGGTGACCGAAAGCGGGCCACAGGGTCGGCGGATCGTCTGCGCGCTGCCCCTCGCGGTGGCCTGAACGATCCCGGCGGATCAGGTCGCCAGGGTCGATCCGCCGAGGATCGTGTCAAGCGCCCCGATCAGAACCTGCCGGGTTACCGTCGATTTGGTGAGATAGCCGCTGACATCGTATTGCGCGCGCACGGCTTGTTCCGGCGCCCGGCCGGGCTGCCCGGTGTGGAGCAGGACGGGGAGGTTGCGCATGACCGGCAGGTTGCGGATCTCCTCCAACAGCGTGAGGCCGGCATCGGCCGTTTCCATCACGACATCGAGCAGGACCAGATCGACCGCTTGCGAACCGTCGAGCAGCAGTGTCCGCGCGTCGGCCGCCGATGCGCAATGACACAGCTGCAGGGGCCGCCCGTGAATCTTCACCATCGTCAAGGCAAGCTCGACGGCACGATGCACCTCCAGATCGTCATCCACGACCAGGATGGTCCAGGGCTGGGCGGATCCCGCCCTGGCATAGTCACCATCCTCTTCGCCGAATTCGAACGGATCATCATCCGCCAATGGCTTAAGGCGCAGGAGAATCCAGCGCGCTGTGTCGTCGCTTTCCATGGTCGGCAGCGATGGGCCGGTCATGCTGCGGCCCCTGTCCAGGGTCCTACCGGCTGCGATGGGGTGTTGCGCGGCATGGTGATGGAGAATGTCGTGCCGCGTCCCGGCTCGCTTTCAACCGCGATATTGCCGGCAAGAATGTCGGCGACGATGTTGTGCACGATATGAAGGCCGAGGCCGCTGCCGCCCTGGCCAAGCTTGGATATGTAGAATGGATCGAAAATCCGTCCCAGGGCCGACGCCTCCATACCGGCACCGTTGTCACCGATCTCCAGCCTGAACTGGGCGGCGTCAATCTGGGTGGCCACGATGCGGACACGCCGCTTGCCGGCGCTCTCGGGGACATCCTTGGAAAATGCGTGGACCAGCGCGTTGTTGATGAGGTTGGTCAGAACCTGGCCGAGTGGCCCGGGATATGAATCGAGCACGAGATCGGCCGGAATGGATATGTCGGTCGTGACGCCGCTTCGCTTCAGGCTGGGATGCATCGTGGTAACGATCTCATCGACCACTTCGGTGAGATGAAATCGACGCCGCTGCGAACTGGTCTGGTCGACCGCAACCTGCTTGAAGCTCTGGATAAGGCCGGCCACCCGTTCGATATTGCGATTGGCGATGTCCACGCCGAGCTTGATCTGCTTTACGAAGCCATCGAGCGCCGCTCGCGACAGTTTGCCGGCGAGTTCCCGCTCGAAGTCACCCACTGCCCCGACCAGCGTTGATGTTGCGAGGCTGGCATTGCCGACCGGCGTGCTGATTTCATGGGCGACGCCGGCGACCAGGCTGCCCAGCGAGGCCAGCTTCTCCGCCCGCATCAGGCCCTGCATGGCAACTTGCAACTCGACCGTTCGCTCACCGACCAATCGCTCGAGATCCTCGTTGAGGCGCTTCTGAGCAGCCTGCACCAGGCGCCGCTCGGTGATGTCCTCGACAATCGTCCATTTGAAGGAGGCGCCATCCGGACCTGACACGCGCACGGTGGAGGTCGACACCGCCACCAGGCTTCCATCCTTGCGGCGATAAGCCTTTTCATAAGCGGGGATCAGGCCGGTTTCCTCAAGGAGTCGCAACCGTTCGGGTTCGCCGTCGAGGAATTCCTTCGCAATGAGGTCGTAGCAGGTGAGCCTTTTGATCTCGTCACGGTCATACCCGACGATCGCAAGGAAGGCGTCGTTGGCCTCGAGATAGCGGCCGTCCATGTCCTGGAGATTGATGCCCAATGGACTGAGAGCGTAGAGGGAACGGAGCTTTTCCTCGCTCGCCCGCAATTGTTCCTGACTGCGCAATTGTTCCGTGACGTCGTGCTGCACACCGAGAATGCCGACGATGGACCCGGTCGCATCGGCCATGGGCAGCTTGTCGGTTCTGATCCAGCGTATGGAGCCATCGGCGCTCTGAAACGGCTTCATCAGATCGACAAGAGCGTTGCCGCTCGTCAGGACTTCCCGGTCCTCGGTGACAAATGCCTCGGCATGCGCGGACCAGGGCAGTTCGTAATCGGTCTTTCCGATGATCTGCGACGGATCGGACAAACCCGCCTCGGTGCCGAAATGCCGGTTGCAGCCGAGATAAGCGAAATTCCGGTCCTTCCAGAATACGAAAGACGGAATGGTGTCGAGCACCTGCTGAAGCATGTGCTGCGCGTTCTTGGCACGGCGCTCGCTCTCCAGCATATCGGTGATGTCATGCTGAACGCCCAGGATGCCGAAAGCGTTGCCATTCTCGTCGAGCAGCGGGCGCTTGGTAACGCTCATCCAGTGCAGCGAGTCATCCGGCATCACGAAAGGGATATGGCGTGGGGTGCTGGCTTCCTTGGTGGCGATGATGTGCCGATCCGATTCCTGAACCCTGGCGATCTCCGCCAGATACTCCGGCGTGATCTGGCGAAGTTGGTCGTAATCCGTCGTGCCGACGATATCGGCCGGACTACTGAAGCCATTGTCGATGGCGAACTGCCGGTTGCACCCCATATAGACCGAATTGCTGTCCTTCCAGAAGACGTGGGCTGGCACGGTATCGAGCACCGCCTGCAGCATCGCTTGCGCCATGCGTGCAACCTGCTCGGCTTCCTTGATATCGGTCACGTCCTGGACCGACGTCAGGAGTGCGGGAACGCCGGCATACTCAAAAGTGCGACCCCAAAGAATGCACTGCCGTCGATCGCCGCCACGGCGGCTGATCTGGATCGGCATGGACTTCACTTCGCCGGACTCACGGACCTGCTGGATCATGGCGTTGCGTTCGGCCAGATCCACCCAGAGCGAGAGATCGATGGTCGTGTGGCCCACGGCTTCGGCGCGGGCGTAGCCCGTTATCTGTTCAAAGCCCGGATTGACCTCCAGGATGCGGCCGTCGGCGAGGGCGGTGATCAGGATGGCATCCGGCGATTGCAGCAGGACGCGCGACAG
>NZ_CAMDRA010000182.1 GCF_945906275.1 Dongia mobilis
GGCCGTGCCCAGAGCGGCCAAACGGGCCTTCTGCTGCAGCGCCTGCCGGACATTGGTGTGCATTTCGGCGAACTCGCGCTCAGCCACGCCGATTTCATCACCACGCGTCGTGGTGCCGAACTCGCCCAGCATGGCTTCCGGGTCCTGGCGAAAGGCGACCATACCGCCGGTCAGGCGCCGCATCGGTCGGATGATCAGCCATTGCAGCGCACCGAAAACCAAGGCAGCCGTGATCAGTGAAATGACCACCGACAGGCCGAGTACGCGCCAGGAATAGGCGATCATGGCCTGACGCAGCGGCCATTCATCAAGCACGACATCGACCACGACATCGGCAGCCCGTGGCGAGTAGCCCTTCACGCGCAACACCCGGTTGCGCGGCTGCACCAGCGTATCGACGCCATCTTCCAGAAGCTGCACAAAACCGCGGTCGCTGAGATCCACCGTCACATCGACCAGCAAGGGCGGCGTCGTGCCGCGCATGATCAGGTTCTTGCCGTCGCTGCCACGCAGCCCGATGATCCGGGCGCCGACATGATCCAGCAGGCGGATCTCAAGTTCCGGATCGATCATGTAATCAGGTGTCGCCTCCAGCGCCAGGATGGCAAGATGTGCGGTATTGAGTTTCTCCTCCAGCCAGTCGAGGCGGAAGCGCGCGATCGACGGCGCATAGATCAGCACCTCGCTGACCAGGACAAACAGAATGGTCAGCAACAGCACCCGGGCTGAAAGTCCGCGGCCGAAGGTGGGCAGCTTGACGGCCTCGACCTTCATGGCAATCTCAACAAGCCACGCACGAGGGCGCGCACGCCCGGGCTGAACAGGCGCGGCGCATAGTAATTGCCGGCCACGCGTTTCGATATCTCCGACAGAGTCGGATAGGGCAGCAACAGGCCGGCCATGGCCGACAGCTTCAAACCGCGGGCGATGGCGAGGCACCACGGCGCCAACAGATCGCCGGCTTGAGGTCCGACAATGCCGACGCCGAGAATCTGGCCATTCCGGCGCAGCACAATCTTGATCAGGCCATCGGTGCGTCGCTCGCTGCGGGCCCGGTCATTGGCGCTGAAATCAAGCTGCTCAACCCTCACATCCTTGTAACACGCTCGCGCGGACATTTCGCTCAGGCCCACATAGGCCAGTTCCGGGTCGCTGAACGTCACCCAGGGAATGATATCTGCGTTGACCTTGGCCGGCAGCCGAAACAGGATATTTCGCAGGACGATGCCACCATGATAGCCGGCCACATGGGTGAAGGCCGGACCGCCGATGCAATCGCCGATCGCGAACACATTCTTGTTGCTGGTGCGCAGGCGCGCATCAACCTTGATCGATGCGCCAGTCAGTTCGATGCCGGCTTTGTCAAGGCCGAGGTCTTGGGTCGCGGGGCGCCGCCCGACGGCCAACAGAAGATGGCTGGCCGCCATTACTTCAGTCGCACCGTCATTCTGCGCCAGGTAGACCGAAACGCCGCGCGCTTCCTTCTCGACTTTGACGACACTGGTTCCCTCACAGAGGCGAATGCCATCAATGATCAGCGCCTGCCTGAGGTGATGGACAAGCTCAGGATCATCCTTGGGCAGCAGTCGCGCCATCTCGACGATGGTGACCTTGGCGCCCAGCCTAGCCTGCGCCTGCGCCAGTTCGACGCCGATCAGGCCACCGCCGACCACCAGCAGATGATCGATCGGCTCCGTCACCTCAAAAATGGTCTCGTTGGTGAGAAACGGAACCTGGTCAAGGCCAGCGATCGGCGGAATGGCCGGCTTCGATCCCGTGGCGATGACGAAGCGCTTTGCCAGGATCCGCTTGTCGCCGGCTTCGACCGCATCCCGTGCCACGAAGACAGCGCGCTCCTGAATGACCGTGACACCTAGGCCGGCAAAACGTTCCACGGAATCATGCGGAGCAATGCCGGCAATCACGTCCGCGATGTGTCTGGCGAGGGCGACACGATCGATGGTCGGCGCAGCAAAGGAAATGCCGAAGCGGCCGGCAGATTTCGCCAACGCGGCGGCATGGGCCGCCGCCAGGAGCGATTTTGAGGGGACGCAACCGTAATTCAGGCAGTCGCCACCCATCTCCCCGGCCTCGACCAACACCACCTTGGCACCAAGCTGCGCTGCACCGGCAGCGACGGTCAATCCTCCCGACCCGCCACCAATGACACAGATGTCCGGACGCAATTCTGTAAGGTCACCCATGATGCTTGTTCCGGCGTACGGTAAATCGTTTGAAAAGGATCGGCACGGCGCTCAAGAGGGCGAGGCCCAGCAGTGCACCGATGATCGCCGGCGACAGGGCGGTCCCGATGTCGCCGCCACCAGCCACCACATCATCCAGCCAGGTACCGATCAGCGCATAAACAAAGGTCGCCGGCATGATCCCGAAGAAGGTCGTCACTGTAAAGCAGCGCAGGGACACGCCCAGAAAGGCCGGAACAAGGTTGACCACGAAGAACGGGAAAAGGGGCACGAGGCGCAGGATCAGCATGTAGCTCCAGGCATTGTCATGGAAGCCGGCGGCAAGCCTTGCCAACCAGGGCCCGGCGCGGGCCCGCAAAGGCTCACCCAACGCCGACCGTGCTGCCAGGAACAGGAGGACGGCGCCGGCCGTTGCCGCCACCACGATGTAGCATGTGGCGGCGATTGCGCCAAACATGAAGCCCCCGGCCACGGTCAGCACGGCGCCACCCGGCAATGATAGCGCCACCACCAGCACATAGATCACCATATAGGCCAGCACCGCCTGCAGGTAATGCCCGGCAACAAACAAAGCGAGCTGCTCATGGCGACGTTGCAGTTCAGCAAAGCTCAAAAAGCTGGTGCCGCCCAAGCTGAAAAAAAGTGCTATCCCCGCCAGGATCACCAGCACGGGCCAGAGCCGCCGCAGCGACCATGTGGGTTTGTCTGCCATCTTCGCCCTGCCCCCGCCTAGACCAGATCGGCGCAGCTGGCGCACGACCAAAAGGTGATGGGTTTGTCGCGGCCGCGCACCGGCTGGTCCAACCGCAAGGTCAATCCCCTGATCAGATCGTCGCGGCCCAATGCCCTGACGGCTGCCACCATATCATCCGAAATCACCAGGATGGCGCCGATCGATTTGGCCGCTGCTTCCAGCCGGCTCGCCACATTGACTGTATCGCCGGCTGCGGCAAGCTGGGCCTGGTGCCGCCCGCCGAGCTGTGCCATCGCCACGGGTCCGAAATGCAAGCCGACCCGGGCGGGATTGTTCGGCTGCCAACGCGCCAGCCGCAACAGCATGTCGCGCGCGCAGGCCAAAGCCGACGCCGGGTCGTCGACCTGCGGTTGCGGCAGCCCCCACAATGCCAGGGCTCCATCACCCAGAAACTGGGCGACGATGCCGTGATGCGCCGTCACGACTTCTTCCAATTGCCCATGGAACTCTTTCAGGAAGTGCGCCGTGTCGGCTGGCGAGCGGCTCTCGCTGGCATGGGTAAAGCCCTGCAGGTCCACGAAGAGAACGGCGGCCAATTGCTCACGCTCGTCGAAGGCCGGTCGCGCCCGCTCTGCCAGCGTTTCGACCATTGTCGGCGGCACATAGCGCGCGAGGTTGCCGCGCTGCCGCTCCACCTCGCTGCGCAGGCGGCGCTCATAAACCATGCGCCCAACTGCACCCAGTACCGCGCCGCCGACAATGGCGAAGCTCGGTCCCGCCACGGCGACCCATCGCCAGGCCAGGACAAACATGGCCTGGCACATCACAAACCAGGCGATCAGCAGCAGCAGGTTGAACAGCATGCCCCAGCGTGGTCCCGGACTCCTGGCCCCGAGGAACCAGGCCGCCACGGCCAGCAGGACAATCACCAATGACTCATAAAATCGTTGCTCGACAGTGCGAATGATGCTGTCGCCATGCAGCAGGTTCGCAACGGCCGTTGCCAGCACCTCGACCCCCGGCAGGTTGAGTGCATAGGGTGTCGTGAAGATGTCCCCGAGGGATGTCGCCGTCGCCCCGACCAGGACCGCCCGGCCCTTCAACAGCGGATGCGGGATACGGTCCTCAAGCAGATCCAGCACCGAATAGGTCCGGAACGTGCCGGTGGGGCCAAGATAGTTGAGCGCCAGCCCGAAAGCGTGATCCAGTTCGATCTTGCGCGGCCCAAGGACAAGCCTGCCATCGCTGCTGAATCCGATCGACCCCTTTGACAGATCCTGTTGCAGGGCAGCGACCATGAATGAAAACGACGGTATGAACCATTCGCCATAGCCGATCACCGGATATTGCGCCCTGGTCTGCCAGGATTCGTCGGATTGCTGGTTGGTGTGGCCGACCGCGGTCACCGCTTCGAATTCGGCAAGGGGTCGCAACATCCCGTCGGCGGTGATCGCTCTTGCCCCCTTGAACGCGGCAAGACTGATCTTGTCGACATCCGTCACGGGGCTGCCCGCCGGCGACCCGTCATTGAACAGCATCGCCATGGCCAGAACGGTGCGGCCATGGCGCTTGAGGGCGTCGGCCAGGGCGCGGTCGCCGGCACCGGTGGCATCTGGCTCGTGCTCGGACAGAATGATGTCGAGGCCAATCGTCTTGGCCCCTGCTTCGTTCAGGCGATTGATGATCTCGGCAAGAGTGGCGCGTGGAAACGGCCACTGTCCCAGCTTGGCCAGCGACCGGTCGTCGATCACGATAATCGCAATGTCGTTCGGTGGCGGCTGTGGACCCCGCAGCCTGAACCGCCAATCCAGGGTGACGCCCTGCTCGAAAGATTCCAGATTGGGGTTTGCAGAGATATGCAGCACGGCAGTACCAGCACCGAGTGCAAGCGCGAGAACGAAGCCAAGCCAGCCTCGTTTCGCCTTCTTCCTGCCATCTCCTGTCAAAGCCATCTAGGGGACTTGGCGCCAGCCTATGGGAATGTCACCCGCGCCAGCGCTTCGATACGACGCTTCTCGCCCCAGAATTTGGCGACCAGATAGACATACTCTCCGGTCACGTCGACACCCTGGCCTTCGCGCAGGACGACCGTGCCGGCTCCCACGCGACTGGAGACCGCGACGCGTCCCTCGGCGACGAAGACCGAACTCTTCTCTGGCAATGCCTCGACCAGATAATCCGTGCCGCGCACGGATGCCACCGCGGTTGTCGTTCGCACCTCGAAGCGGCCCCAGGCCGTGGCCTTGTTCACCGTCATGCGGGCGATGCCGGAGACCAGGTCAAGGAGCGCCGTCGATTCACTGGCTTCCGGTGCGAAAAAGGAGACAGCCACTTCACTGCTCGGCCCGACGGTGAGGATCGAGCCGTCGGTGAACGTCACCTCGGCGCGGCTATCCGCGGCGGTACGGACCGTATCGGCGATGTTGATCGCCTGGTCGATGGCAAGCGGCGATTCAGCGCCCTGCCGAACGACCGTGGCGGTTCCGCTCAACCGCGAGATGCGACCTGCGACACCATCCTGGGCGGATGCCGGCCGGGACCTGGCAAGACTGAACAGAACCGGGCCAGCAACAGCCGCCAGCGGCAGCGTCAGCAGAAATTCTCGTTTCGTGAGAGCCATCTTCATCTCCTTGCGCGGGCCGCCAGCCTCGGCGAGGCTTGGCTTTGCAGGCTAGGTAGGTTGCCGCAAAGCCTCAAGCGGCTTGATGACCATGATGTGGGGGACACCAGGGCGCCAACTGTGAAGCGGATCACCATTCCCCTTGAGGATGTCACCCGCCCAACATCAGATCTGCTTTAATATATTGATATATATAAACTAATCTCCAGAACAACAATCCAAGCAGGCGACCCATGGTCAGCGCCCTCCAAATGGCGGCGGCCGCTGCCCGGCAGCAACGCGTCACAGCGCGGTGCAATGGCCTCGCGCAACCCGCGGAGTCGAACCGGGTCAGGTCGCCGCGCAGATCTGGGGTCAGCCACAACATTCCCAGGGACCCCTCGGCGCGCAGTGGGCGGAATCACCGCCAACAGCGCGCTTTCAAGCGAAGAATGGCGGATAACTGTGGGCAGGATCGACCAAAATCGGTCGCTGAACGCTTCTCAGGCAGGATTTGGGCCGCTAAACTGCCGCCAGTGACCGGGCCCGATTGGCGGGCTGCGATCGGGGGAGATTGACGATGAATGTACGGGGCCTGCTCATCACCACGCTGATGAGCGCCACACTCCTTGCTGGCTGCGAGGGAGCAATGTTGCCTTGGAGTGGCGGCGCCAGCGAACCGGTCCAGCCGGTAGCCCCGATTACGGCGGCGGTCCCGCAATCGCCGGCCATGATGAACGTGGCCCAGCCCAATGAGCTCATCGGATCCTGGCAGGTGGTGCAATTGCCACCCAGTTTCATCCAGCCGACCCGGCCGACCGCCCCCTTCAGCAACCCCTGGCAGTGGTTCATCATCAGCCCGATGGATGCCAGCGGCGTCGGGCGGATCGGCCTCGTCACCCGGGCCGACCCGCCGCAGGTGCCGATTAACGATCAGATCCTCGCCGATGCCTGGGCACAAGCGCCGATGTACGATACCTACCGCATGGCTGGCGGCGTCATGTCCATCACCCCCGTCGCCGTGACCGGCTGGTCGGCCCAGGGCACCCAGACCTGGCGGCTCTATACCGTGACCAATGCCGGGATGATGCTGGGCATGCAGGCGCTGCCGGGCGATCTGCTCATGACCTT
>NZ_CAMDRA010000183.1 GCF_945906275.1 Dongia mobilis
ACAGGGCGGAACCGCAGGAAAGGAACATGTCAGGGTGTCGCAATGACCTGCTGGCGCTGTTCGCCAAGGCCAGCAATGCCAAGGCGCATGACCTGGCCCGGCTTAAGATAGATCGGATTGGGCTTCTGGCCCAACCCGACGCCCGGCGGCGTGCCGGTCGAGATGACGTCGCCCGGCTGCAGCGACATGAATTGCGAGATGTAATGCACCAGATAGGCGACACCGAAGATCATCGTCCTGGTGGAGCCGTTCTGATAGCGCTTCTCGTCGACATCGAGCCACATGGAAAGGTTCTGCGGATCGGGGACCTCGTCCTTGGTCACCAGCCACGGGCCGATCGGGCCGAACGTATCGGCCGACTTGCCCTTGACCCATTGTCCACCGCGCTCGGTCTGGAAGGCGCGTTCGGAGACGTCGTTGATGACGCAATAGCCCGCGACATAATCGAGGGCCGACTTTTCGTCGACATAGCGGGCCTCGCGGCCGATGACGACGCCGAGTTCCACCTCCCAATCGGTCTTCAGAGAGTTCCGCGGGATCATGACATTGTCATTGGGGCCGCAGACGGCGCTGGTCGCCTTCATGAACAGGATTGGTTCCTTGGGCGGCTCGGCGCCGGTTTCCTTGGCGTGGTCCGAATAGTTGAGACCGACACAGATGAATTTGCCGATTGACCCCACGCAGGCGCCGTAGCGCACCGGGCCGTCGACCTTGGGCAGTGTGTTGGGATCGATCGCCTTCAGGCGCGCGAGACTGTCCGGGGACAAAACGGCACCGGCAATGTCCGGCAAATGCTGTGACAGATCGCGAATACTGCCGTCTTTGTCGAGCAGGCCGGGTTTTTCGGCGCCAACGGCACCATAGCGCAGGAGTTTCATGATGTCCTCAGATGTTGGTCCAGCCGCCATCGACGGCCAGGGCGGTTCCGGTCATAAGAGCAGATTCGTCGCTGGCAAGAAAGACCGCAACGGCGGCGATTTCCTGCGGCGTGCCCAGCCGCCCCATGGGCTGGCGGGCGATGAAGGCGGCGCGGGCCTTCTCGTAGTCACCTTGCGCGCGCATGCGATCCTGCAGGGAGGGAGATTCCACGGTGCCGGGGCAGATCGCGTTGCAGCGAATGCCCCTGGTGACAAAATCCGCCGCTACCGCCTTGGTGAGGCCTATCACCGCCGCTTTGCTGGTGCCATAGACGAAACGATTGGGGACGGCGATCAGCGAGGAAGCCACCGAGGCCATGTTGACGATCGAACCCTTGCCGCGCTCCAGCATGCCGGGCAAGACAGCGCGGATCAGATGGAACATCGATTTTACGTTGAGATCGAAGCTGAAATCCCAATCCTTTTCCTCGCACTCGAGGATCGTGCCGCTATGGACAAAGCCGGCACAGTTGAACAGCACGTCGATGCGGGCCTCTTCCTTGGCAAGCGCTGCGATCGCGTCGACCTTGGTTACATCCAGCACACGGGTGCGGATGTTGGCGACACCATCGAGCTTCGCGAGATTTGCGGCGGAGATGTCGGTCGCGATGACCGTGGCCCCTTCCGCGGCAAATGCGCGCGCAGTGGCCTCACCGATGCCCTGGGCCGCTGCCGTCACCAGGGCGATCTTGCCGGTAAGTCTGTTTGTCAATTTTCTGTATCCTTCTGTATCCGGTCATCCCCGGGTCAAGCCCAAGGATGACGAATCAAAAACTCTTCACGCAATCCTATAAAACTCCTTTGCGGTACCGCCGAAGATGCGGTCGCGGTCGGCGGGCAAGACGATAGCGTCGGCCGCGCCGTGCCAGGAATCGTAGCCACCGGCGAGGTTGACCACTGGCCAGTCGGAACCCCACATCACGCGGTCCGCGCCGAAGCTGTTGATGACGTGGTCGGCATAGGGTTTCAGCGTCGCCAAATCCCAGTCCTGTTTCGCCTCGGTCGCAAGGCCGGAGAGTTTGCAATAAACCGGTGTTTTCGCGGCGATTGCCGCCATCGCTTCAGCCCATGCATCGAAACAATCGTTGCGGATTTCCGGCTTCAGACAGTGATCGATGACGACGCGCATCTTCGGATAGCGGTCGAACAGTCGCTGGAAGCTGCCGAGATGGCGCGGCACACCCAGCGCATCGAAAGTGAGATCGAGGGCGCAGATCGCGTCATAGGCCCACTGCACATCAAGACGCAACATCCAGTCGACATCGGCGATATCCTGGATCATCGGCCGCACACCGGAGAATTTCGGATGCCGGGCAAAGCGCTCCAGTTGGCGGCGATGATCCGGATTCTCGAAATCGACCCAGCCCACCACCTTGGCAATCCAGGGCGTTGCGTCGGCCAGACCCAGCATGTATTCGGTTTCTGCGACGCTGGGCGCTGCCTGTACCAGCACCGTGCGGTCGATCTGGTACTTGCGGCGATACTCCTCGAAATCCGCCGGGGCGAAGTCGCGGCGGATCGGAGCGAGATGAGCGCCCGAATCCATCCAGTCGTAATCGCCGCGCGCGATCGCCCAGAAATGCTGGTGCGCGTCGATCCTCACTTGCCGCCCCGTTCGAGACCATGGGGCACCGGCGCCTCGGCGCGGATGAAACCCTTGGCCTTCAGTTCGGCCCAGAGCGCGGATGGGATATCAGCCGCCAGGGTTTGCATGTTGAGCGCTACTTCTTCGGGCCGGCTCGCTCCGGGAATGACGCTGACCACGGCCGGGTGCACCAGCGGGAAGCGCAACGCGGCCTCGACCAGTTTCACGCCATGGCTGGTCACGATCTTCTCGATGCCGGCCACACGGTCCAGGATATGCTGCGGGGCCGGGTCGTAATTGTAGAAGGCGCCCGGCCTGGCACCGGTGGCGAGGATGCCGGAATTGTAGGCGCCGCCGATAACGATGCCGATCTTGCGTTTCTCGCACATGGGCAGGAAGGAGTTGAGCGATTCCTGCTCCAGCAAGGTATAACGACCGGCCAGTAGGAACAGATCAAAATCGCCCTGTTTCGCCAGGATCTCACAGACTTCCCATTCATTGACGCCGGCGCCGAAGGCCTTGATCACGCCCTGGTCACGCAGCTTTACCAGGGCGCCGTAGCCGCTCTTCATCAACTCGGCCACCTTGGCGTCGCGGGCCGCGGCGCTGCCGTGGTTGAAGATGTCGATGTCATGGACGAACAGGATATCGATGCGGTCCAGCCCGAGACGCTCCAGCGATGCTTCGAGCGAGCGCATGATGCCGTCATGGGAATAGTCGTAGTTTTCGCGCCGTGACGGCGTGTCAAAGAACTTGCCGATACCGGTGCGTTGCTCAGGCGGGCAGGGCTGCAGCAGGCGACCGACCTTGGTCGACAGGACATAGGAGTCACGCGCCTTGCCACGCAGGAAGTGATTGAGGCGCGTTTCAGAGAGGCCAAGGCCATATAGCGGCGCTGTGTCGATATAACGGATGCCGGCGTCCCAGGCGGCTTGGCAGGTGGCCTGCGCCTGTTCTTCCGAAAGGGCACGGAAGAGATTGCCGAGTGGCGCGGTGCCGAAGCCGAGCTCGGTGAAGCCGAGCGCTGCGCCGGAGGGCGCTTTGAAGGTTCTGGATTTCATACCAGCGTACTCCCCTGTCGGCTCTTTTTGTTTCCGCCCTGCGACTTGACCCTCACCGTCAACGCCGCGGCCCTGACCGGCACGCTCGGCCGATCGGCGAAAATCTCCGGCTGCTTTTCGGCGAGCGTCAGCAGTTCGGCCATCACCGCGTCGAGATGGCTGATCATGGCAGCAGCGGCGGTCTCGCCATCGCCGGCGACGATCGCCTTCACGATCCTTTCGTGTTCACAGTAGGTGAGCTTGTGGCGACGCTTGGAGGCGAGCAGCCGGCGGATGCGATCGAGCCCCATCCGGGCACTTTCGACCGCCGCCCTCACACGATCGAAGCCCAAAGCCGTGAAGATGATGTCGTGGAATTCGAGGTCGAGCTTGTGAAAGCCGGCGGGATCGCCGGCATTTGCGGCAGCCTTCTGGTAGCGGATGTTGCGCTGGAGCGAAGCCAGCACATCCGCACTGATGTCATGGGCCAGCGAGCGCACCGCCTCGGCCTCAAGCGCACGACGCAGGAACAGGTTTTCGCGCACATCGCCGAGACGGATCAGCGAGACGATGGTGCCGCTCTGCGGCCGGATCTCAACCAACCCTTCCGCCTGCAAGCGGGAGAGCGCCTCGGAAACGGGGAAACGGGACACGCCCAGGCGCCGGCACAAGGCCGCCTTGTCGAGTTGGGTGCCTGGCGGAAGTGCAAGCGAAACAATGGCTTCGCGGAGAGCCGCCACCACGCGCGCGGTGGCACCGCCACGCGCTGACCCACGTACGTCGTCGAGGAAGGCATATGATTCCGCTTTCGCATTCATACTAACATGTTAGAATGTCGCTCTAGAAACGCAACTTCTTTTTGCCCTATCGGAAGCCCAGATGAGCACAATCAGCGCCGTCGCCACCGAGCCACGCAGCATTCGCCTTTCTCCACGAGACAATGTCGTCGTCGCGGTGGACGAGATTCCGCAAGGTACGCTCGCTGCCGGTGGTATCGCCGCCAATGCGCGCATCACGCGGGGCCACAAGATGGCCGTGGCACCGATCGCCCAGGGACAACCCGTGCTGAAATTCGGCCAGATCATCGGCTTTGCCACCGAGGCGATTGCGCCCGGCGACTGGATCCACGAGCACAATACCGGCATGGGCACGTTCGACCGCGACTATCAATTTGCCGCCGGCGCCAAGAATGACGAGGTGCTGCCGGTCGAAGCCCGCGCCACCTTCCAGGGCTATCGCCGCGCCAACGGCAAGTCGGGCACGCGCAACTATATCGGCATCCTCACCTCGGTGAATTGCTCGGCCTCGGTCGCCCGCTTCATGGCGGAAGCGGTCAACAAGAGCGGCATGCTCGACCAGTACCCCAATATCGACGGCGTCATCCCCTTCGTTCATGGCACCGGCTGCGGCATGGCGGCGAAGGGCGAAGGCTTCGATATCCTGAAGCGGACGCAATGGGGCTATGCCACCAACCCGAACCTTGCCGCCGTGCTGCTGGTAGGATTGGGCTGCGAGGTGTTCCAGATCAGCCGCATGAAAGAACTCTATAACATCGTCGAGAGCGACACCTTCCGCACCATGACCATTCAGGATACCGGCGGCACCAGGAAAACCATCGAGGCGGGCATCGCCGCCATCAAGGAGATGCTGCCCAAAGCCAATGATGTTCGCCGCGAGACCATCTCGGCATCGGAACTGATCCTGGCGCTGCAATGCGGCGGATCGGATGGCTATTCCGGCATCACCGCCAACCCGGCCTTGGGTGCCGCAGTCGATCTCCTGGTGAAGCACGGCGGCACCGGCATCCTGTCCGAAACGCCGGAGATTTATGGCGCCGAGCATCTGCTGACGCGCCGCGCGGTCAACCGCGAGGTGGGCGAGAAGCTGATCAGCCGTATCAAATGGTGGGAAGAATATTCGGCGCGCAATGGCGGCGAAATGAACAACAACCCATCCCCCGGCAACAAGGCCGGCGGGCTCACCACGATCCTGGAGAAGTCGCTCGGGGCGGCGGCCAAGGGCGGCACCACCAATTTGACCGCGGTCTATGAATATGCCGAGCCCGTAACGGCCAAGGGCTTCGTCTTCATGGACACGCCGGGCTATGACCCGGTCTCGGCCACCGGGCAGGTCGCGGGTGGCGCCAACATATTGTGCTTCACCACCGGCCGCGGCTCGGCCTATGGCTGCAAGCCGACGCCGTCCATCAAGCTTGCCACCAACACGCCGATGTATCAGCGCATGGTCGAGGACATGGACATCAATTGCGGCGACATCCTGGACGGCGTCACGGTGCAGGAGAAGGGCCAGGAGATCTTCGAACTGATCCTGCGCGTGGCATCAGGCGAACAGTCGAAGTCGGAACAGTTGGGGTATGGCGATAACGAGTTCGTGCCGTGGCAGATTGGCGCCACGATGTGACAGCGCACGAAGCGCTGTCATCCCCGGGCTTGGCCCGGGAACCCATGAGTTGCTTCTTTTTGCGGGATAGAAACGCGTGGAGGGTCGGCCCCCATACTTCAAGATTGGGCCGACTATGACGATTTAGCTCTAGATCAACCCCAGCAACGCCGCCTTTTGTCTAACCAGCGCGTAGATCGTGTCGATAGTGGGAGTCGGCACCTCGACCAGCCAGCCAAGATCGCGCACGGCGCCGACGATGGCATCCAATTCGATTGGACGGCCGCGCTCGATATCCTGCAGCATCGAGGTCTTGTGCTCGCCCACCGCGGCGGCGCCGTTGATGCGCTTTTCGACATCGATCGGCATCTTGATGCCGAGCTTCAAGGCGATCGCCTCGGCTTCCGACATCATCGCCTTGGCGATGGCGCGGGTGTCCAGGTCGCCGCAGATGCGTGCCAAGGTGCCGCCAGTGAGGGCCGAGAGCGGGTTGAAGGCGACATTGCCCCAGAGCTTCACCCAGATTTCGGTGCGGATGTCCGGCTTCACCGGCGCCTTGAAACCGGCCGCGATAAAGGCAGCACTCAGCGCCGCGACGCGCTCCGTCTTCTCGCCGCTCGCTTCGCCCAAGGAGAAGCGGTCATTCTC
>NZ_CAMDRA010000184.1 GCF_945906275.1 Dongia mobilis
TCTCATTGCGTTCCGTTACGTCGGAGGCGATCCCGAGGAAGCCCTCGACCTCGCCATTGGCAGCGCGGATGGCGGTGATCGAGACGAGCGCCGTCATCCGCGAGCCATCGCGCCGGACATAGGTCCACTCGTCTTCGTTCGGCAGCCCGGCCAATGTCTTGGCCACGAAGACGCAGAAGCCGGGTTCGATTTCGCGGTTGAGTTGAGTGGTCAGCAATGTCGCGCGATAGGCGACCTCCGTCGCATCGTGAAAAAGTGCGGGAGAAGTCTTGTTGACAACGTCGTCGGCGCGATAGCCCAGCATCTGTTCGGCCGCGCGATTGAAGAAGGTGATCGTGCCCTTGAGATCGGTGGCAATGACCGCATAGGCGGCGTTGTTGAGAATGGCGGTTTGCAGCGCCGTGGTCGATGCCGAGCGCTGCTCCAGGGCGGATTTCTGGCGGTTCACCGATGTCAGCGCAAGGTAGCTGCAAACACCGCGCGCCAGGGCCGAATCGGTTGAATGCCAGGCGCGCGGCGGCCCAACGCGCTCGATACTGAAAATGCCGATGTCTTCGCCGGATGCGCGGATGACATGCTCTAGCTGTCCGGTGATTTCGTATTCCTGGAAATAACTGTCACGCGTGCCGGTGAGGCGCGGATCGGCCAAGGCATTGTCGCTCACGATCTGTGGCGAAATGTGCAAGGCGGCCAGTTCGTCGATGATGTGCGCTATCGGTATGGCGATCTCGGGACATGGGCGCCTGGTCAGTCCGTCATGGCGGACAATGCTGCGCAGGAACTTGCGGTCGGCATCCAGCATCCACACGCTGACATAGCGGGCATCGACGAGTTCCAGGCATCGCCGGCATACCAGTTCGGCGACTGCCTCGAATTCGCCTTTCTGCACGGCCGGGAGGCGCGCGAGTTCCTCCAGCAAAGCGACAGTCGCCGCTGATACCGGCGCGGAGTCTTCGGAGGAAATGGCCGCGCTCGACACCAATGCACCTAGCCGGCGAAGTTGGGCAACAGGAGGTTGACCCTGGTCCCGCCGCCGACACCGTCCTCGATCGAGATCTTGCCGCCCATCATGGTCATCAAATGGCGGCAGATGGTAAGGCCGAGGCCAAGGCCGCTCGCATCCTTGGTGAGGACGTCCTGGCCGATGGTGAACGGTTCGTCGAGATTGTCCTTGATCGATTTTGGAACGCCGGGACCCTGGTCGCTGATCGAAATGCCAAGGGTATCGGCGTCGAATTCCCAGGTGACGCCAACAGTGGCGCCCCGTGGCGAGTAGCGCAGGGCATTGGTGATGATGTGACCGAGCACCTTGCTGACGGAGCTGCGATCCAGATTGCAGACCAGGCTCGGGTTGCCATTGTCGACATGCAGCTTCAAGCCCAACCGGGCCGCTTCGGCGGTGTAGAGTTCCTGCTGGTAGTCGATCAGCTCCTGGATATTGACGGGTTCCCACATGAGCTGTCGCTTGCGCGCGTCCAACTGGCTGAAGTCGAGGATGTCGTCGACCAGCGAGGCGAGGCGTCGGCCGGCTTCCAGGATGTCCTCGAGATAGGCCTGCGGGACGGACTGCTTCTCCTTGACAGCGCGCAGGGA
Source organism: Dongia mobilis (assembly GCF_945906275.1). Taxonomy (GTDB): domain Bacteria; phylum Pseudomonadota; class Alphaproteobacteria; order Dongiales; family Dongiaceae; genus Dongia; species Dongia mobilis_A. Next base: position 1,594 of record NZ_CAMDRA010000184.1, read on the forward strand.
CAATTCGCTGAAGCCGACGATGGCATTGAGCGGCGTGCGTAATTCATGACTGACATTGTTGAGGAAGCGCGATTTCGCCTGCGCAGCGCCCAGGGCCGCCTCGCGTTGTTCCAGGTAATCTATGTTGAGAACTTCCAGGTCGCGTGCCATGCGTTCAAGTCGCTGGTTTGCCTCCTGCAACTGGCGCAGGCGATCATAGGCACGCAGTGCCGTTGCCACGGAGGTGAACAGCCGCGCGCGCGACAGTTCCGATTTCGTCCGATAGTCGTCGATGTCATAGTCGCGAATGACATCCTGTTCCGGTGCATAGCCAGGGTGCCCGGTGCGCAGGATAATGCGCGGCACCGACAGGCCCAGCGTATCCCGAATGACGCGGACCAGACGCAGGCCGTCATCATCGGATTCCATCACCACATCGAGCAGGATGACGGCTATGTCATTGGGTTTTGAAAGGATGCTCTCTGCTTCGGCCGCAGAATATGCATGGACGAACTGCAGGCCCCGGCCATGGATGAGTTAGCTGCCGAGCGCGAATTCCGTGGTCAGGTGAACGTCCGGATCGTCGTCGACGATGAGAATCAGCCATGGGCTCGGGCACGCCGAACTGCTGTCGAACGCGTCGTCGGATTCCGCAGCCTGATCGGCCTGAATTGAAACCGCCGTACTCAAGATTGACGTTCGCTCCGCCAGATCGTTAGGCAGCCCTTGCCAGGCGGGCAAAGGCCCGCTTAGGTCACACCTTGGCAAAAGAGTGTTAACGCCGGATAAAAACCTCCATCCGAATTAGCGATACAGAAGGGTAAGGCTGGGAATCTATTCAGCTTCCGGGAACGCCTTTGGACGTTGAATATTCAAAATGCAGCGCTTCGCCGGGATGGAGCAGGGGATGCGCGGCATGCGCCGCCATGGCGGCCTCGGCGAAGCCGCACAGGATCAGTTTCAGCTTGCCGGGATAGGTCGCGATATCGCCGATGGCAAAGATACCCGGCGCGCTGGTAGCGCAGTTCTGGGGATTGACGGCGATATGGTTGCGCTCGAGATTGAGACCCCATTGCGCGATCGGCCCCAGATCCATGGCGAGGCCGAAGAATGGCAGCAGCGTATCGGCCTCCAGCCGGCGAACATCGCCTTCGAGTGTCGCGACATTGACCGCCGAGAGCTGACCATTGCTTCCCTCCAGGCCGTGCAATTGATAGGGGACGACGAGTTCGACCTTGTCGGTCTTGGCAAGGGCCTCCATGCGCGCCACTGATTCAGGGGCGCCGCGGAATTTTGGCCGGCGATGGATGACGTAGATCTTCTCGGCGAGGTCGGCCAGCGAGATCGTCCAGTCGAGCGCTGAATCGCCGCCACCGGCAATGACGATGCGCTTGCCGCGGAAATACTCGCGCCGCTTCACCAGGTAGAAGATGCTCTTGCCCTCATATTCGGCGAGATGATCGAGTGGCGGCCGGTTGGGTCCGAAGGCACCGCAGCCGGCGGCGACAATGACGACCTTGGCATCGATCCTGGTGCCGGCATTGGTTTCCACCAGCCAGCGGTCGCCCGCCTGCGTCAGCTTCTCGACCTGCTGGCCGAGATGATAGGTCGGGTGGAAGGGCGCTGCCTGCTCCTCGAGCTTCTGGATGAGTGCCGCAGCATCGATCGAGGGATAGCCCGGAATATCGTAGATCGGCTTTTCCGGATACATAGCGACGCATTGGCCGCCGGTGCTTTCCAGCGCGTCGATGACATGACAGCGCATTTTCAGCATGCCGCATTCGAAAACGGCGAACAGGCCGACCGGCCCCGCCCCGATGATCACGACATCGGTCTGCTGAACTGCACTCATGACACCCTCCCAATTTTCCCGCCTTCCTTTAGCACATTGTAATAAATGGGCAAATCCAGCGATGCGATGATCGTTGCAGCAAGGTCGCCGGGCGGCTACAAACCGACGCCATGAAGCCAGTTGCGCCGGAAAAGCTGATCGAAATCGACCTCGCGGACGCGGGCAAAACTGCCCTGGCGGCAGGGGTCCTGGCGCGCCTCGTGCGGCCGGGCGATGTGCTGGCCTTGTGGGGCGACCTCGGCGCCGGCAAGACCACTTTTGCCCGCGGCTTCATCGCGACCCTGCTGCCGCAGGAGGATGCGGTGCCCAGCCCGACCTTTACCCTGGTCCAGACCTATCCTGTCACGATCGCCGGAAATATCGTCGATATCTGGCATTTTGATCTCTATCGCCTGAAGCATGCCGAGGAAGCCTATGAAATCGGCATCGAGGAAGCGTTTGCCAGCGGTGTTTCCTTGATCGAATGGCCGGATCGGCTCGGCTCGCTCTTGCCACGGCGGCGCCTGGACGTGACTCTGGCGCCCGGTGCCGTGCCCGAGTCGCGGCACCTTGTTCTGGCTGGCGGCAGCGAATGGCGCGCGCGCCTGGCCGACGTCGAAGGATTGTTGAGGGGAGTTGCGGGGACATGATCGGTGCAACCATGGAAGCCGGGGCGAGATCGGCGCGGCGTGACGCATTCCTGGCCGAGGCCGGCTGGGGCAGGGCCGATCTGCGCCTGCTCGCCGGCGATGCCTCCTTTCGCCATTACGACCGGCTGACGATGGATGGCAGGACCGCCGTGCTGATGGATGCGCCGCCGCCGATGGAGAATGTGCGCCCCTTCGTCCGCATCGGTCGCCTGCTGAAGGGGCTGGGTTTCAGCGCCCCGGAGATCTACGCCGAGGATCCCGAGGCCGGCTTCCTGCTGCTGGAGGATCTGGGCGATCAGACCTATACGCGCGAGCTCGATGCCGGCGGGAACGCCGAGCAGCTCTACGCCCTGGCGACCGACACGCTCATCGCTCTCCACAAATCCGTGCCGCCGGCCGAGCTGGATCTGCTGCCGGTGTTCGAAGATGCGCGCGCCCTGCGCGAGGTGCAGTTGCTGCTGGACTGGTACTGGCCGGCGCATTTCGGATCGCCGGCGCCGGACGATGTGCGGCATGAATTCGTGGCGGCCTGGCAACAGATCCTGCCGCTGCGGGAAGCTGCACCCAAGAGCATGGCCCTGTTCGATTTCCATGTCGACAACCTGCTCGTCCTCAAGGATCGGCAGGGCATCGCCGCCTGCGGCCTGCTCGACTTCCAGGATGCGGTGCTGGCGCCCGTGACCTTCGATCTCGTGTCCCTGCTCGAAGATGTGCGCCGTCACGTGCCGTGGGATCTGATGGACCGGATGATCGCGCGCTATCTCGCCGCCAATCCCGGGATCGACCGCGATGCCTACATGGCGGCCTATGCCATCATCGGCGCACAGCGCAACACGCGCATCGCCGGCACCTTTGCCCGTCTGCTGAAGCGCGATGGCAAGCCCTGGTACCAGCGCTTCATGCCGCGCGTGTGGGAACTCATTGCCCATGACCTGCAGCATCCCGCCCTGGCGCCGGTGGCAAGCTGGTATGCGCGCCATCTGCCGGTCTCCGAACGGGCCTCCCTGCCCACCCAGTAAAGGAAGTTCCGCCTTGCCCGCCTCGCAAATCAAGATTCCCCGGACGGCGATGATCATGGCGGCCGGCTACGGCACCAGGCTGCGCCCCTATACCGACACTGTGCCCAAGGCGCTGGTCCCGGTTCTGGGCGTGCCGATGCTCGATGTCGTGCTCAACCGTCTGCAGGCAGTCGGCGTGAAGCGCGTGGTCATTAACCTGCATCATCTTGGCGATCGGATCCGCGAACATCTCAAGGATCGGCGCGATCTTGAGATCGTCTATTCGGAAGAAACCGAAATCCTCGAAACCGGCGGTGGAATCGTCAAGGCGCTGCCGCTGCTGGGCGACGAACCGTTCTATGCCGTCAATGCCAAGATCATCTGGCTCAACGGCAAGATCGATGCGCTGGTGCGTCTCGCCGCCAACTGGGATGATTCACGGATGGATGCGCTGTTATTGCTGCAGCCGACGGTGACCGCCATCGGCTATGACGGCAAAGGCGATTTCACGATGGACCAGGAAGGCCGCGTGCGCCGCCGCCTGGGCTGGCAAGTGGCCCCGTTCCTCTATGCCGGCATTCAGATCTGTCACCCGCGCCTGTTCCGCGATGCGCCGCAGGGGGCCTTTTCCACCAATGTCGTGTGGGACCGGGCGATCGAGGAAGACCGCCTGTTCGGCCTGCGCCATGACGGCGAGTGGTACCATGTCTCGACGCCGCAGCACCTCGCCGATGTCGAGCGGCATTTGAGCTTCCACGGGATCAAGTTCTAAGCCAAGCTGCCCTCCCAAAACAGGTGGGGTTCATGGGGCTGTTCGACCGCGATTCGCGCATCTGCTGCATCCCGACCGGCGTCAGCTTCGTCGATGCGCTGGCGTTCGGGCTGATGCAGGAAACAGCCGCCGATCCCTTGCGCCTCAGCACCTTCGCCATCCTGCTGCCGAACCGCCGCGCCTGCCGCGCGGTGCAGGAAGCCTTCCTGCGGCTGGGGGCAAGTGGCGGCCGCGCCTTGATGCTGCCACGCCTCATGCCGCTGGGCGATCTCGATGAAGGTGAACTGGGCCTGCAGGGTGTGGCTCTTGATCTGTCGCTGGGCGAAGGCCTGGGTGATGAGGTGCCGCCTGCCATGCCCGGCATGCGTCGGCATCTGCTGCTGGCGCAACTCGTGCAGAAGGCGGCGGCCGCGACCTTGCCGGGCGGTGGCGACATGTCCTTCGATCAGGCGGCGCGCCTTGCCGCTGAACTTGCGCGCCTGCTGGACCAGGTTGAAACGGAGCGGCTCGATTTCGCCGAGATCCGCAACCTGGCGCCCGAGGAACTGGCCGAACATTGGCAGCTGACC
>NZ_CAMDRA010000185.1 GCF_945906275.1 Dongia mobilis
CCAGCCCCTCTATTACCGCATGCTGCGGCGCATCCCCCGCGTCCAGCCCTGAGGTTGCCAACACTTCGGGAATCAGCGTTTCGATCGTCAGCGCTTCTTCGGCGCAGCGCGCACCAGCCATTCCGTCATCGCGGGTGACAAGGCGCCGAGCAGCCAGGCAATGAAGGATGTAGCCAGCGGAAAGGCGATGCGTGCCTTGTTGCGCGCCAAGCCCCGCTTGATGATCGCGACCGCGCGTTCCGGCGGCATCAGGAAGGGCATTGGAAAATCATTGACCGCTGTCATCGCCGTGGTGACGAAACCCGGCATGATGACGCTGACACCGATGCCCAGATCCGCCAACTCGCCGCGCAGTCCCTCGCCCCAGACCTTTACCGCCGCCTTGGAACCGCAATAGGCTGGTGCGCTTGGAAAACCGCGATGCCCGGCAAGCGACGCCATGATGGCAATCTGCCCTCTTCCGGCCTTCGACATCAACGGAATGGCGGGCAATACGGTGTTGAGGACACCGTCGACATTGACGGCAAAGATCGCGCGGACCTGCATATCGCTCTCCGGCCCATTGGAGGTCCCGCCCGAAATGCCGGCATTGGCGATAACCAGATCCAACGCGCGCAACTGGTGCGCCTCAGCAATCCACAGCGCCATCTCTGCCGCCACGGTCACGTCGATGATTCGAACGCTGACCTCGGCGCCTTTGGCACGGCAGGCCACCGCCAGGTCGCCCAACAGGTCGCCACGCCGCGCCCCAAGATGAAGCGTGACGCCGGGACCGGCATAACCCATGGCCAGCGCCGCGCCGAGGCCGGAACTGGCGCCTGTGATGAGAATGGATTGAAAGGGCCTGATCATTTCGCCTCGCCGGTCCGGTCGCCATGTGAACGCAATCTCAACCGGCCCAGCCACGGCTTGCCAGCGGACTGAGCTTCCGTGATGATGGCGGCACTTTACAAGGGGGTATGCCGTGTCGATCGCCAGCATGACCGGATTCGCGCGCACCAGCGGCGCGGTCGGGGATTTTTTATGGACCTGGGAACTCAAGACCGTCAACGGTCGCTCGCTCGACGTCCGCTGCCGTGTGCCGCAGGGCTTCGAGGCGATGGATGGCCTGGTACGCCAGGCCGCGGCCGAACATCTCAAACGCGGCAATCTGTCGGCCAATCTCAGCGTCGATGAAATCGCCAGCCGGGGGCGCCTGACCGTCAATCGCGGTGCCCTGGATCAGGTCCTGGCATTGGTCGGCGAACTGCAGGGCAAGCTCGATGCGCGCGCGCCCAGCCTGGACGGCCTCCTTGGTCTCAAGGGCGTGCTGGAGGTTGAAACGCCGCTGGTCGATGCCGACATCATGGCGATGCGGCAGGAGGCGATCGAAGCCGGCCTCAAGCTGGCGATGACCGAGCTTGGCGCCATGCGCCGCGTCGAGGGCTCGCGCCTTGGCAAAATGGTGCTGAGCCATCTCGACGAAGTCGAACGGCTGCGCGTGGCGTCTGTCGCCACCGCCGGCGCCCAGCCGCTCAACATCCGCCTGCGACTGGAAGAACAATTGAAGCAGCTGATGCCGGAGGGCGTGCCGGTCGAGCCGGAACGCCTGGTGCAGGAATTGGCGATCATCGCCGGCCGCGCCGATGTGCGCGAGGAGATCGACCGTCTCGCCGCTCATGTCGCGGCGGCGCGCGACCTGATTACCAAGGGTGGTGCCGTCGGCCGCAAACTGGATTTCCTGTGCCAGGAGTTCAATCGCGAGGCGAATACCCTGTGCTCCAAGGCCGCCGATCTCGCCTTGACCAATCTGGGGATCGAGCTTAAGGCAGCGATCGAACAGTTGCGTGAGCAAATCCAGAATATTGAGTGAGACGAAAGCCGTGTCTGATTCCGCCACCGACAATTCAGGCTTCATCGACATCCGCCGCCGCGGCCTGATGCTGGTGCTTTCGTCGCCTTCAGGCGCCGGCAAGACGACGATTTCGCGCCGCCTGCTGGAACTCGAACCGCAGATCGCCCTCTCCGTTTCCGCGACCACCCGGGCCAAACGCCCGGGTGAGACCGCCGGAATCGACTACCATTTCGTCGAGCCCACCGAGTTCAACCTGATGATCAACCGCGGCGAGTTCCTCGAATATGCCAAGGTGTTCGACAATTACTACGGCACGCCGAAGGCACAGGTCGCCAAGGAGATTGCGCGCGGCCGCGACATCCTGTTCGACATTGACTGGCAGGGCACGCAGCAATTGGCCCATAACGCCCGTGAAGATCTGGTGAGCGTATTCGTGCTGCCGCCGACGACGCGGGAGCTCGAACGCCGCCTTCACACGCGCGCACAAGACAGCGCCGAGGTCGTCGCCAAGCGCATGGCCAAGGCCGCCGACGAAATGAGCCATTGGGCCGAGTATGATTACATCATCGTCAACCACGACATCGATTCCAGTGTCGAGAGCGTGCGGGCCATCCTGCGTGCGGAACGGCTGCGCCGGCAGCGCCAGATCGGCCTGACTGATTTCGTGAAGGGTCTCAGAGAGGGGCAGTAGCGGCACCCGGCGCGCGGCGCGCCTTGAAGGCCCGCGCCAGCTTGCAGAATTCTTCGATCGAGAGTTCCTCGCCACGCGCGGTGGGCGCGATCCCGGTGGCGACCAGCACCTCTTCCGCCTGGGGCGATACCTGCCGCAGGGATTGCCGCAACATCTTGCGACGCTGACCAAAGGCGGCGGCAGCCACCTTCTCCAGCATTTCCGCATCGGCCGGATAAAGCGGCTCAGCACGTGGTATGAGTTGCACCACGGTCGATGTCACCTTCGGCGGTGGCGTGAAGGCGCGCGGGGGTACGTCGAACAGGCGCTTTACCTCCGCCCGCCATTGCGTGGCAATGCTGAGGCGGCCGTAATCCTTGGTGCGCGGCTTGGCGATCAGCCGGTCGGCGACCTCCTTCTGGAACATCAAGGTCAGGCTGGTAAAAGCCGTGCCGGAATCAAGCCAAGCCAGCAGCAGGGGCGTCGCCACATTGTAAGGCAGGTTGGCGACGATCCGTCGTGGCGCCTGGCCCAGCTTCGCGGCGTCGACCTTGAGCGCGTCGCCGTCGATGATGTGCAGACGCCCGGGATAGGCGGCGGCGATTTCCGCAAGAATGGGCTGGAAGCGGCGATCCCGCTCGATCACGATGACTTCGCGCGCACCATGATCGAGGAGTGCGCGCGTGAGGCCGCCTGGCCCGGGGCCGATCTCGATGATGCTGCCGGCATCGAGCGGTCCGGCGGAACGGGCGATCCGCCCGGTCAGGTTGAGATCGAACAGGAAGTTCTGTCCGAGCGCCCGGTTGGCGCTCAACCCATGACGTGCGATGACGTCTCTGAGTGGCGGCAACGGATGGATTGGTGGCGTAACCAGCCGCTTGCCCGGATCGAAGCCGGACTCCTCCTCGGCATCGTCCGCACCATGCCCGGTCATAGCCGGATATCGATCACCGCGGCCCGGCGCAAATCGGAAAGATAGCCGCGCGCCAGCGTGTCCAAGCGCTGACGCCCCAGCCGGTCGGCGACGCTCACACGCGACAAGGCCGCATTATCACCGCCACCGCGATTGCAAACGACGTAGATGCCAATGCCGCGGGCGGTCCGCACCGGCGGGCTCGGCTCACCGATCGGCTGGTTGAGCGCATAGGGCTGCACTTCGACCGGGAGATCGTTGACCAGCACATTGCCCAGGCTCCGATGAATACCCGGCTTCGCGTCGGGCGCTACCGTGTTCATGTCGCCGCAGGATTGCACCCGGGGAATCAGCGTGTTGGCCTGCGAGATCGCACTGTCGACTTCGGATTCCGCGGCATTTGACGACAGTGACCAGAAAATCTGCTCCATCTCCACGGTACCGGCCGACACCGTCGTCACGTCGATGATGCGGGTCGCCTTCACCAGCACGACATAGTAGCCGCCGGCCCCGCGGATCGGGCCGCCAACCTGTCCCGGCGGCAGTACCTGCACGACCTGGGCAACCGGCGGGTCGAGCATGTCGAGCCGCACCCAACCCCAGTCGCCACCGCGGATCGCGCCCTGGTCCTGGGAGAATTCCGTGGCGAGGGCGGCAAAATCGGCACCCTGCTCCAGCTGCTCCTTCAAGCGCTGGGCGGATTGCTGAACGCTGACCTCGTCGCCGCTGGCCGAAGACAGGAAGATCTGCGACAGACGAAACTCCGTCTGCCCTTGCGCAGCCTGCAACGCAGCCAGGGCCTGATCGATCTCTTCGTCGGTGATCTTCACCTGCGACCGGAGCCGGCGCTGCACAAGACGCGCCCAGCTGACCTCGGTCTTGATCTGGTCCGCGAGAACGTCAATCAGGATGCCGTTCGATTCAAGCGTCTGTGCGAATTGATCGGTGGTGACGTTATTGCGCTTGGCGAGATCATCGATGCGCCGTTGAATCTCGGTCGCAGCAACCGGGATACCCTGCCGCTTGGCTTCCTGGGCCTTCAATCTTTCGTCGATCATCGTCCGCAGCAAGGTCGGCAGCAGCCGCTGCCGTGTCTCCGGCGTGTCGCTGAGTTTCGCCGACAGCATGGCGAGGCGCATGCGCATGAAGAGGTCGAGTTCAGTGATGACGTCTTCGTTGACGACAGCCACGATCTTCAACGCATCCTGGGCCGAGGCTTGCGTCAACGGCGTCACAACTGCGACCAGCAAGCACGCTGTGCCTATCAGGAATGCGCGAACCTTCGTCATACTCATCGTCATAACCGTTTTATCCCAAGCTCAGGCGGCCAAGACAGCGCGCCGCATGCCGCTAAAAGTTGGACCCGATATTGCCAAGATTGGTGAAGCGAAACTGCACCATGGCCGTGAAATCGCCACTCGAATCTTCGTCGTCGCTCTCCGGCGAATAGGCGGCATTCAGCATCATGCCAAAGCACTCATCCTGGTACTCGAGCAACGAACCGATGGCGATAAGTTCGGAATCATGGATGTCATAGGTCCCTTGGGTGCCGATCGTCCAGAACTCGCCAAGCTTCGCCCGCACACCCGCACTGACCTGCTCTTCCTTGCCGTCGTCGACGTAGTTTTCAAGCTGGATGTAATGGAGATCGACGCGAAACTCTTCGGGGCCGGCACTGAGGCCAAGGTCCTGACGGTTCATATCGAGATCACTCAAGTCGAGCCGAAAGCGATATGTCATGTCGAGCCAGTCCGATGGCACCACCGCAATTCGACCGACCAGGTCGGAAAGATCCTCGTCAATACCGCTGCCATCGCGCAGTTCGTCGTTGTCATTCCAGAAACGCAGGCTCTGCCCCAGGAACACGTCCGCGTAGCCGCCTTCGGGCAGATAACCGGTCCACTCAAAACCGTAATTCAGGCGCGACCCGGAGTCGACACGGTCCAGTCCTGAAAAACGATCGGGATCGAACACTTTTGTGTCATCCCACTCAAAGGCGCGGCTGTCGTCATTGGGAATCTCTCCGACATTGCAGCAGTCCGGCGCCAGGACCAGCTGGGCGATCGGCTGGAACACCTGGGTGATGGTCTCGCCGGGGCGCACGAAAGGATAGCGCCATTTCAGGCTCGCCTCCGGGAAGAACCGGCCGGCCACGCCGTCAAAATCATCCCCGCCACCGGTCACGCTGTCGGAGTCTTCGTCGACGTCATTGACGACATAGAGATCGCTTTGAAACGAGAGCTTCAACTCGTAGATGTCGCCGATCGAACTCGTATAGGGGAGCGTCCAGTTGGGACTGACCGAGAAGCGCAGCGAATCCCGCTCATCGACCCGCACGATGTTCTGGATATTTGCGTTGAGGCCCCAATAGGCGCCGTACTGCCCCGGCTCGCCGACAAAATTGTAGTTGAGCGACGGCAGGACCATCGGCGCGTTGTCTGATTCAAAATCCTTGTCGGTCGACTGGAACCCCATGGCGCGGGCATCAAAATAGGACCGTCCGAAGAAGCCCTCGGCCCAGAGCTGACTCTCCAGCCAGTCGGGAGAGCCGAAATGGTACTGGCTGAGATAGGATTTGTCGGTCGCGACCTTGCTGTTGAAACCCCAGCGCCAGTCGCGGTTGATCTCGAACAGGCCGTCGCCTTCAAAATGGCCACGCAACTCGTTGTTTTTCACGATCGACCTATTGTCGTTGCCGACGCGGTCCTCATAGGTGCCCGACAGTTCGAGGCGAAAGCCGCCGTCCCGCACGCGCTGCCGGTATTCGATATCGCCGACGGCGCCGGCAGAATCTGGGTCCCCACCGACGCGCACGATGGGCGTAATGGTCACGTCCTTGTCCGGCCCCAGGGTCACAAAGTAAGGCTGGGCATATTGTGTGCCGGCTCGACCTGACGAGTAGCTGAAGCGCGGCTCAAGCAACCCCGACATGCGCGCGACGCCCGGTTCGGGATGCTGTAAGTACGGGG
>NZ_CAMDRA010000186.1 GCF_945906275.1 Dongia mobilis
TGCCGGCGAGATCGAACGCCTCAACCGCGATCATGGCTACACCTTCTTTGTCATCGAACATGATATGGATCTCATCGCGCGGCTCTGCTCGCCGGTGGTCGTGATGGCGGAAGGTCGCGTGCTGATGCAGGGCTCCATGGACGAGATCCGGCGCAATGCCGAGGTCATCGAAGCCTATCTCGGTGGCGGAAAGGTCAGCCATGGCGCTGCTTGAAGCCAAGGGGCTGGTCGGCGGCTATGGCGGGATGGACATCCTCAACGGTGTCGACCTCGCCGTCGAGGCGAGGGAGATCGTCGTCATCATCGGCGCCAATGGTGCGGGAAAATCGACCGCGATGAATGCGCTGTTCGGCCTCATCCATCTGCGCGCGGGCCACGTGACCCTGGACGGCGCCGATATCACCGGTGCCGCCCCGAACGCGCTGGTGGGCCATGGCATGGGCTATGTGCCGCAGGAACGGAATGTCTTCCGCACGATGACCGTGCGCGAAAATCTGGAGATGGGCGCCTATCTGAAGCCGGCCACCCAGGCGCGGGTGATGGAGCAGGTCTTCACCCTGTTCCCGGTCCTCAAGGAAAAGGCCAACCAGCCGGCCGGCGAACTCTCCGGCGGACAGCGCCAGATGGTGGCGGTGGGGCGCGCGCTGATGACGGAGCCCAAGCTGCTGATGCTCGATGAGCCGACGGCCGGCCTGTCGCCGCTGGTGATGGAGCAGATCTTCGACCGCATCGTCGCCGTGAACAAGGCCGGCATCGGCATCCTGCTGGTTGAACAGAATGCGCGCCAAGCGCTGGCCATCGCCCATCGCGGCTATGTGCTGGCGACCGGCCGCAACCGATTTACCGGGACGGCCGCGGATCTGCTCGCCAATCCCGAAATCGGCCAGTCATTTTTGGGTGGGTGAATTGGAAGCCTTGGCCGAATTCGTCAATCTCTATTTCCTGCCCGGTGTGGCCGTGGGCTGCATCTATGCGCTGGGTGCGGTCGGTATCTCGCTGATCTTCGCCATCCTGCGCTTTGCGCATTTTGCCCATGGCGATGTGATGACCCTTGGCGCCTATCTCGCCTACAGCCTGGTGGCGAGCCTTGGCTGGTCGGTCTATCTCGCCTTGCCGGTGGCGGTGCTGGGCGGCGCACTCGCCAGCGTCGCCATCGACCGCGTGGTCTACCAGCCGTTCCGGCGCAGCCCCGGGATCATCGTCGTGATCGCTTCCTTCGGCGTCATGCTGGTGCTGCGCTCGCTCATTCAGTTGTTCTGGGGCGTCGATGTGCTCAATTACGAGACCGGCATCCGCAAGCCCATTCCGCTCATCGGGGATTTCCGCCTGGCGCAGAAGCATATCATCATCATTCTGGTCTCGCTGGCGATCGCCGCGGCGCTGCACTGGTTCCTCAGCCGCAGCCGCATGGGCAAGGCGATGCGGGCGATGAGCGACGATGCGGATTTGGCGCGCATCTCGGGCATCGATACTGAGAAGGTGGTGCGCTGGACCTGGCTCATCGGCGGCGGGCTTGCAGCGGCGGCCGGTGTCTTTGCCGGCATCAATTCCAAGCTCCATCCCAGCGTCGGCTGGGACCTGCTGCTGCCCTTGTTCGCGGCGGCGATCCTGGGGGGCATCGGCAAACCCTACGGCGCCATCGTCGGCGGGCTTGCGATCGGCATCGCCCAGGAAGTGGCGACCTATCCCTGGATCAGCGATTTGCCTTTGGTACCACCCGCCTACAAGAACGCCGTCGCCTTCTTCGTCATGGTCTGCATGCTGATCTGGCGGCCGACCGGCATCTTCAAGGGCCGGGTGCTGTGATGGATATGCAGTTCTTCGGCCTTCTCATGTATGCGATCTCGCTCGCCACCATGTTCGGCATCTATGGCGTGCTGTGCCTGGGGCTCAACCTGCAATGGGGCTTTGCCGGCCTGTTCAATGCGGGCATCGCCGGCTTCTTCGCCGTGGGTGCTTATACCACCGCCATCCTGACCTCGCCGGAGAGTCCCAATTATCTGGGTGGTTTCGGCTGGCCGCCGCTGCTGGCGCTGCCTATCGCCATGCTGCTCTCGGGCCTCATCGCCTGGCCGGTCGGGCGCATCTGCCTCGGCCTCAAGGGCGATTACCTCGCGATGGCGACGATCGGCATATCCGAGATCATCCGACTTATCCTCAAGAACGAGGATTGGCTGGCCAACGGCACCATGGGCATCTCGACCGTGCCGCGGCCGTTCGAAAGCCTCGGCCAGCCCAGGGGCAATATTGCCTTCCTGGCTTTTGTGCTGCTGGTGATGATCATTCTCTATGTTGCGGCCGAGCGCGCCTGGATGTCGCCCTGGGGTCGCGCCATGCGGGCGATCCGCGACAATGAACTGGCGGCAGCCGCCATCGGCAAGGATGTGGTGCGCTTCCGGCTCGAAGCCTTCGTCATCGGGTCGATGGTGATGGGGCTGGGCGGCGCGCTTTCCGCCATGTATTTCAAGTTCATCGGCTCCAGCGCCACCGAACCCTTGCTCACCACCTTCCTGGTCTGGGTGATGCTCATCATCGGCGGCAGCGGCAACAATCGTGGTGCCATGCTGGGGGCGGGACTGGTCTGGCTGATCTGGTCGGGGACCGAGCTCCTCACCAACCGGCTGCCGGCGGAATGGATCACGCGATCGTCCTATCTGCGCGCCTTGCTCATCGGCGTGCTGCTCATCATCGTGCTGCAGCGATTTGCCAATGGCGTGCTGCCAGAAAAGCCGCCGCGCCGGATCGACAGCTAAAGCAGACCGGGAAGGTCGCTGAGCGAGGCCATGACCCTGGTCCTGCCGGCGAGATGGTATTCCTCCGGCCCGGGCTGGCGCCGCAACTGGAACACCTGGAAGCCGAAGCTCTCGGCGCCCATGGCGTCCCAGGCGTTCGACGAGACGAAGCCGATCTCGCCCGGCGACAGATTGAGGCTGTCGGCGGCCATCGCATAGACGCGCGGATCGGGCTTGTAGATCCTGATCGCATCCACTGAGAGAAGAGGATCCAGCAAGGCAGCGATGCCGGCCGAGGCAACAGCTTCGCGCAACAGCGCCGGCGTGCCGTTGGAGAGAATGCCGAGCCGCATCCCCGCAGCCTTCAACTGCGTCAACGCCGGGCCGACATCGGCAAACGGGGCGAGGTGCCGATAGCTGCCGAGGAGATCGTGGCGCAGGGTCGCATCCGCGTACCCATGCAGCGCAAGGGCAAAATCGAGGGCGTCGGCGGTCACCGCGTCGAACGGCCGGTAGCGGCCGGCCAGGGTCAGCGTCCAGGTTTATTCCAGCTGCTTCTGCCGCCACAAAGCCGACACGGCGCCGGCAACAGATCCCAACCGGTCAGCATGACGCGCGACACTCGAATGAACATCGAGCAAGGTGCCATAGGCATCAAACAGGATCGCCTTCATTGCCATCACACCTCCCAAATGCAAAGCGGCCCGCCGATGATCTGCCGATCACAAGCGGGCCGCATGTCGCAAACCGTGGCCCAGGTTACGGGGTGACGAGCCCGACCTGCTTGTAGCCGGTGCCATCGACCACGAAGTGGCCGATCACGCCGGGGATGTCGCCATTGGCATCGAATTCCATCTCGCCGGTGGCGCCGGAATAATCGATGTCCTTGCCGGCGGCCAGCAGTTCCTTGGCTTTCTTCCACTCGCCGGGCAGGATCTTCTCGCCGGGCGCATTGGCGATCTCGCGCAGGGCGTCGCGCACCTTGACGCGGTCGGTCGAGCCGGCCTTCTCGACGGCGAGGGCCGCGAGCATGACCGAATCATAGGTCTGGCCGATGAAGATCTTGTCCTTCGAGGTCTGGTAGGCGGCGGTGTAGAGCTCGTCGAACTTCTTCGCGGCATCGCTCTCCGGCGCCGAGGGCGAGGTGAAGAACGAGGTCTTCAGATTGTCGGCGCCGATCTGCTCGATCAGCTTGTTGTCGCGCAGGCCATCGGTGCCGATGAAGCGGGTGAAGAGGCTGTTCTCCAGCGCTTCCTTGACTATGGTGGTGCCGCTGTCACCGGCATAGGCGATCAGCACCAGGGCTTCCGGCTTGTCCTTGGCCAGCGTGCCGAGTTCGGCGGCGTAGCTCTGCTGCTTTTCCTCATGCTTCACCTCGGCCGTGATGGTGCCGCCGCCAGCCTTGTAGGCGGTGGCGAAACCCGTGGCGAGCGGTGTTGCGTAATCATTGTTGGCATAGGTGAGGGCCACGGTCTTGATGCCCTGGTCGAGCACCAGCCTGGCCAGCACGACGCCCTGATAGGCATCCGAGGGGACGATGCGGAAGACGTAGTCATTGTCCTTGAGGCTGGTGAAGTCCGGCGAGGTCGCGGTCGGCGAGATCTGCAGCACGCCCGAGGGAATGGTGACCGCATTGGCGGCGGCCAGGGTCGTGCCCGACATCAGCGCGCCAACGACGACCGGGACGTTCTCGACATTGACCAGCTTGGTGGCGGCGTCGACAGCACCTTGCGTGGCGCCGGTGGTGTCGCCGACCACGGTCATCATCTTGCCGCCGAGCAATCCTCCGCCCTCATTGATTTCCTTTTCCGCAAGCTTCACGGAATCCATCATCGGCGGAATGAAGCTGGCGATCGGGCCGGTGACATCGAACAGGATGCCGACCTTGGTGTCGCCGGTCGCGGGTGCGGCGGCAGGTGCCGCCGCCGTGGTGGCGGTGGTGTTGGTGGCGGCCGCCTGTTCTTCCTTCTTCTCCTCGCCGCAGGCGGCAAGCGCCAGGCCGGAGGCGAGAAGGGTTGCGATGCTGGCCCGCTTCATCAGCGAGATCCTGGTGGTCATGGGCAGTTCCCCCTTGTGGAAATTGTTCTGGTTTACGTGAACGCGTTGAAGGTGATGATGGTGAGCGTGTCCTTGACAAAGGGCAGCGTCTGCAGCTCCGAGGTCACGAAGCGGCCGACATCCATGTCGGTGGGCAGGTAGCATTTCACCAGCAGGTCATACTGACCGGAGATCGAGTAGAGCTCGGCGATCTGCTGCACGGTATCGAGCGCCTTTTCGGCGACCTCATAGGCCTTGCCGGGATCGCATTTGACCATGACGAAGATTGGCCGCATGAAGCTCCACTCCCTGATTCCTGTCGATGTGGCGCATGTTGCCCCGGGCGGCCGGTAAAATCCAGTCCCGTGGGTGGCCGGTCAGGTGACGGCGGCGCGCTGGCGGAAGGCCGGTTTCTGCCATTCCGCGGTCACCAGCACGGACTTCAGGGTGGCGACGGCGTCCCAGATATCCTGATAGCGGACATAAAGCGGGGTAAAGCCGAAACGCATGAGGTCGGGCGCCCGGAAATCGCCGATCACCCGGTGGCTGATCAGCGCCTGCATGACGGCGTAACCCTCGGCATGGGCGTAGCTCACCTGGCTGCCGCGCGCCTTGCCCTCGGTGGGGCTGGCGAGGGTGAGGCCGAGTCCGCCGCATTCCTGCGTCACCAGCTTGATCATGAGGTCGCCCAGCGCCAGGGACTTTTCCCGCAGCAGCGCCATGTCGATTCCGTCAAAGGTGGCGAGGCCGCATTCCAGCGCCGCCATGCTCAGCACCGGCGGTGTTCCCACCAGAAAGCGATCGATCCCGGCCTTTGGCTGATATGCGGTCTCGAAGGCAAAGGGGGCCGCATGGCCGAACCAGCCGAACAGCGGCTGCTGCGTCGCCTCCAGCCAGCGCCTTGCCACGAACAGGAACGCCGGCGCGCCCGGGCCGCCGTTGAGATATTTATAGCCGCAGCCGATCGCAAAATCGGCGCCGGTGCCGTTGAGGTCGACGGGCAGGGCACCAGCCGAATGGGCAAGATCCCACAGGGTCAGCACACCGGCGGCCTTCGCCCTGGCATTGATGGCGGCCATGTCGTGCTTGCGGCCGGTGCGGTAGTCGATCTCGGTCAGCATCACCACGGCGACATCGGCGTCGAGGCGCGTGATGACGTCATCGGGTGCCACCAGTTCCAGCCGATGACCCTGCCCCAGCAATTGCGCAAGACCCTGCGCCATATAGAGGTCGGT
The DNA here is from genome assembly GCF_945906275.1 of Dongia mobilis. Classification (GTDB taxonomy): domain Bacteria; phylum Pseudomonadota; class Alphaproteobacteria; order Dongiales; family Dongiaceae; genus Dongia; species Dongia mobilis_A. The sequence continues at coordinate 6,005 of NZ_CAMDRA010000186.1, forward strand.
TGGGAAATTGCCGGTGTCCGAGAGGATGACCTTGCGGGTCGGTTGCAGGGACAAGGCGGCGCTCAGCAGCTTGAACACGTTGAGTGAGGTTGAATCGCACACAACCACTTCATCGGCCTCAGCGCCGATCAGCTTTGCCAGTGTCGCGCCGAGGCGCCGCGGCAACGCAACCCAGCCATGCTTGTTCCAGCCGGTGATGAGGTCCTGGCCCCATTGCTCGCGGATGACGGCATCAAGGCGGGCCGGCGTCTGCTTCGGCAGGGCGCCCAGCGAATTGCCGTCGAGATAGACCATGCCGTCCGGCACCTCGAAGCGGTCGCGGGCGAAGGCCAGCGGGTCCTTGGCATCCAGCG
>NZ_CAMDRA010000187.1 GCF_945906275.1 Dongia mobilis
GGGCAAACAGGCGAGAACGCCTGATCAGGATTCGCATCGTCACACCGACGACGACTGCCATCAGCGAACCGATCAAGGCGACCTGCCAATCGACGATGAACACAATGATGGCAAAGACGAGGGCCTGCGTTGCGGCAATCAGCAAATTGAGTGATGTGCGATAGATCGCTGAACCCCAATTGGCCTCTGTCGTGATGGCGCCGGCAAAGCGACCAATTGGGTTGACTGTGTAGTAGGACCAGCGCGCGGCCAGCATGGCATCGATCATGCGGGAGCGCATCTCGGTCGCAATTTCGGCAACCAGGAAGCCGACATAGCGAGCGACATTGAGCGAAATGATCGCCTTTAGTATGGCGAAAGCCCCGAGCAGCAGGATCAAGGCGCCCAGGGTGGCCGGGATATGCAGGAGCTCAAAGGACATCAGGATGAGCTTTTCGACCTTGTTCGGCTCTTCTGCAGGGTCGCCCGAAACGATCGTCAGGATCGGAAAAAGACTGGCGACACTGAGACCCTCAAGCAGGCTGGCAGCCATCACGCCGATCATGACCGGCACCTGGCGCCAGATCCCATGCTTGCGAATGACTCCGTATGCATTGGCCAGGGCCGAGGGGGTCTGTTTGGGGTCCAAGCTCTTGCTGACGTCGCGACCGGATGCGCCCAAGGGGTACGCCTTCCTCTAAAGAAATCCATGCGCGGTCCCGGAACCTGGCCGGCGCTGTGGTTGTGATAACATCCAGGTGCCGGATGTCAATTGCCCGAGACGTCCTCGGGGGCTAAATTAACCCTGCTCGGTTTGCGGCAAATGGGCGCATTATCAATAGGTTCGGTTGCTGCCGCAGGGCAAGGTGACTATCATCATCAGCAACGGTCAGGGACAATTCTGCGGACCCGAGAGAGGGGAAGTTTCGTGGCATACAAGCTCTTCATCCAGTCCAACGATGAACAATATCTCGGCGCCCTGGTGGCTGGCTATGCCGCCAAGCGCAACAGTCGCCAGCCAGACGCCTTCGACGTCGAGATCATGCATTTCCGGGACTTTCCCTGGTTGAGTGCCAGAGTCGGGCAGAAGTTTCTGCGCGGATTGGAACACCGGGTCTGGACCGATGCGGACCTGCAATCCTTCACGCCGGTCCGTTTTTCGCCACCCAAGACCATGGGCTATGAGGGCCGCGCCGTAGTCATCGACCCCGACTGTTTCGCTGTGGCGGACATCATGGAACTGTTCACGCGTGACATGAAGGGGGCCGGCGTCATGTGCCGGATTCGTCCAGGCCTCAAGGAAATGCCCCCCTACCGTGCCTCGAGCGTGATGCTGCTCGACAATGCCAAGCTGACCCATTGGGATGCCGAAAAGACCTTCGGTGAGCTGTTAGAGTTCAAGAAGGACTATTTGAAATGGATCAAGCTTGAATATGAGGATGACGCCAATGTCGGCCTGATCGAGCCGGAATGGAATGACTTCGATCATCTGACCCCGGCCACCAAGATCCTCCATACCACCTATCGGCGGACGCAGCCCTGGAAGACCGGCCTGCCGATCGATTTTTCGATCCGCGAGAAACCCAAAAAATCTGGCTCCTTCACCAGCAGCCTGATGAAATCGGTCAAGAAGACCTTTGGTGCGGCGAGGCCCCGAGCGATCAAGGACGGATACTACCAGCCTCATCCCGACCCCAATCAGGAGAGGCTATTTTTCAGCCTGGTTGTCGAAATGCTGCAGAAGGGCATCATTGACGAGGCTTTGGTCGAGAGCGAGATGGCCAAGAATCACGTGCGGCACGATGCGCTGGATTTGTGCCGCAAGCTGGCAGCTTGAAGTGAGGCGACGGAACGTCGCTGCGGCGGGTTGTCAGGTTGTATCGTCGCCAAACGACAGGCAAGCTGCAATTGTTCCGCTAGAAATTCCCCGCTAGGGGCAGGATTGGAGACAGACTCGATGTTGGCAGCCACGGTTGAACAGCGCGCGCCCCATATGCTGGAGGGCGTTGGTGCCGATCAGGTTGTAACCGAACCATACACACATCATGCGCGCCAGAATGCCGTGCCCGCAGAAATCTACCAGCAGCTGGAAGCGGAGTTTCCGAGCCTGGAGATGATCCTCAATGGTCGCAGCGAGGTTGGCAGCAACGTTGCGGTTCGCCTCACGGTGAAGCAGGTCCTGGGTGACAAGCGGATCTCGCCGCTGTGGCGCGAATTCTTCGAATATCATACGTCGGGTGATTACTGGCGCCATGTGACCCGCCTGTTCGGCGATCACCTGCGTCGCGAATTTCCCGGTCTTGAGGCGCGGGTCGGGCGGCGCTTTGAAGATTGGCGCGTTGTGCCACGCGGCTTTGCCGGCGACGCCGACATCCGTCTCGACTGCCAGTTCGTCATGAATACGCCGGTGCGCGAAGTCACCAGTGTCAAGACGCCCCATGTCGATCTGTGCGACAAGATCTTCTCGGCCCTGTTCTACTTCCGTGATCCGGCTGACCAGGTCAGCGGCGGCGATTTTGACATCTATCGCTGGCGCCGCGAGCCGCGTTTCATCAAACATCGCTCCATGGACCGCGATGTCGAACTGGTGAAGACGCTGCCATACAAAGCCAACTCCTATGCCTGCTTTGTCAATTCAGCGCTTGCGATCCATGGTGTCAGCCCGCGCGGTATCACGAACATTCCGCGGCGTTACATCAACTTCATCGCCGAACTGCCATTCAAGGCTTTCGAACCCAAGCAGCTGAGCAAGTTGCAGCAGATGTGGTTCGCCAGTGAGGTGCGAGAGGCTGTTCAGGACGACAAGTACTGACGCCGAACGCAAAAGATTGAGAGAAAACGCCGCCCTTTCGGGCGGCGTTTTCCGTTTCAGTCGACCTGCTTCAGGGCACTGGCGACATCGGTCGGCCGACGGTCCTTGAGATGTGCGCGGTCGATGACGATGATCCAGAACGTGCGCGCGCCGTGATAGGCAGCGGTCAGGATCTGCCAGGCGACGATCAGATAGAATGCCTCGGTGGCCAGGCCCAGCGCATAACCCAGGATGAACATCGGCAGCGTGATATTGCGCCGTGCGATGAAGGTGCGCATTCGTCCATCCAGCTTCGAGTGGGTATGAAAGGCGCGCTGGAAATAGGTCGGATAGACCTTCAGGATCAGCCGGTCGACGACGTAGAACACCATCACGAGGATCGTGGCGATGCCAAGCGTAGATCCCCAGCCGAGGGTTGCGAGTCCGATACCGTAGGCCCAGGACAGATACCAGAACGGCGGATGTACCATATCGAGGCCATGGTCCAGGAAATTGCCCAACCGTGAATCGGTGAAGGTGAGGCGCGCAAGCTTGCCGTCGACGGAATCGAGAACACTCATGCCATAGGCCATGGCGAACCCGGTCCAGAAGGACCAGGGGTCACCGATCGCCCAGATCGGGATCGCCCCCAGCGCCAGGATGATGCTGAAAACAGTTACAGCATTGGGGTGGACGCGCGCCCGTGCCAGCGGCCCGACCGAGATCCAGACCAGAGGCGGGTAGACATAGCGGGTGAAGAAATCGGTCGAGCCCTTGTAGTTCGACCAGAACATGAACTTCTCGACCTTGGCCGCCTTGTCGGCGGTTTCGACCCGGAACATGTAATAGGGGATGGTGCGCCGCAGCTTTCGGATGAAGCCGTTGAACTCATCCTGGCCATCGGGGCGCACGGTGCCGGCCGCGACCAACTTTTCTGCCAGACCATAAAGATCGCCGGCATCGACAGCACCGCCGGCAAGGCCGGTTTCAAGCCGGATCATGGCGGCGCGCTCTTCGCCCTTGGGTGCCATGACGGCGACGGAATCCGCAAGTCCGGTGAGCGAAGCATGCAGGCGCGCATCCGGCAGGGTGGCGCCGTCCAGAAGCAGAACGGGCTGGCTTCCGGCTTCGGCCGCAAAGCCATTGAGACGGGCAGAAAAATCACCGGTGCCCTGGCGCCATTCGATCTGGAAGACCTCGTTGAGGCTGGAATCGATGGACGGTTTCTGACCCTCGGTGCCGAGGTCGACCACGATTCTGGTCGGACGGGGCAACGAGCGTTTGAGGGCCTGAAGATGACGTTCGACCAAGGTGAGGCCAAAGATCTTCGGAATCCGCCCACATTGGGCAGCGTCAATCCAAACCAGCATTTTATCGGGATTCCCGGGGAAATTTCATGGGGGCGTCATATCACGCGACTTGCGCCTGCCTCAAGCATTGGCTCGGCACAAGATAAGACCAAGGTCCTATTTCGTCGCCTTCTCGCGCCAAAGCGCTTGGATCCGGTCGACGGTTGCCTCGATTTCGTCGCGCAAAGCCCGGAAAGCTGTTTCGTCTGTCTGCACCTCGCCATCGAGCGGTTGTGCGACACCCATGGCAATCAGCCGATTCTCCAACTGGTCAATATCACGCCGGGGTCGGGCTTTGCCGCGGCGGGTCCAAAAATCGTAGAGCCTATCGAGCGGATCGGCGGGCTGCTGGGCATCCTGCCGTGCCTTTCGGCGCAGGCGCCAGTTGCGCGACAGCGCGGATTTGAGCCCTGGCTTTACCTTCGGTGGGATCTTGGGCAGGTGGAAGAGGTGGATCGGCTTCTGCCGCGTCGCCGCTTCGGCCACCATCGACGCACTATCGACCGACACCACGAAACGGTCAGCCAGCGCCAGCATCGCCTGGTAGGGATTGTCCGCGCCGGCGCCGAAGGGGATGAAAAGACTCTGTCCAGGGGCGATCCGCGTGAGGCCGGCTTGCAAGGCCGTGACAACGGCGGCTTCGGTACGTGGCGACGTCGTGACCAGCAAACTGCCCGCATGGGCGGCGCGGAAATCGGCCAGTTCCGCCAGCATCCGCTGGGCTTCGGTGACGCCGAAGGCCAGTTGCGGAGTCGGACCGCCCACCATCACCGCCGTCCAGGGCCTGGGCAGGGCGGCAAATCGCTCATGCCAGGCGGCGGCGGCGCGTCCCAGCGTCTCGGCTTCGACGGAAACAAAGGGGAGCGTGATTTCAATCACATTCGGCGCGGCCGGGAGATTGTATTGAGGGGTCGTGATGACAAGGTCGAACAATTCGAGATCAACCCTGGGCCGCCCGAGATGAATGTGCAGCGGCGGCCGTGCCGCCTGTGCCCGGATCCAGCGCGCCACTGGCACCGACCGGCGGCCGATGGCGATGATGGCGTCGGGCCAGGGTGCCGTCAGCGGATCGCTGCGGTTCAGGTCGACCCCGGTCAGGCTGGCGCCACGGTCCTTGAACGCAACCGTGCAACTGTCGTCATACCGGATCTGCTTGATGGTGCAAGGCCAGCCGAGGGCGCGACCCAGCGCCAGGACCTGGGCGTTGTCGCCAGTCCGCTCACCCAGGATCAGCCAGGTTTTGGGCGGGGGGATCTGTCGTTCTGTCGTCGGTTCCGTCATGACTGGCCGACCTTAGCAATCGAATCGTCGAGCGCCAAGGCGACGATATTTTTTCACGCGATGCGGGCAGTCGCCCAAATCCTGTCGCAATCATCGGCTATCAAGTCGTTTCGTCGACGCTATAATTGGTCGCTGCGGATTTTTGCGGGACGGTTCGCCGCGCTGAGACGTCTATATCATCTCCAGACAAACTCGTTCATGCGGGATAACTGACATGCGTGCCCCCATCTTCCGCCTTGGCTTCCTCCTCCTGCTCGTCCTCCAATTCCTCCTGCCCCAATCCGCCAGCGCTGCCGACCTTGCGGATATCGCACGTGAAGCCGCTGCATACCGTGCAGAACTGCTGGCCGCCGCAAAAGGTGAGGATCCCCGCCGGATTGACCTCCTGGTCCAGCAGTCGAAGTCGGAGGCAGATGCCCGGCGGTTCAAGGAGGCCGTCGCACTGCGCGCCCGGGCGCTTGGTCTGGGCGATGAGAGCTATGACAGCTGGATCACACTCGCCAGCCTGCTTGAGGGCGCCGGCGAGAAGCGCAAGGCGGCGTTGGCCGCTTATCGAGCCTATGTCGAAACGAACCAGTACGAGTTGCAGGCCGCCTCCCTCAACTTCGTGGCCAAGCAACTCGACAATCTGGGCGAGAAGCGCCTGGCGCTCGCGGCCTATGAAGAAGCGCAGCGCTACAATTACGATGAACAGGCTGCAAACCGCGCCGAGCAGTTGCGCCAGATGCTGGCCTTCTCCTTGACCGGCAGCAAGCTCAACACCGAAGGCGAGACACCGGAAGCCTGTCTTGAGTTCCGCGGCGACCTCGCCACGCCGGATGCCGTCAACTACCAGGATTATGTCCGCGTAGAGCCCGACCTGAAGGCGACCTATCGTGTCTCCGGGCAGCAATTGTGTGTCGGCAATCT
>NZ_CAMDRA010000188.1 GCF_945906275.1 Dongia mobilis
AGCACGGCGTCACCGAGGGCGGCTGCGATATAGTCGCCAAGCTCGCGATAGACATCTGTCATGATGGTATTGTCCCTACCCTTCCCCTAAGCCCGTTCGATGATCCGCGCTCTCAGCGCGCAATCGTCGATGTGCGTCGGATCTTCTTCTGCAGCTGCAGAATTCCATAAACGAGCGCCTCGGCCGTCGGCGGGCAGCCCGGAACATAGACATCGACCGGCACGATGCGGTCGCAGCCGCGAACCACCGCGTATGAATAGTGATAATAGCCGCCGCCATTGGCGCAGGAGCCCATCGAGATGACCCAGCGCGGCTCGGCCATCTGGTCATAGACCTTGCGCAAGGCGGGGGCCATCTTGTTGGTGAGCGTGCCGGCGACAATCATAACGTCGGACTGGCGGGGGGACCCGCGCGGCACGACGCCGAACCGGTCGAGATCGTAACGCGCCATATAGGCATGCATCATTTCGACGGCGCAGCAGGCGAGACCAAAGGTCATCGGCCAGAGCGATCCGGTCCGCGCCCAGTTCACCAGCTTGTCCATCTGCGCAACCACGAAGCCCTTGTCCTGGAGCTCGTTGGTCACTTCGGTGAGGATTTGGTCCTGGAGCGGGCCGGGACGCAGGACCCCACCTGGATTGGCTGGCACCGAAAGGGGCTGGCTCATTTGATCTACTCCCATTCCCCGATTATTCCCACTCTAGGGCGCCCTTTTTCCACTCGTAGATGAACCCTACGGTGAGGACGCCGAGGAAGATGATCATCGACCAGAAGCCGAACATGCCGATATTGCCGAGCGAAACGGCCCAGGGGAACAGGAAGGCCACTTCGAGATCGAAGATGATGAACAGGATCGACACGAGATAGAAGCGGACGTCGAACTGGCGGCGGGCATCGTCGAACGCCTCGAAACCGCACTCATAGGGCGACAGTTTTTCCGAATCGGGGTTCTGCTTGCCGAGCACCAGGGACGCCGTGACCATCACCAGCGTCAGCGCCGTTGCAATGATCAGGAAGATCAGGATCGGCAGATATTCTTTGAGGAGGTCGTCCATCCCTAGATGCTTTCCTACGCTCCATCACCCAATTCAGTCCCAGGGGCGGCCAGGGCCTCACCTGGGTGCATCCGAGGACCGGAATTGCAGCGGTCCTTTACGCCAATTTTTCGCAGCGCAAAAGACCCTGATCGCGACCAAAATCACGACTCCGGGCCGCCGCCACTATAAAGAGGTTAATTGGGCCAAGGAAGGGTAAAAACCACCCCAAAACGCCGTGAATTGCCCGCCAAATGGCGCGCAACTAGTTGATTTTTCGTTAATATTTGGAAAGGGAGAATGGCGCGAGTGACGGGACTTGAACCCGCGGCCTCCGGCGTGACAGGCCGGCGCTCTAACCAACTGAGCTACACCCGCGCAAGACAGGATCGAAGCCTTTGATCAGGCTCGTCTGTTCGGCGGGGCAGCATGTACTGCAACCCTGCGGTAGCTGTCAACACGAATGACATTAATATATCGCCCGGGCCGGAAAGAATGGGTGGTTTCGACGCGCTTTCCATCGACCTGACCGCAATCCGCAAGATGCGGCGCAGCGCATTGCGGCTTCGGCAGCGCGGCGTTTTGAGAGTATGCTGCTTATTGCACAGGGAATTGGCGTCATCGCCGTGTAATTCGGGACCTCTAGGGAGAGCCTGGATTTCCGGCATTGATCTTCCCAGCCGACCCGACCGTAACCATATGCCTCGCAGGCGACCGGCTACCAAATTTGGACAGATGAACACCGAATGACAAAGACCAGAAAACGCACGCGCCTGCCCAGACTCGCCGCTTTGCTTGCGCTCGCTGCGCTGGTGGGCGGGCTCTACTGGGGCCGCGACCACCTGCCGGAGAATTGGATGCCGGCCAGCCTGTTGCCCAGTTCCGCCGCCTCCCAGGCGCCAGGTGCCGCGGCCAAGGGACCGCCGGTGCCGGTCTACATCGCGAAAGCCACGACCGAGACCCTCACGCGCCGCTCGCGCTCCGTGGGCACCCTAACCGCCTCCGACACCGTCACCGTCAGCCCGGAGATCGCCGGCCGCATCATCAGCGTCTCCGCGGCCCAGGGCAGCCAGGTCGCCAAGGGCGATATGCTGGCCGAACTTGATACCTCCATCTACCGGGCCCAGGTCGCCGAAGCGGATGCCAAGATCAAGCTGTGGCGCGCCAATGCCGAGCGCGCCAACAATCTGATGGCCAAGGGCGCCGGCACGCCCAAGGCGGTCGACGAAGCTGCCTCCGAACTCGGCATCGCCGAAGCAGCCCTCAACCTCGCCCAGGCCAATCTCGCCAAGACCCGGATCACGGCACCGTTCGATGGTGCGCTCGGCCTGCGCATGGTCAGCATCGGCGAATACATGAACCCAGGCCAGGCCATCTTCACCCTGAGCCGCATCAATCCGCTCTATGTCGATTTCTCCGTTCCTCAGACGGAACTCGCCATCCTCAAGCAGGGCACCGCGGTCACCATCCGCACCGACGCCTTCCCCGGCGAGGACTTCACCGGCAAGATTCTCGCCATCGACCCCAAGCTCGATGCGGCCTCCCGCGCCGTGTCGGTGCGCGCCGAGATCGATAACATGGATGGCAGGCTGAAACCGGGCCTCTTCATCGAAGTGGAGATCGATGCCGGCATCATCGAGAATGCGGTCGTCGTGCCCGAACAGACCCTGGTCGCCCGCGGTGACCGGATCTTCGTCTACGCCCTGGTCGACGGCAAGGCAGAGCTGAAGCCGGTCAAGACCGGCCTGCGCCAGGCCGGCAAGGTCCAGATCGTGGAAGGATTGAGTGTCGGCGAAACAATCGTCACCGATGGCCAGATGAAATTGCGGCCCGGCGCCGACGCCGTCGTGGTCGAGCCGTAGGGGCGAAGGGCATGCGCCTGCCAGAGCTTTGCATCCGCCGGCCGGTCTTCGCCACGGTCATCAACCTCGTGATCCTGCTGATCGGCATCATCGCCTATCAGCGTCTCGCCGTGCGCGAATATCCCAATATCGATGAACCGGTGGTCAGCGTCTCCGCCACCTTCCGTGGCGCCTCGGCCGAGATCATCGAACTGCAGGTGACGCAGCCGCTCGAGGAAAGCCTCTCCGGCATCGAAGGCATCGATTTCATCAAATCGACCAGCCGCGCCGAATCATCCCGCATCAGCATCACCTTCCGCTCCGACCGCGACATCGACGCCGCCGCAGCCGACGTCCGCGACCGCGTTTCGCGCGCCCGCGGCAAGCTGCCGGACGATGTCGAGGAACCAGTCATCGCCAAGGTCGAGGCCGACGCCCAGCCGATCATCTGGATGGCCTTCACCAGCGAGATGGATTCCTCGCTGCAGATCTCCGACTATGTCGACCGCTTCGTGAAGAACCGCCTGCAGACCCTGACCGGCATTTCCGAAGTGCGCATCTTCGGCGAACGCAAGCCCGCCATGCGCATCTGGCTGAAGCCGGAGCGCCTCGCTGCCTTCAGGCTGACCGTCCAGGGCATCGAAGATGCGCTGCGCGCGCAGAATGTCGAAATCCCGGCCGGCACCATCGAAAGCCAGTCGCGCGAATTCTCGGTCCTCTCCGACACTGGCATCAACACGCCGGAGGAATTCGCCGCGATCATCGTCAGCAAGTCGAGCCAGGCACTGGTGCGCCTCGGCGATGTCGCCGATGTGGAGCTTGCCGCCTATGACGATTCCGTGCGCGCCCGCATCAACGGCAAGAACGGTGTCACGCTCGGCATCATCAAGCAATCGACCGCCAATCCGCTCGACGTGTCGGAAGAGATCAGGGCCGCTTTGCCCGCTATCCAGCAATCCCTGCCGAGCGGCATGAAGCTGGAACTGGCCTACGATTCCTCGACTTTCATCGCCCGCTCGATCGACAATGTCTATCGCACCATTGGCGAAGCGGTGGCGCTGGTCCTGCTGGTCATCATCTTCTTCCTGCGCTCGGTCCGCGCCACCATCATCCCGCTGGTCACCATACCGCTCTCGCTGATCGGCGCCTGTGCGCTCATGTATGCGCTGGGCTTCACCCTCAACACCCTCACCATGCTGTCCTTCGTGCTGGCGATCGGCCTCGTGGTCGACGATGCCATCGTCATGCTGGAGAACATCCACCGGCATATCGAGGAAGGCCTGTCACCCCTGAAAGCCGCCCTGGTCGGCAGCCGCGAGATTGCCTTCGCCGTGCTGGCCATGACCATCACGCTGGCCGCCGTCTATGTGCCGGTGGCGTTGCAGACCGGACGTACCGGGAAACTGTTCGTCGAATTTGCCCTGACGCTGGCCGGCGCGGTGCTGATCTCCGGCTTCGTCGCCCTCACCTTGTCGCCGATGCTGTGCGCCAAGCTGCTGCCCGACCGCGAGCATGAAAAACACGGCATCATCTACGGCGCGATCGAATATCTGCTCGTGGGCCTTGCCAAGGGCTATCGCAGCAGCCTCGATCTCTGCATGAAGCTGCGCTGGCTGGTGGTCCTGCTGGTGATCGGCGTGGCCGGTTCGGCCTTCTGGCTGGTGAGCGGCCTGCGCTCGGAACTGACCCCGGTCGAGGATCGCGGCCTGTTGTTCGCAACCGTCACCGGCCCGGAAGGGGCCACCATCGACTACACCTCGGCCTATGTGCAGAAGATGGAAACGCTGTTTGCTGCCATCCCGGAGGTGAGCGCCTACAACACCGTGACCGGCAATCAAAGCCCCTCGCAGGCGATGGCGCCCATTCGCTTGAAGCCCTGGGAAGAACGCGAACGCTCATCCAAGGAAATCGCCGCCTCACTGCGCGGGCCGCTGTCGCAACTTCCCGGCGTGAACGCCTTCGTCAACGTGCCGGCGTCGCTCGGTGGTCGACCCAATCAGAAGGCTGCCGAGATCGTCATCCTCAGCACCGGCACCTATGAGGAGCTGGACGCCACTGCCCAGGCCGTGGTCGATGCGGCGCTCGATGATCCGCGCCTCGCCAACCCGGATTCCGATCTCAAGCTGTCGAAGCCGGAAATCCGCCTCACGGTCGATCGCGACAAGGCGGCCGATCTCGGCATCGACATCGACCGCATCGGCGCCACGATTGAATCCCTCCTGGCCGGCCGCGACGTGACGCGCTTCAAGCGCGACGGTCGGCAATATGACGTCGTGGTCAAGGTCGACGATCGCTCGCGCACCACGCCGGACCAGGCCAAGCTCATCTATGTGCGCGCCGAGGGTGGGGCGATGATCCCCTTGTCCAACCTGGTCAGCATCCGCGAAACCGTGGCGCCCAAGGATCTCAACCGCTGGAACCAGTTGCGCGCCGCCACGGTGTCGGTGAACGCCGCCCCCGGCATCACCTCCGGTGAAGCGCTGCAGGCGCTGCAGGAGATCGTGGCGCGGACCCTGCCCAACACCATGCAGACCGACTATTCCGGCCAGTCGCGGGAATTCCTGGCCTCCAGCCAGAGCGGCGTCACCGTGTTCATCCTGGCGCTGGCCTTTATCTATCTGGTGCTCTCCGCCCAGTTCGAAAGCTTCCGCGATCCCTTCATCATCATGCTGACCGTGCCCCTCGCGATGACCGGCGCCCTCATCGCCATGCATCTCACCGGCGGCACGCTCAATGTCTACAGCCAGATCGGCCTGGTGACGCTGATCGGCCTCATCACCAAGCATGGCATCCTGATCGTCGAATTCGCCAACCAGCGCCGCGAGGCGGGCGCCGACCGCATCCAGGCCGCGATCGATGCCGCGGTGCTGCGCCTGCGGCCGATCCTCATGACCACCGGCGCCATGGTGCTGGGCACGATCCCGCTGGCACTGGCCGAGGGTGCGGGCTCCGAATCGCGCCAGGCGATCGGCTGGGTCATCGTCGGCGGCCTCACCTTCGGCAGCTTCTTCACGCTGCTCGTGGTGCCGGTCGCCTACAGCTTGATCGCGGCCAGGGTCAGCGAATCAGCTGATCGGCAATTGTCTGATCCAGCCCCGACTGCGACAAATGCTCCCGAAAGCGCGCCAGCCGAGTGAACACATCCTCGAAGCCGATCTGCTGGCCCTTGGCATCGGTATAGACCAGCGACCCGCGCGTCACGAAGAAGGTGCTCATCCCGCGCGTCGCGTCGGCATGGAGTGTGTGCACCTCGCCCGGCGGCTCATAGATGAAGCTGCCGGTCTCCGCCACCCAATCATGCTCCAGATAGCGCCACGCCCCTTCCAGCACGAAGGCATGGACCGGCGCCGTGTGATAGTGACAGGCAAGGCTACCGCCCGGCGTTACCTTCAGCACAT
>NZ_CAMDRA010000189.1 GCF_945906275.1 Dongia mobilis
GTCATCGCCGGCATCCGCCGCGACGAGCAGGCGACCCGCGCCAAGGAACGCGTCTTCTCCCCGCGCGCCGATGGCGGCGCCTGGGATTTCCGCGACCAGCCGGCGGAGTTCTGGGACCATTTCAACGCCGGCCTGCCGGATGGGGCGCATATGCGCATTCACCCGCTCCTCGCCTGGACCGAGCTCGATATCTGGCGCTATGTGCAGCGCGAGCAGATTCCGCTGGTGCCGCTCTATTTCGCGCGCAACGGCCAGCGCTATCGCTCCTTGGGCGACAGCGACATCACCTCGCCGGTGCCGAGCCACGCCAACAGCCTTGATAAAATCATCGCCGAACTGCGTTCGACCAAGACCTCGGAGCGCGCCGGCCGCGCCATGGACCATGAACGCGAGGACGCTTTCGAGCGTCTGCGCGCCACCGGTTACATGTAAGCGCAGAAGGAACAAGGATCATGACCGTGCTTCCCCTCATCTCCCCCAACGTCATCGTGACGACAGCCAATGACGATGCGGCACCACAGGCCGCGCGCTTTCCCTTCGCGATCGTCGGCCATGTCGATCATGGCAAGTCCACCCTGATCGGCCGCCTGCTCCATGACACGGGCAGTCTGCCGGAAGGCAAGCTTGCCGAATTGCAGGCTGCCAGCGACAAGCGCGGCGGCACGCTGGAATGGTCGTTCCTGCTGGATTCCTTCCAGGCGGAGCGCGACCAGGGCATCACCATCGACACGACGCAGATCTTCTTCCAGACGGCGAAGCGCCCCTATGTCATCATAGATGCACCGGGGCACAAGGAGTTCCTGAAGAACGCCGTCTCCGGCGTGGCGCAGGCCCAGGCAGCCTTGCTGGTGATCGATGCCGCCGAAGGTGTGCGCGAACAGTCGCGCCGCCATGCGCTCATCCTGCAATTACTGGGGTTGCGGCAGGTCGCGGTCATCGTCAACAAGATCGACCTCATCGCCTTCGATCCCGTGCGCTTCCAGTCGGTCGCCGACGAGATCACCACCTTCCTCGCCGAACTCGGCCTCACACCCCAGGCGATCGTGCCGATCTCGGCGCGCCATGGCGACAATATCGTCGCCCGCTCGGCGCAGACTCCCTGGTACCAGGGCAAGACGGTGATCGACCTCCTCGACGGGTTCGAGGCAGCGCGCCCGGCCACGGAACTGCCGTTGCGCCTGCCCGTGCAGGATGTCTTCAAGTTCGATCACCGCCGCCTGGTCGTGGGCCGCATCGAAAGCGGCCGCGTCAAGGTGGGCGATACCCTCACCTTCGCCCCCACGGGCAAGTCGGCCAAGGTCGCCAGCATCGAAACCTGGAACGCGGCACCGCAGATCGCGGCCGCGGCCGGGCAATCGGTCGCTCTCACCCTTGACGACGAACTCTTCATCGAGCGCGGTATGGTGGCAAGCCATGCCGAACGCCAGCCGCATCTTACCCATGAGGCGGTGCTGCGCCTATTCTGGCTCGACACTGCGCCGCTGGAGCCCGGCGACCGCATCACGCTCAAAGTCGCCACCTCGGAATATGCCGTCGCCGTCGAAGGCATCCGCGCCGTCATCGACGTCGACTCCCTCGAGCGCCAGGTGGCCGACCGCGTGCAGCAGAACGGCATCGCCGAGGTGCTGGTGCGCAGCCGCCACCTGATGGCGATCGACGTGGTTGATGAACTGACCAAGACCGGCCGCGCCGTGCTGGTGCGCAATGGCGATATCGTGGGCGGCGCCGTGATCCTCGGCCGCGCCGGCGAGGCAAAGCTCGCGGAAGAGCCACGCCTGCTGTTCAGCCCGGATCATCTCGTCACCAACCAGGCGCGTGCCGCCGCCAACGGCCACCAGGGCGCCGTCATCTGGCTCACGGGGCTTTCCGGGTCCGGCAAGTCGACCCTTGCCATGGCGCTGGAGCGCGAGCTCTTCGCCAAGGGCCGCCAGGTCTATGTGCTGGATGGCGATGCGTTGCGCTCCGGCCTCAACAATGATCTGGGCTTCGGGCCAGAGCAGCGCGTCGAGAACATCCGCCGCACGGCGCAGGTGGCGCGCCTCTTCGCCGATGCCGGGCTCATCGTCGTCACCTCGCTCATTTCGCCTTACGCCGCCGAGCGCGAGAATGCACGCAACATCGTGGGTGCCAATTTCCACGAGGTCTATGTGCGGGCCGACCTCGCCACCTGCGAATCCCGCGACCCGAAGGGCCTCTATGCCCGCGCCCGGGCCGGTGAGATCCGCAACTTCACCGGCATCGACGCGCCCTATGAAGCGCCGACCAGGGCCGACCTCGTGGTCGACACGGCGGGCACCAGCCCGGAAGCGGCATTGAAGGATCTCGTCCGCTATGTCGAGACTGCCGTGAAGGTGGCCCCCGCGCAGGAGAGCGCCCGGGCCTAGGCGCTAGCCGCCCAGCAGCTGGTCGATCTCCTTCCGGCTCGCCCCCAAGGCGAGGTCGGACATCTTGGCCCCTGAGATGAGATCGACCCCCTGCCGCTTGAACGCCGCCTTGGCCTCGTCGGATTCCGGCGTGATCTCATAGCGCATGAAGGTGCCGCCGCCGGCGGCTGTGCCCGTGGCAATGACGATCCGGCAACCGCGGTGGTGATAGATCTCGCTCATCAGCAGCCTTTCCTGAAGTGGTCCGGAGTGTGCCGATACCGCCACAGCCGAACAAGACCTTTGCGCCCCGCGCCATCAGGCTGCATGCTGCGGCCTTGTCCGCTCACCGGCGGGAGGCTCAACGGGGAGGTCAGATTGGCGTTCGTCATTCCATATCGCGGCTGCAAGATCCGCCTCACCACCGGCGAATGGGTCGGGCCCAAAGAATTTGCCGGTTACGCGGTCGAGGGTTCCAACCCGACCACCAAGAAGGCACTCGCCCTGAAGCCGATCAAGGGCCGCGCCGCCGCCGATAAGGCACTCGACGCCGCCAAGCACCAAATCGACCAGCTATTGGGGAAGTCGCGATAGCCTGTTACGCGTAGCTATTGTGGCGGTGGGATATAAACTCGCGCACTGCCATAGAGCCGCTGCCGGTTCCACGCATCCCGCGAGCCCAGATACGTCGTCGTCTCCGCCTCGCTGATGCCGTTCTGGTCATAGCAGACATTGCGGCTGCGCTCGCAGATCAGCCCCTGCCGAGGCGAAAAGCGATTGGCCCCGATATATCCGTTGGCAGCACCCGTCGGCTGACCCCAGGCATTGGCGTAACCATAGGGCGATGGATTGCCATAGGCATAAGGCGACACATCAATGCCGAACTCGGAATAGACAGGCCGCAGCACGGTCGCTTGCGGTGGATGGTCCGGCGTACAGGCGCCAAGGGCAAGGCCGACCAGGACAATGGGTCCCCAATGCATGGTTATCCTCCCGCGCTTTATTGCGCTCATCGCAAGAACGCTATCTCGGCTCCGAGGTTCCCTTCAGCCATGGCGGCGGGGCGATGATGAAGATCACTGCTGGTATGAGAACGCCGCCTTGGGAAAGCAGAGACAATCAGTCTGCGCGCGCCGGCCGTTCCCTTCAACGGCAAAGTTTGATGGTGCCCGCTGCCGGACTCGAACCGGCACGAGACTTTCGTCTCTCAGGATTTTAAGTCCTGTGTGTCTACCAATTCCACCAAGCGGGCTGGCTTTCGGATGTGGGCCGACCGGAGCGACATAGCGTTTTGCGGAGAGTTAGGCAACTCCCCCGCGCATCCCTTGGCCTTCACGCCACCGGGTCGCCGTCGATGGGCTCGGCGCCGAGGTTGCGGATGATGGCGTGGAGTTCCAGGGCCGACGCGTCGATCATCGTCTGGTCGGTGCCGCGGATGACGAAGCTGGCGCCGAACTTGCCCTGGCGGAAGAACGGGTATGAGCCGATTTCCAAGGCCGGATAGCGGTCCTGGAGAGCACCCAGATCCTTGGCGATGGCGCCTTCGCCGACATAGCCGGCGACCGTGCGGGAGAGCACCTTGTCGCCGCCCTTGAGCGAGCCTTTGATGCCGTCGAACATCGCCTGACAGATGCGCGGCACGCCGGCCAGCACGAACACATTGCCGATCTGGAAGCCCGGCGCCACCGAAACCGGGTTCGCGATCAGCGTCGCCCCTTCCGGCGTGTGCGCCATGCGCATGCGGGCCTCGGTGATGTTGTCGGGGCCGTAATGATCGCGCAGCAGCTTCCCGGCCACCGGATGCAAGGTGAGCGGCAGGCCGAAGGCCTTGGCGATCGAGGCCGCGGTGATGTCGTCATGGGTGGGGCCGATGCCGCCGGTCGTGAACACATAATCGCATCTGGCGCGCAGCTCGTTGACTGTCGCCACGATCGTCGCCTCCACATCGGGGATGAAGCGCCCCTCCAGCAGGCGCACGCCCACCTCGGTGAGGCCGCTCGCGATATAGCCCAGATTGAGGTCCTTGGTGCGGCCGGAGAGAATCTCGTTGCCGATGACGAGGACGGAAGCCGTCACGATCTTTGGGTCGGTCATGATCTCTCTCTATTGGCGCATGTAGCCGAGGGCCTGCATGCAGGAATCAACAATGTCGTCATAGCGCTGGCCCGATTGATAGCCGGACATACCGCTGTCCGCCAGCGGGTCGCCGAAGGCGCCGCTGCCTTGCGTGGCGGCGATGTCCTGGTCGATTCCACGGTCGACTTTGGTCTGGGCGCGCGCCTCAACCTCGCAAGCATCGAGATCGGAGCGGGCCTGGTCGGGATCGCCGCCGCCAGGCTGGACCCAGTTCGACCCCTTGTCGAAATAGGAACAGGCGCCGAGGAGGCTGAGCGACAGCGCCAGGATGAGAATGTTACGCATGAAAGATATCCTTGGATTTGGGTTGCGGTAACTTGCCGGGAACGCCGCCTTGATGCAACAAAGGCCGATCAGCGTCGGGTTTCCAGGGAGCAGAACGCCGCAGCCATGCTTTTCGATCCACCTTTGCTGCCCGCCCGCCTGATCCGGCGCTATAAACGCTTCCTGGCCGACATGGCGCTGCCCGATGGGCGGGAGATCGTGGCCCATTGCCCCAATCCAGGCTCGATGCTGGGCCTCGCTGAGCCGGGATCGCCCTGTTTTCTGTCAGTGAAGACCGCCAAGGGCCGCAAGCTCGACTTCGGCTGGGAACTGGTTGGGGTCGAGGGCGGCGCCTGGGTCGGCATCAACACCGCTCATGCCAACCGGATCGTGGCGGAAGGCCTTGCCGCCGGCAGGATTCCGGGACTGCCCAGTAAAGAAGGCTGGCGGCCGGAAGTGGCGTTCGGCAGCGGCACGCGCTTCGATTTCGCCAATGCCGCCGCGGACTGCGCGCTCACTTATCTGGAAGTGAAGAGCGTCACCCTGTCGCGCAAGCCGGGCCGCGCCGAGTTTCCGGATGCCAGGACCGAGCGCGGCCTCAAGCATCTCCGCGAACTTTCCGCCGCCGTGGCGCTCGGCCACCGCGGCGTGCTGTTGTTCCTGGTGCAGCGAGCCGATTGCCGAACCTTGCGCCTTGCCGCCGATATCGACCCGGCCTATGCCGCGTGGATCGGTCAGGCGCTGGCTGCCGGGATCGAGATCATCGGGATCACCTGCGAGGTGGCGCCTTCCGGGATTTCCCTAGCAAATCCAATCACTTTGACCCTTTAGAGCAAGGGTGGCATGCGGTCGCGGGGGTTGCACCGGACCGGGGGCGGGCGTATCTAGCTTGTTAACTCTTATTTCAGCCAGCAGTGGATAGCAAAGCACGATATGCAAAAGAAGGACGTTGAGAGCGACTGGATCGACGAAGGCCAGAAGATCAAGCTGCACAAGCCGGCCGATTTCGCCGCCATGCGCAAGGCCGGGCGCCTTGCCGCCGAGACGCTCGATTTCATCACGCCGCATATCGTGCCCGGCATCACCACCGAGGCAATCGACAAGCTGTGCCACGATTTTATCGTCGCCCACGATGCCATCCCCGCCCCGCTCAACTATCGCGGCTTCCCGAAATCGGTCTGCACCTCGGTCAATCATGTGGTGTGCCACGGCATCCCCGGCCCGAAGAAGCTGCAGGACGGCGACACGCTCAACATCGACGTCACCGTCATCCTAGGCGGTTGGCATGGCGACACCAACCGCATGTACAATGTCGGCAAGGTCGGCGTGCAGGCGCAGCGCCTGACCGAGGTCACCTACGAAGCGATGATGCGCGGCATCGAGGCAGCGAAGCCCGGCGGCACCTTCGGCGATATCGGCCATGCCATCCAGAGCTTCACCGAGAAGAAGAACTTCTCGGTTGTGCGTGATTTCTGCGGCCATGGCATCGGCAAGGTGTT
>NZ_CAMDRA010000190.1 GCF_945906275.1 Dongia mobilis
GTGGATCGAGGCGATGGTGGCGTCGATCAACTGTCGGCGCCTGATTTCCTCCATACCGACTTTTGGCATCGCCCCCTCGTGAACCTGGGCCTCGCGGAACTTTGATCCGGGTCCCTCTTGCCGGTCCCGGCAGCGCGCCCCACAATCCAGACAACCTAGGGTGATTGCCGGGGCGGGCCAGAAACACCGTTTCGGGACGCCGGGCAGCAGAACTGGGCGAGGCATCCTGATGTTTTTATATTGGACGATCAATCAAAAAAAGATTGGGAATTGCCGGTTAGCGACGATAATATGGCGTCCTGGCGAAACGTTTTTGCCAATTTGCCCCTAACTTTGAAGTCGCCCATAAGCGCGGCACAAGATCGACCGGGCGTAGAACGACAAATAAGCCTGGGGCAGGCGAACGGGATGGCAACTGGAAAATGGGAGATTTACCTATGTTGATGCGTAAACTGTTGGCCGCTTCGGCGATGTCGCTGGTGATGGCGGTTGCCGCCAATTCAGCGGCCTTGGCTGCTGACGGCGAAGCCTGCAAGACCGTCCGCATGTCGGATGTGGGTTGGACTGACAACACGGCGATCAATGGCCTGTTCAGCAATGTGTTGAAAGGCCTGGGCTACGAAGCCAAGGTCGACCTGCTGGCGCTGCCGATCACCCTCGAGGGCCTGAAGAACAAGGATCTCGACGTGTTCCTCGACAATTGGATGCCGAGCCAGGTGGCCGAAGTGACGCCGTTCCTCGACGACAAGTCGGTTGAGAGCGTTGGCGCCAATCTGGAAGGCGCCGGCTACGGCCCCGTCGTTCCGCAATATGTCGCCGATGCCGGCGTGAAGGACCTCAAGGACCTCGGCAAATTTACCGAGAAGTTCGAAGGTAAATTCTACGGCATCGAGCCCGGCAATGACGGTAACCGTATCGTCCAGGGCAAGATCGACGACGCCGCCAACGGCCTCGACGGTTGGGAAATGGTTGAGTCGAGCGAGCAGGGCATGCTCGTGCAGGCTGAAAAGGCCATCAAGAACAACGAATGGGTGGCTTTCCTCGCCTGGACTCCGCATCCCGTCATGGGCAAGATGCCGTTGCATTATTTGAGCGGCTTCGAGGCTGACGGCTTCGGCGGCGCCACCATCTACACGCTGACCCGCGCCGGTTACTCGGCCGAGTGCCCGAATGTGGGCGCGCTTCTGAAGAACCTGAAGTTCTCACTCGACATGGAAGGCGCCATCATGGAGGCCATTCTGGCCGGCAAGGATGGGGACACCGCCGCCAAGGAATGGCTGGTCGCCAATCCGGGCGTGCTCGACGCGTGGCTGGCGGGTGTCACGACCTTCGACGGTCAGGAAGGTTTGCCGGCGGTAAAGGCGAGCCTCGGTCTCTGAGACGAATTCTGTAAAAAAGGCGGCTATGGCGCAGGAGTTCCTTGCCATAGCCGCCTTTCTTCTTAAAGCTCAAGAACATCGCCGCACAATGCTGGGGGGCATGGCATGGAATGGCTAAATTCGATCGCGGAATGGATTTCGGCCAGAGAACACCGGGTTCCGATCGGTGAGTGGAGCAAGGCTGCAGTCGAATGGCTGACGACCAATTTTGAAAGCGCCTTCGATCTTCTGACAACCTTTCTCGACGCCATTATTCAGGGCACGGTCGACGTCTTCCTGGCCATTCCGGCTCTCGTCTTCATTCTTCTTGCCTCGGGCCTGGCTTATTTCCTGCAGCGCAGTTGGAAGCTCTCCGTCTTCGTCATCCTCGGCCTGCTGCTCACCTTGAATTTTGATCTGTGGAAGGCGACGATCGAGACTCTCGTCCTTGTCCTCTATGCCACCCTCGCATCGCTGCTGGTGGGCGTCCCGGTCGGTATCATGGCGTCGCGGCGCCCGCTCATTTATCAGGTGCTGAGTCCCGTTCTGGACCTGATGCAGACATTGCCCACGTTCGTTTACCTCGTGCCGGTGCTGATCTTCTTCGGCCTGGGTCCAGTACCGGGCCTGATCGCCACGGTTATCTTCGTCGTGCCGTCGCCGATCCGCTTGACCTATCTCGGCATCAGCCAGGTCCAGAAGCCCCTGATCGAAGCGGGCGAGAGCTTTGGCTGTACGCGGTGGCAGTTGCTGATGAGGGTGAAACTCCCGGCTGCCTTGCCGACGATCATGGCTGGCGTGAACCAGACCATCATGCTGTCCTTGTCGATGGTTGTGATTGCCGCCCTGGTCGGCGCCGGCGGCGTCGGAGCACCTGTGGTCCGAGCACTCAATCAGCGAAATGTTCCGCTCAGCATCGAGGGCGGGTTCACGATCGTGATCCTTGCCATCATTCTCGATCGAATCATTCGACAGCGCCGATATTCCAAGACGAAAAAGTCGTAGCGGGGAGAGCGAGCATGTCCAACAAAAACGCCGTCCGCTTCGAAAACGTCGATGTGATCTTTGGCCAACGCGCCAAGGAAGCGTTGACCTTGCTGGATCAAGGTGAAGGGCGCGACAGCATTCTCGACAAGACCGGGTCTCTGGTCGCAGTCCATGATGCATCGCTGTTCGTCAACAAGGGCGAGATTCTCGTGTTGATGGGTTTGTCGGGCTCCGGCAAATCATCACTCCTGCGTTGTGTGAACGGCCTCAACCAGGTGTCTCGCGGGCATGTCATGGTCGCCACCGACAAGGGCGAGGTTGATGTTGCCAGTTGTTCAGAGGAAACGCTGCGGGGTCTGCGGCGCAACCGTGTCTCGATGGTGTTCCAGCAGTTTGCCCTGATGCCCTGGCTGACGGTGCGCGACAATGTCGGCTTCGGCCTCGACATCCGTGGCATGGCCAAGGCGGAACGCGATCAGATCGTCGACGAGAAGATTGCGTTGGTGCGCCTCGATCGCTTTGCCAACAAGTTCCCGCACGAGCTTTCCGGCGGCATGCAGCAGCGGGTCGGTCTCGCGCGTTCCTTTGCTACCGAGGCCGAGATATTGCTCATGGACGAGCCATTCTCGGCGCTCGATCCATTGATCCGCGAACATCTGCAGGACGAACTGATCGAGCTGCAACGCAAGCTGAAGAAGACGATTATCTTCGTCAGTCACGATCTCGATGAAGCGCTCAAGATCGGCACGCGCATCGCCATCATGGAAAACGGCAAGGTGGTGCAGTTCTCGGTGCCGGAGGAGATTATCCTCAATCCGGTCAATGATTATGTGCGCCAGTTCGTGGCCTCGATGAATCCGCTCACTGTGCTGAAGGGCGGTACCTTGATGCGTCCGGCCGGCGATCTTGTCCGTGAACCCGGCTCGACCTTCATTCAGCTGGACCGCGCCGGTCGTTGCCGCTGCCAGCTCGACGAGGCGGGAAAGCCCATCAACCTGATGGTCAATGGGCGACCGGGTGAGTTTGTCGCTTACTCCAGCGACCTCGATCTTGCTGCCATTGCCGAGAGCAATGCCATGGTGACGGGACTTGACCGTACCCCGATGCGGGCCGCCGTGACTGTGCGGCAGCAGACCAAGCGGCCGATGATCCTGCTCGGTGATGATGGCGCCCTGCTGGGTGTCGTCGGCGAGCATGAAATCTACCGTGGCATGCTGCGGCAGACCGAGTATGCCAAGGTCGATGTTTCACCGCCGGACAAGGTCGCGGTGTAACACGTGCCGCAGATCTCCGATTCCATTCACGCCATCCTGTTCGACAAGGACGGGACGCTGTTCGATTTCTACAAGACCTGGGGGCCGGTCACGGAAGAGGCGGCCCTTCTGGTCGCGCGCGGCGACCCGGCAAAGGCCAGGCACATCCTGAAGGAAAGCGGCAAGGACCCGGAGACGGGCAAATACGTTCCCGGTTCGCCGATCGCCTCGGGCAGCAACCGGGAAATCTCGGATCTTTGGGCGAACCTCGCCGGCCGTGCCGATGCGGATGCCGTCTATGCCGAGGTGCACCAGCTGTTTCTGAAGCGCCAGGCGACGGCGGCAACGCCGGTGACGGATCTCGATGTCCTGTTCAGCCGCCTCCGCGCGCGCGGCCTGTCACTGGGTGTGGCGACGATGGACAGCGAGGAATCGGCGCGCGCCTCGATGGCACGGTTCGGCGTTCACGGTTCGCTCGACTTCATCTGCGGCTTTGATACCGGCCACGGCGTAAAGCCGGGCGGCGGCATGGTCGAGGCTTTTGCGCGCCATGTAAACCTGCGGCCATCGATGATCGCGGTGGTGGGCGACAGCCCGCACGACATGGCGATGGCGCGTGCCGGCAAGGCGGGGAAGGCGATCGGCGTCCTGACCGGCGTCAGCCTGCGCGAAATCCTGATGGATCATGGCGCGGATACCGTGATCGAAAGCATCGTTGAGTTGGAGACGGCGCTCTAGGCGTCATCGCTCAATCGAGCGTGATGACCTTGACCTTCTTGCCCGACGTGGTGAGCGCCAGCTTGCCGTG
Organism: Dongia mobilis; assembly: GCF_945906275.1. Lineage (GTDB taxonomy): Bacteria > Pseudomonadota > Alphaproteobacteria > Dongiales > Dongiaceae > Dongia > Dongia mobilis_A. The sequence goes on from NZ_CAMDRA010000190.1 coordinate 4,407, forward strand.
TTTGAGCTTCAGAGCTTCTTCTCCGAAGATCTCGCGGCGCCAGCCCTTGAGGGCCTGGATGTCGGCGTGATCGCTGGCAGCCAGGGCCTCGAGGTCGCCGGCGCTGGCGATCAGCTTCTGTGCCACTTCATGTTCGTCGCAGTGGAATTTCAGGAGCACGCGCAGGAGCTCGATGATCGGCCCCAAACCAGCCGGGATATCCGGGCGGGGGTCGAGCTTGGGTGCCTCGCTCTCCGGCATATCGAGGCCGCGCTGAACGGCCGCCAGCACACCATCGCCAAGCTTGCCCTCGGCGAAGCTTCGCGACAGGCCGCGGCAGCGTGACAGGGCATCCACATCACGCGGCGGATGCGCCGCGATCTCGAGCAGCGTCTCGTCCTTGACCAGCCGGTTGCGCGGCAGGTCGCGGGCCTGCGCCTCGCGCTCGCGCCAGGCGGCGATTTCCTTGAGGACGGCCAGGAAGCGCGGCTTGTCGCTGCGGGTCTTCAGGCGGATCCAGGCATTGTTGGGGTCGGCGCGATAGGTATTGGGGTCGGTCAGGATGGCAATCTCGTCCTCGACCCAATGGGCACGGCCGGACTTTTCCACCTTGGCCTGCAGCTTCTCATAGACCGTGCGCAGATAGGTGACGTCGGAGAGGGCATAGGTCAGCTGCTTCTCCGACAGCGGCCGGTGCGACCAGTCGGTGAAACGCGAGGATTTGTCGATCCGGGCGCCCGCCAGCTTGGTCGCCAGGGTCTCGTAGCTTGCCGCATCGCCGAAACCGCACAGCATGGCGACGATCTGGGTGTCGACCAGGGGGGTGGGCACCTTCCCGGTCATGCGCACGAAGATTTCCACATCCTGGCGTGCCGCGTGGAACACCTTGATCACCTTGGGATTGGCCAGCAACTCAAAAAGAGGTGCTAAATCAATCCCTTCTGCCAAGGCGTCAATCGCCGCGGCCTCGTCGGGACCAGCCAGCTGAACCAGGCAGAGGATCGGCCAATAGGTCTTGTCGCGGAGGAATTCGGTATCGATGGCAACAAAGGGCGCGCTCGACAGCCGCTGGCAAAACGCGGCCAAAGTGGCGGTGTCGGCAATCACTGCGGCTTGTTGTTTCGCTGCTACCATGTTCATCGCGTTTAGCTATAACGACAGGACCCGAGTCAAGGGAAGGGCCTCGTTTGCATAAGCGGGATGCCCGCCGAAACCCTTGACAATCCGCCGCTTTCCGCGTCATTTGCCCAGCAAATTTGGGTGCAATTTCCGTTATTTTCAAGGACTTCCCAAGATGCATGCCTACCGTTCCCATACCTGCGGCCAGTTGCGCGCCAAAGACACCGGCGAGACCGTCCGAATCTCCGGCTGGACCCACCGCAAGCGCGACCATGGGAATCTGGTGTTCATCGATTTGCGCGACCATTACGGCCTGACGCAATGCGTGCTGGATATCTCCAACCCGATCTTCAAGCAGGTCGAGCAGACCCGCCTCGAAAGCGTCGTGACGGTGACCGGCAAGGTCGTCGCCCGCACCCCGGAAACGACCAACCCGCGCATGCCGACCGGTGAGATCGAGGTTGTGATCCAGGAATATGTCGTCCAGGGCACTGCCGAGGTCCTGCCGCTGCAGGTCAACAGCGAGGAGGATTACAGCGAGGAAATCCGCCTCAAGCATCGTTTCCTGGATCTCCGCCGGGACAAGGTGCACCGCAACATGATGCTGCGCGCCAATGTCATCGCCAGCCTCCGCCGTCGCATGATCGCGCAAGGCTTCACCGAGTTCCAGACGCCGATCCTGACCGCCGACAGCCCCGAGGGCGCGCGCTCGTACCTGGTGCCGAGCCGGCTTCATCCGGGCAAGT
>NZ_CAMDRA010000191.1 GCF_945906275.1 Dongia mobilis
CTTTGGCGATAGCCTGACCGCTGGATACGGACTGCCCGAGGGTGATGGATTTGTCCCCCAATTGCAGCAAGCCCTGGAGAAGATGGGGCGTGAGGTCACTGTAATCAATGGCGGCCTGTCGGGCGACACCACGGCGGGCGGCCTCTCGCGGCTTGATTGGATGCTGGCCGACAAGCCCGATGTGGTGATCCTGGAACTCGGCGCCAACGACATGCTGCGGGGCCTCAGTCCGGACGAGGCCCGCGCCAACCTCGACGCCACCATCCAGCGCATCAAGCAGTCAGGTGCCAAGCTGCTGCTCGCCGGCATGCTCGCCTCGCGCAATATGGGGACGGATTATCAGAGCAGGTTCGATGCGATCTATCCCGACCTTGCCAAGGCCCATGGCGTGGCCCTCTATCCCTTCTTCCTGGAGGGTGTGGCCGCAAGACCAGAGCTCAATCAACAGGATGGGCTGCACCCGACCAGGGACGGCGTGGCGGTGATCGTCGGCAACATCCTGCCCCACGTCACGAAACTATTGGACACGCCGGAATCATGACCACTCCGGCAGCGCCCTTTGCCAGCGCCCATGCCAGCGGCAAGCATTGGGCGGACATAACCCGCGCCTGCCTTGCAGCCCTTGGCCCCGTCTCGCGCGCGCATGCGCTGGGCTTTGTTTATGTCACCGATCACCTGGCCCAGGACCTGCCCGCCATTGTCGATCAGCTGCGCCTCACCACCGGCCTCGAGCATTGGATCGGCACCGTGGGCATCGCCATCACCGGTCAATCCGGCAACGCGCCGGCCGAGGAATATATCGATGAGCCGGCGATCAGCCTGATGGTCGGCCATTTTGCGCCGGACAGTTTCCGCCTGCTGGAGCCGGAGCCGGGCGGGGTCGGCAGCCGCCTGCGCGCCTTGCAGGATTGGAGCCACCGGCGCAATCCCGCGGTGGCCCTGGTGCATGGCGATCCGCGCAATCCGCAACTGCCTAATCTGATGCGGCAGATGACCGAGGAATCCGGACTCTTCCTGCTGGGTGGCCTTGCCTCGTCACGCGCCGGCTTGCCCCAGGTCGCCGGTGCCGTCGGCGAAAGCGGTCTCTCGGGCGCGTTGCTGGCCGGTGACGTGACGCTGGTGACGGGGTTGAGCCAGGGCTGTTCACCGATCGGGCCGCAGCACATCATCACCAGGGCGCAGGACAATATCATCATGGAGATCGACGGGCGCCCGGCCCTCGACATCTTCCGTGAAGAAATCGGCGAGGTGCTGGCGCGCGATCTCCGCAAAATTGCCGGCTTCATCTTCGCCGCCCTGCCCATCACCGGTTCTGACACCGGCGATTATCTGGTGCGCAACATCACCGGCATCGACAGCAGCAGTGGCTGGCTCGCCATCGGCGCCGAGGTCGCCGAGAACGACCCGATCATGTTCGCGCGGCGCGACCGCAATTCCGCCCTGGCGGACCTCGAACGCATGCTGGAGCGGTTGAAGCAGCGCATCGACCGGCCGATCCGCGGTGGGCTCTATGTCTCCTGCATTGCCCGCGGGCCCAATCTGTTCGGGCCGGATGCGACCGAAACCAGGCTCATCGCCCGGCATCTGGGGCAGTTTCCCTTGACCGGCTTCTTCGCCAATGGCGAGATCAGCCATGATCGCATCTATGCCTATACCGGCGTGCTCACGCTGTTTCTGTAATCAATTCACTTAGGGGATCATCCCATGGAATATCGTCGCCTGGGGCGCAGCGACATCAAGGTCAGCGTCATCTGTCTCGGCACCATGACCTGGGGCGAACAGAACACGGAGACCGAGGGCCATCAGCAGATGGATCTGGCCCTCGACCGCGGTGTCAATTTCTGGGACACGGCCGAGATGTACTCCGTGCCGCCGCGCCAGGAAACCTACGGCGCCACGGAAACCATCATCGGGACATGGCTCAAATCGCGCGGCAAGCGCGACAGGATCGTGCTGGCCAGCAAGATCGCCGGCCCCGACAAGCGCCTCACCTACCTGCGCGACGGCAAGCTGCCCTATGATGCGAAGAACATCGCGGCGGCGGTCGATGCCAGCCTCAAGCGGCTGCAGACCGACTACATCGATCTCTATCAGCTGCACTGGACCGAGCGAACCACGAATGGCGCGGCGCGGCTGGGCTATGAGCATCTTGCCGACGAGACATTCACGCCCTTCGCCGAAACCCTGCTGGCCCTCCAGGATCAGATCAAGGCCGGCAAGATCCGCATGATCGGGCTCTCCAACGAATCCGCCTGGGGCACGATGCGCTGGCTGTCGGAATCGGAACGCCTCGGCCTGCCGCGCATGATGTCAATCCAGAATGCCTATTCGCTGCTCAACCGCAGTTTCGAAGTGGGCCTTGCCGAGGTCGCGATCCGCGAGGATTGCGGACTGCTCGCCTATTCGCCGCTCGGCATGGGCATTCTCTCCGGCAAATATATCGGCGGGGCGGCGCCCGCCACGGCGCGCCTCAACCGGTTCCAGCAGTTCCTGCGCTATCGCGGGTCGATCGCGGCGACAGCCACAGAGAAGTATGTGGCGATCGCCCGCAGGCATGGACTGGACCCGGCCCAGATGGCCCTGGCTTATGTCAACAGTCGCCCGTTCCTCACCGCCAACATCATCGGCGCCACGACCTTGCCGCAATTGGAAGCCAACATCGCCAGCATCGACATCAAGCTGTCACCGGAAGTCCTTAACGAGATTGATGCGGTTAACAAGGAACACACCTATCCCTGCCCTTGAGACCACATATCCGAGGGTGCGGTGCGGCATGGCCAGGGAATGTGATCGCTGGTATGATGGTGGCAAGTTCGATTCGGCCGTTAATTTCGGCAGGTGAGTGATGCGCCTATTCGTGGCCATTTCGCTGCCCGACCAGGTGCGCAGGCAGTTGCGCCTGCTTTGCGGTGGCCTGCCGACGACCAAATGGGTCCCGCCGGAGAACTTCCATATCACTCTGCGTTTCCTGGGCGAGCTTGACGGCCGCGACCTCGATTATGTCGATGCCGCGCTGGCCGGAATCCGGGCCCCAACCTTCAGCCTGCGCCTTGGCGAGGTCGGGCACTTCGCCAGCGGTGGGCGTGTGAAGACGGTTTGGGCGGGTGTCGCCAAGGAGCCGGCCCTCATGCATCTTCATGACAAGGTCGAGTCGGCCGTGGTGCGCGCCGGCCTCGCACCGGAGGGGCAAAATTACCGACCGCATGTGACCCTGGCGCATCCCAAGGACCCGCCGCCGCACAAGCTGCAGCAGTATCTCGCCATGCATAACCTGTTCCGCTCCGAGAGCTTCGAGGTCACGCATTTCACTTTGTTCTCAAGTCATATCGGCGGCGAGACACCAATCTATCACGCCGAGCGATCCTACGATCTGTCGTCCAACCTGATCCGCTACGCGGCCCAGCGCTGAGGCTGCCTACTCGGCCGCCTCGACATGGCCATGATCGGCCCAATACGTCATGGCAAGCGAAAGCACGCCCAGCACGGCAAAGCCGATGCAGAGCGGCAGGATCGTCCCTTGATAGAGCTGACCGATGATGGCGCCGGTGCCGGCAGAGACAAAGGTGGTCAGAGCACCAATGACAGCGGCGCCGACGCCGGCGATATGCCCCAGCGGCGCCATGGCGAGCGCGTTGAAATTGCCGAACAGCAGGCCGATGAGGAAGAATGCCGCCAGCATATAGGCCATGAACAGCCAGAACGGTGGCTGGCCATCGAAGGCAAAGGCCACGAAGACGAAAATCAGCGACAAGATCGTATGCGCCCACAAGGCGCGGTTGGAAAGCTTGCGCATGCCGAAGCGCATGACCAGTTTGGCATTGACCAATGAGGCGGCACCCAAGGTCGCGGCCAATGCGCCGAAGCAGATCGGGAACAGCGTGCCCATGCCATACATTTCCTGGAAGATCTGCTGGGCTGAGGCGAGGTAGCCGACGAAGGCCCCGAACACCAGGCCGGTCGCCAGCATATAGCCGAGCGCAACCCGCGTGCGGCAGGTTTCCGCGATCGCCCGCAGGATTCGCGCGAAGGACAATTCGCGGCGCCGTTCAATGGTCAGCGTTTCTTCCTGGCGCAGGGCAAACCAGACGGATGTGATGATCCCAAGCGCCAGCAGCATCCAGAAAATCACGCGCCAATGCGCCAGCAGGATGATTCCCTGCCCGACCGATGGTGCCACCACCGGCACCAGAATGAAGACCGACGTCACCAGCGACATGATCCGGGCCATGGCACGCCCTTCATGGCGATCACGCACCATGGCGACAACGACAGTGCGCGGCCCGGCGGCACCAAAGCCCTGCAGGAAGCGGCCGATCAGCATGGTATCGAAATCGGTCGAGAAAATGCACAGCAGGCTGCCCAGGATGAAGATCAGGAAGCCGGCATAGATCACCGGCTTGCGGCCGACGCTGTCCGAGATGGGGCCATAGAGAATCTGCGCGATGCCGAAGCCGGCGAACAGAATGGTGATCACCATCTGCCGGTCATTATGGTCGGTCACACCGAGATCGGCGGCGATCTCCGGCAAGGCCGGCAGCATGGAATCGATGGCCAGCGCCACCAGCGAGATGGTCAGCGCCAGCAGCACCACGAATTCCACCCGCACCTGCTCGGCGGCGGCGCTCTTTTCCTTGATCCTCGTCACGCTTGTCTTGGTCCCGTATGAAACGCTGCGGGCCGCCAGTTTGACCGGCGGCCCGAAATTTCTGTGTGACGAAAGCTATATCCCGAGGTGACGGCCCACGGCCAGCCATGAGACCGAATAGGTGCTATGCAGAGGCCGTCGGTAAAGTCGGACCGATGGATATTAACCCTATTCCGCCTTCACCCGCTTCATCCGGTAGATCATGTTGTCGAGCGCAAAGACCGCGGTGTCCTGATCGATGAGATCGAAATCCATGCTGATATCGGCGTCGTCGGAAATGCAGCTCATGCTGAGCTGGACAATTTCGCCCTCGGCGAAGCCCAGATCCTTGGCTTGACGCGCTGCGTCGGTAAGCCCACCCTGAAACAGATATTCCGGCGGCACTTTCATGACCTCGAAATGCGCCTTGTCGCAATTGAGGAAGCCGGGTCCCTGCACGGAATCGGCCATGAAGGTGATTCGGCCACGCGCGATTTCTTCGTTGAGATAGGGCTTGCTGTCGACGTTCGCATCGAGCCAGGGAGCCGCGTGCACGTTGAACACATCCCAGGAACCGGCGAAGATTTCCTGCGCCGAAGCAGGGCCTGCTTTCAGGATAAAGCCGATACCGCTGGCCGCCACGGCCAATCCAAGCGCGGCAATCGCGATCTTAACGCGCGTCATCTTTCGTCTCTCCCGCCGACCATCCCGCCGGCGCACGGTTTCTTGTCCCCTTGGAGATGAGTGTTACAACGCCGGCGCCGGTGCGAGCAACCGTCTGCGCTGTGCGCTGCGTCACGCTGCCGTCACATTCTCGGCATCAGCTGACCGGATCCGTTATGGACGTACGCGGCGACCGCCGAGATCCGGCAAAAAGACCGCCAGCAGGCCGAGGGCCGGCAGGAATGCGCAGAGATGGTAAACATAGGTAATGCTGGTGAGGTCCGCCAACTGGCCGAGGACGGCGGCACCGACGCCGCCCAGGCCGAAGGCAAAGCCGAAGAACAGGCCAGCCACCATGCCGACCTTGCCGGGGATCAGTTCCTGGCCATAGACGACGATGGCGGCAAAGGCCGAGGCCAGCACTAGGCCGATCGGGATCGTCAGCAGCACCGTCCAGAAAAGGTTCACATGCGGCAGGATGAGGGTGAATGGCAGCACGCCGAGGATCGATCCCCAGATCACGGCCTTCGGCCCGACACGGTCACCGATCGGCCCGCCAAGAATGGTGCCCAGGGCGGCGGCGCCGAGGAACAAGAACAGATAGACCTGGGCATCCTGCATCGCCACGCCGAAATGGTCGATGAGGTAGAAGGTGTAGTAACTGCTGATACTGGCCATGTAGAAATGTTTTGAAAACAGCAGGCCAAGGAGAACGCCGATGGCGCCCGTGATCTGTCGGCGCGACAGCGGATTGGTGATGTGGGCGACGAACGGACGCTTGGCCCGGGCGGCGCGATGCGCCTTGTACCAACTGCCGACGCCGGCCAGCAGGATGACGCCAACGAACGCCGCGCCCGAGAACCAGCCGACGCTGCTCTGTCCATTGGGCACGATCGCATAGGCTGCGACCAGCGGGCCGATCGCCGAGCC
>NZ_CAMDRA010000192.1 GCF_945906275.1 Dongia mobilis
AGGAAGAAGCTGCTGCCGCCGCCTTCGCATCTGCGGAAGAAGAAGACGCCACAGTCGTCGATGATGAGGGCGACGACGATGACGACGATGATGATGACGGGGATGACGACGGGGATGAGGGCGACGACGCGGAGGGTGACACCGACGATGAGTCCGATCCGGAAGATGATACCCCTGCACGGGCGGACCGCGCGGTGAGCAATTCCTGAAATTACCCCGCTTTGTGGCAATTCCAGTCGCCGCTCGCGCGGGCCGGCGGCAAAAGCATTGCGTTAGCCAGAATCCGCGCTACGCTATTTCCCGAAGGCTGACATTTCAGCCGCAGAGGGAGGTGGCTGCGATGACCGTTGCGAGCATCCTCAAGGAGAAGCCCGACCGGCTGATTTCGGTCAAAGAGACCGACAGTCTGGGCGACGTGGCCAATGTCCTGACCCGCGAGAATATCGGCGCGGTGCCGGTCCTCGACACCAGCGGGCAGATGATCGGCATCGTGTCGGAGCGCGACATCGTGCGGCAGATCGCCCGCGAGGGCGGCGCCGTCCTCACCCGCCCGGTGAGTTCGATGATGACCAAAACCGTGGTGTGCTGCGCGCCGGAAGATACGGTGGAAAGCACCATGGCGCTGATGACGCAGCGCAGGTTCAGGCACCTGCCGGTCCGCAGCAACGGCCGCATCATCGGCATGGTATCGATTGGCGACGTGGTGAAGCGGCGGGTCGAGGATGCCGAGCGGGAAGCCGAGTCACTGCGCGACTATATCGCGCGCGGCTGACAGTTTGGCTGGTGCTAGAAGGAGTCGGCCTGATCCGTCGGCCGGAAATAGATGCCGACCAGCACCATATCAACTCTTTCCTTGTCGGCGGACAAAGGCAGGATGAGTTTGGCCTGGCGCGAATAGACGCCGTCGCTGTTCGTGAATTCGGCCTCGTAATAAGCCGGCCGCTTGGCGTCGAGCACGGCGCTGTATTGTTCCATGAGCAGGTGGCGCTCTTCTTCCGAGGTGAGTTTCTCGACGCCGAAGCCCGTGCGGCGCGTCCCGTAATAATGCTCGAGATTGGTGCCATCGAGGCGGATCTGGTAGCTCGACACGTCGCCATGGAACTCGATCAGCATCAGGTTCCCGAGCCATTGCTTCATTTCAAGCGGATCGATGTCGGTGCGCCCCGGCAGGGCAGAGCCGTGCATTTTGCTGTGCCAGTAATCATAAAGCGACCGCAGGCGCGGCTCGGGAATATCAAATGGCTGTTCGGTATCGATCTCGGTCATCTCGCCATCGCCACTCTGTGCCCATAGACATGACAAGCGTCCCACAAGGGTGCCGCGTCTTTCAGGCCGTTTGTGCGTCGCCCCCAAACAATAAATATCTATAATCTACCATGCTATACGATCTATTTCATCTACTACGCAACCTTTCCACAATAACTGACGTTATTGCATGTGTTCTTGACTGATGACGTGCCGGAACGAAGAGTTTGTTCCGATATCAAGTCGGTCGTCCCTTGGGAGGTCTACATGATCAGACTTACACAACTTGTTATTGTTGCGTCGCTGCTGGTGCTTTCGGCCTGTGCCGAGAGCCGCATCTTCGACACTAATTGCAGCGGAAATGGCATGATTACCAATGCCGGGTATTGCACCGGCACATTGCATCCCTACGCCGGTCCGTGGAGCACGCGTTAATCCCCTAAAAATTGAAGACCCATCTAGCGATTGAACGGCGCATTCCTGCTGGATATCGCCGATCGGTCGCTGGGCGGCGCCTTGGGAATCGCCCGTGCCGCGGGAAGGGTGACGCGGACTTCGGTGCCCTGGCCGGGCCGGCTGAAGATATCGATTCGCCCCTGATGCAGTTCGATCAGGTTGCGACAGATCGCCAGCCCAAGGCCGGTCCCTTCCTGCTGGTGGAAGGCCGAGCGGTTGACCTGCACGAAGGGCTCGAACACGCGCTCGATATCCTTGGCCGGGATGCCGATCCCGGTGTCGGCGACGGTGAGGCAGGTGGCGCCATCCAACTCCTGTGCCGCCTTGACCGTGATGGAACCGCCCGGTGGCGTGAACTTCACGGCGTTGGTGAGAAGGTTGAGGACGATCTGGAGAATGCGCCGGTAGTCGCCGCGGATCAGCGGCAGGTCGGGGGCCAGATCGACGCTGATCCCAATGTCGCCCTTGCGCGCGCGGGTCTCCACCATCGTCGTGCATTGCGTGACAATGTCGCCGAGATTGACCTCGTTCTCGTCGATCTGCGCCTTGCCGGATTCGAGTTTCGAATAGTCGAGAATTTCCTCGATCAGGCGAAACAGGATGTGGGCGCTCGAATGAATGTCGCTGGCATATTCGTTGACGCGCCCGTTCTCCTTGGTGTCGCGGGTCATCAGCGTGATCAGTTCCGAAAAACCCATGATCGCGTTGAGCGGTGTGCGCAGTTCATGGCTCATGCTGGCCAGAAACTCGGTCTTGGCGCGATTGGAGGTTTCCGCTTCGCGCCGCGCCAGCATCAGCTGACGCTCAAAGCCTTTGCGTTCCGTGATGTCCTCGACCGTGCCTTCATAGTGCTGCGGCTTGCCTTGCGCGTCGCGCACCAGGCGCGCGTTCTCGGATATCCAAATCCGCTCCCGCGTCTTGTGCCGGTAGATTTCTGATTCGAAATTGCGCACGCTGCCGTCGCGCTCGACGATCGCGGCGAACTCGGCGCGCCGCTGCGGGTCGACATACCATTCAACGGCAATGTCGTTGACGGCGTGGATCAATTCTTCCGGCGTGTCGTAGCCGTTGATCTTGGCCAGAGCCAGATTGGCGCCGATCATGCGGCCGGTGAGGCTGGTGATGTAGGTGCCGTCGAGGGCGTTTTCGAACATGCTGCGATAGCGTTCCTCCGCCGTGCGCAGGGCCTGCTGCGACTGAACAAGGGCGGTGATGTCGATGACGGTGCCGATCAGGACAGCCATGTCGGTGCCGGCTGCATGCATCGAGGCGGATTCGGAAATCCACAATCTGCTGCCGTCGGGGCGCACCATCTCGCTCACTTCGTTGGTGAGATGGCCGGTCCGGGAGACCTGTTGCAACAATCGGCCGCGCTGCAACGGGTCGGCATAGAGATGGGCAGCATTCTGTGCCACCTCGGCCAGCATGTGCTCAGCCGACTTGAATCCCATCATATGGGCGAGGGCGTTGTTGACGGTCAGGAGCTGACCGTCATGGGCCGTCATGTAGATGCCGATATCCACGCTTTCAAATACTATGCGATGGAAATCCTGTGGGTTCACGGCGCCCCTGAGCAAAAGTTCCCGGCGAATGAGGATGTTACCCTTTTCGGTCGATTTGGGACAACCTTGTTGCCAGCGACGTGTCCCGGCGGCGGCTGGACCTGATCCGGAACTGGCACGCCGTTTGCTGATATCACCGTGAAACTGGCTGAATATGGCGGAAAGCAACCCTTCGATGGCTGCACGGATCAGCATAATGGGAGAAAGCCCGGCAAAAATTGCCGCGGCGGTGGCGTCGGGAACGGCCATCCGCGCCGCTATTGCCGGCCATCTTCCCCTTGGTTGCGGGAGGTGGATGCCATGACACCGTTGGTGACCGTCACCAGCGCCGCCGGCCAGGACCTTTCCATCCGGTCGGACGTGCTTTCCGGCATCCGCCAGGCCAGCCTGTCGACCGGCATCGAATTCTCCTACCTCATGGCGCAGGCCAACCGCGAGAGCAGCTTCAACCCGAGCGCCCAGGCCAAGACCTCGTCCGCTGCCGGCCTCTATCAGTTCGTCGAGCAAACTTGGCTTGGCGTGGTGAAGAACCATGGCGCCGAATACGGGCAGGGCGACCTTGCCGACAAGATCACGCGTCGCTCGGACGGGCATTTTACGGTCGCGGATGCGGCGACCCGCCAGGAAATTCTCGACCTGCGTCGCGACCCGACCTTTGCTGCGGCCATGGCTGCCGAGCATGCCGCCGACAACAAGGCCAAGCTCAGCGACAAGCTCGGCCGCGAGATCACCGGCACCGATCTTTACCTCGCCCATTTCCTCGGCATCAGCGGCGCGATCAAGTTCCTGCGCAACGTCGCCGAGAGTCCGGACAAGACCGGCGCCAGCCTGTTTCCCAAGGCCGCGGCTGCGAACAAGAATGTCTTCTATGGCGAAGGTGGCCGCGCCAAAACCGTCTCCGAGATCTATGACAAGTTCGCCGCCTCCATGAATGCGGATATGGAAGCCTATGCGGCATTTGAGGGCAACACCACGCCGGCGACCATGGTCGCCGATGCCGGAACCGCTTTGCCGGCCAGCCCGAACGCCGCCTATGCGATGGCCTTCAGGACGGCATCGCTGGCAAGCGCGCCAGCACCGAGCGCGCCTTCAAGCGCCCTGGGAAAGGTCGGCAGCTTGTTGTCGCCGCTCATGCTGGTGACGCTCGCGGCGCTGCCTGTCGGTCGCGAGGAAGAGGAAAACGGTGACAAGGCGGATCGCCTGGGGACGCGCCCGGCGGCCGACGAGACCGGATTCAGCCATGCGGCGGCCAGCGGGAGCCTTTTCAATCGCGCGGACGACCCGCTGCATCTCGAACTGCTGCGGTCGAGCTTTGCGATCTAGCGGCCGCGTCGGAATTCAACCGTCAGTGATTTTTGGTTTCGATGGCGCGGCGGCCGGCATCGGTCAGCTTGCACACCAGCCAATCCGGCTTCAACGGGTTGGTGAACCAGGGTTCCGCCCAGCCATGATCGATACAAGCGCGAATCGTGCGCTCGTTGATCTTCTGTCCCCATTCATCGAACAGTGGAAGTTTGCCACCGGGCTGCTTCAGCCCCTTTGAAAGCCAGCCAAGCTCGACATCCGTCGGTCGCTCGGCGGCGCTGGCGGCGCTTGTTACCCGCGTCATTACTTCCCTCAGACCTCATCCCCGAATGAATCGACCATAACGCAATCGGTGGCCAGCGCCAAGGATGGCTGTGCTGGTGCTGGCCCGGTCGTGGCCGCAAGGGGTTCTTGGGCGCGCGCGACCGAATTCCCAAATGATAGCATGGCGGATCTACTCAGACGATGGACGAACTGTGCAATGCCGGCGCATCGAGAAGGTCGGCAATGACCGAGAGGCCGCGCTCAAGCCGCGCGCGGCTCGTTTCATAGCCGAGGGCGAGCCGAACATGACCCGGCGCTTCGCCGGGCTTGAGGAGGAACAGTGCACCGATGGCGAGTTTCACGCCGCGTGCTTCCGCCGCGCGCTGGAACATTTCCTCGGACCAGCGTTCCGGCAATTGCAGCCAGAGGTGGAAGCGCGGCCCCTCCTGCAATTGGATTGTCTGGCCGAGAATGTCATGCGCCAATTCAAGGCGCGCCGCCATTTCCTGGCGCAGCCAGCTGTTGAGCCGGTCGGCCGTGCCGTCATTGATCCAGCGATGGACGATTTCCGTCGTCAAGGGTGCCGGCATCCAGCAGGACATCTGGACGACGTTGCGCAACGTATCGCGCAGCCGTGGCGGTGCCAGCATCATGCCGACGCGCAGCCCCGGTGCCATGCATTTTGACGCGCTGGTGAGGAAGACCGTGCGTTCGGGCGCAAAATGCATGAGCGGCAGCGGCCTTACTTCAGGCAGATAGCCGAACACATCGTCTTCGACGATATCCAATCCGTGGCGGCGTGCGATCACCGCCACTTCGGCGCGGCGCCGCGCGCTCATCGTGCTGCCGGTGGGGGAATGCAGTGTCGGCATCGTATAGAGCAGCCGCGCGCTCGTGCGGCGGCAGGCGTCGTCCAGCGATTCCGGGACCATTCCCTCGGCATCGAGTTCGACAGGGTATGTCTTCAGGCCGAGATAATGCGCCATCTGGCAGAGGGGCGGGTAGGTCAGGCGTTCGGCCAAAATCGTATCGCCGGGCCGGGCCAGCGCCATCAATGCTGCAAGCAAGCCATGCTGCGCGCCGTTCGTCAGCACCACGTTCTCCGGCAATGCCGTCAATCCAACACGGTTCAGCCAGAGTGCTGCGGCCTGCGCATGCGCCTCGATCCTGCCACCGGTGTGATGATCCAGCAGGAAATCTGCGCTGCCATCCGAGGCAATCGCCGTCAGGGTCTCGGCAAGGGCGCTGCCGGCAACGCCTTTGGGCGGCAGGTTCATGACCAGGCCGATATCGCCTTCGCCCTGCCGGGCCGGGCTCCATAGTTTGCCGCCCTGGGCCGCGCGGTCCTTGACGAAAGTGCCTCGGCCGACTTCGCC
>NZ_CAMDRA010000193.1 GCF_945906275.1 Dongia mobilis
CCTCGTCGGCGGTGCCGGCAATGACTCGCTCGAAGGCGGCGAAGGCAACGATTTGCTGATGGGCGGCACCGGCAACGACACCTACGACCTCAACGCAGGTGACGGCAACGACCTCATCGTCGAGGAAAGCGGCTCGGCCGACATCGTGACGCTCACCGGCGTCACCTTGGGTCAGGTCGCCCTCAGCCAGGTCGGCAACAACCTCAAGATCACCTATGGGACCGATGTCGTGACCGTCGAGGATCACTTCTCGAACCCCAACAAGACGATCGAGGTCGTCAGCATCGGCGGCGTCAACTATCAGATCGTCGGCACCACGCTGGTCGCGATCGTGCCGCCGACCACCAATGCCGGCTCAGGTTCGGGCCTTGAAGATGCAGCCTCCATCGCCGTCTCCCTCTCGGGGTCGGACAATGGCAGCGTCGCCTCGTTCAAGATCACCAGCCTGCCTGCCAACGGCACCCTCTATGCCGATGCGGGCCTTACCGTGACACTCGCGGTTGGCAATAACGTGCCGGCCACGGGCAATGCGGCGACCGTCTACTACAAGCCGAATGCGAACACCAACGGCACGCCGAGCTTCCAGTATGCGGCCATCGACAATGGCGGCCTCGAGGATGCGTCGCCCGCCACGGCGACCATCACGGTCACGGCCGTCAATGATGCGCCGGCCATCGGCGGCATGGGCGGCACTCTTGCCTATACCGAAAATGCCGCGGCGACGATCATCGACAGTTCGGGGGTCACGGTCTCGGACATCGACTCGGCCAATTTCAACGGCGGCTCGCTCACCGTGTCCTTCACGCTGAACGGCACGGCGACGGATATCCTGGCGGTTCGCAATCAGGGCACGTCCGATGGCCAGATTAGCGTTTCGGGCTCGAACATCAGCTACAACCCTGTTGGCGGTACCGGTAACACGGTGATCGGCACCTTCGCCGGCGGGACTGCCGGAACGCCACTGGTGATCACCTTCACTAACAACGTCGCCAACCCGGAAGCGGTGCAGGCGCTGATCCAGAACATCACCTTTGCCAACAGCTCGGAAAACCCGAGCACGCTGCCGCGCACCGTCACCTTCTCGCTCAATGACGGTGACGGCACGGCGAACGGTGGTACCAACATCGGCACGGCAACGGCCACAATCAACGTGACCGCCATCAATGACGCCCCGAACACCAACAGTGGTTCGGGCAGCGGCAACGAAGACGCCACCTCGATCGCGGTTTCGCTATCTGGTACGGACGATGGCACGGTCGCCTCGTTCCGCATCACCAGCCTGCCCGCCAACGGCACGCTCTATAGCGATGCCTCCATTCTGGTCCCGATCCTGGTGAACGGCACGGTGCCGGCCACCGGCAACGCGGCGACCGTTTACTTCAAGCCGAACGCCAACTTTAACGGAACGCCGACCTTCCAATATGCGGCCATCGATGACAATGGCTCACAGGACGGCTCTCCGGCCACGGCGACGATCACAGTTACTGCTGACGCAGCAGTAGTTGCAAACGATGATACGATCGTTACTGCTGTGGATAATGATGCCACATTCCTGGTGCCGCAGTGGGCACTCCTGCTCAACGACGTAGCAGGCGCCGATGGAGCGGCGACTATTGAAAGCGTTTCTGAAAGCACTGGTGAACTGAACTCGGTGTCACTGTCTGGCTCCGATGTCAGTGTTAACACCGACAATAACTTCGATGACCCGGAGACGACTCAATTCTCCTACATTGCGGACGACAATTCTCTTAACTCCAGCGACGGCGCGACGGTTAGCGTCATTGCGGTTGCCGATGGCAATATCAATCGGTCTGCCAGCACATCCGGCGAGATCATCGTGGATAGCGGGTCAGGTCATACCATTGCAGGTGGTAGCGGAAACGACGTCATCCTCGCTAACGATGGTAACGACACATTGAACGGCGGCGGTGGTGCCGATTGGCTATTCGGCGGTGCCGGTAACGATACGATGATTTACGGCGCCAACGATAAGTATGATGGCGGCGCGAACATTGATCGCGTCCAGTTCAGCGGCTCAGGGGTCAATGCGACCTATAGCAATGCAAACTTCACGGGGGTCGAGATCATCGACCTTGGTGATGCCAGCAACCGTACCGGCGCGGGTAACCAAAACTCGGTGACTATTAACGCGGCGGATGTAATCGATGTCTCCGGCGTGACGATTGGCGCTCATAGTGTTGATCTAATCGTGATGGGTGACACTTCGGGCTCAGGCAATGACAGTGACAATGTTGACTTGAACGGGTTCACCGCATTGGCTGGGGCCGGCAATACAAACCTTAGTTACTCGGATCCCCTTACCGGCACTGCTCACAACTACAACATCTATGTCAGCAGCTCTGATCCTAACATTAAGGTCGCAATCGAGGTTGGTCTGGATGTGATCTAGTCTCAATTTTAGACGACGAAAAGGGGCGGCCCAGTGGGCCGCCCCTTTTTGCTTGTGCGCGGGGGAGGTGGATTACGCCGCCACCACCGGCTCCCGGATCGCCGGCCTCGACCGCGCCTGGCGGCGGATTTGCGCCCCGTAACTTGCAAATATCCCCCGAAAACTTGCAGATATCCCCCGGAAACTCGTCAATATCCCCCCGAAATTTACCGGTTCGGGCCTATTCGGCCGCCACCATCGCCGACCGCTCGGCCGGGTCCAGCAGATCCTCCGGCCGGTCGCGTTCGCGCAGAGTGACGATGCTGTCATCGGCATTGATCATGATCGCCTTGGCCCGCTGGCGGCCGCAA
This sequence comes from Dongia mobilis, assembly GCF_945906275.1. Lineage (GTDB taxonomy): Bacteria > Pseudomonadota > Alphaproteobacteria > Dongiales > Dongiaceae > Dongia > Dongia mobilis_A. The sequence goes on from NZ_CAMDRA010000193.1 coordinate 2,761, forward strand.
TACTGGAACATCTCCTCGAGGGAGTAGGCGCCGGTATCGAGGAGGGCGATGAGGTCGCCTGGAACCGTACTGGCCGGCAGGGACCGCGTTTCCGGCAGGCGCACGGTCTTGGCGCGGATTTCTTCAAGGATTTCAAGGGTGATACCAGGGAGGCCGGTGAGTTTTTCCTCGAGCGCCAGCCACAGATACTCGCCCTCGACATCGAAGAAGCAATCGGCGGAATCGCATAGGGGGCCGACCACGCGGAACGTCGCCTCAGGTGTCGCTCCCATGCGGCCGGCATTCACCATATGGTAGTACCAACGCACCGCCGCCGAATCCATCAACAGGTTGTAGCCGGCATCGAGATAAAGCCAGGGCTGGGCCCCCCGCCGCCGCTCGCTCTCGATCCTTGAGAGCAGCAACCCCGCATCCGCCACCATCGACCGGCCGGGCTCGAAGAAGATCTCGGAATCATTGCCCAATTCCCGCGCTGCGGCGCTGGCGACGGCGCCCACCATCGCGGCCGCCGGCTGTGCCGCCGCGAAGGCCGACAGATCGAACCCCTCATCGCTGCTGGCGCTGTTGGCGCCCTTGCGCCGGTGCGCATAATCGATCGGATAACCACCGCCGAGATTGAGATGTTTAAGCGGCTTGCCGAGGCTGGCAGCGATCTCCCGCGCCTGGCGCGCGGTGAAGCGCACACTCTCCAAAAAGTCGGGAAGATCAAGCACCTGGCTGCCGATATGAAGATGCATGCCAGCCACATCGATGGCCTTCGGGTGGCCCCGCGCGATGGCAAGGGCTGCCTGCAATTCCACCTGGCCCATGCCGAACTTGCTGCGTTCCGACCCGGTCTGGATGCCGGCCGTGGCGCCACCGCCGATCCCCGGCACGAGGCGCAAGGCGACGGTGGCCGTCTTGCCCAGCCTGGTCGCCACCTCGGCGATGCGCGACAATTCAAAGGCGGAATCGACATTGATCGCCTGGATGCCGTGGCCGATCGCCTGTTCCAGTTCCGGCACCAGCTTGGCCACACCGTTGAACACGATCTCACCCGGGGCGAAGCCGGCTGCCAGCGCCTTCCACAATTCGCCGCCGGAATTGACCTCGATGCCCAGCCCCTGTGCGCGTATCACCTTCAAAACATGGAGATTCGAGCAGGCCTTGCTGGCAAAAAACACCCGCGCCCGCTTATGGCCGGTACGCGCGGCCTTGAGGAATCCGCTGGCATTGGCAGCCAGCCGGCGGCTTGAAAAGACGAACAGAGGCGAGCCATGCTGGCCGGCCAGATCGACCAGATCATGCCCGTCGAGGGTGAGGTGGGCGCCCTTGGTGCCGAGATGATCCGGCAGCTGAAGGTCGGTCATCATCGCACCATCTGCTTGTCGAGTGGATAGATCGGCCGCGGCACATTGCGATAGGGCAGGCGGTCGTAATAGGTGGTGCAGAGCGCACCGCTGTCGCACACGATCACCTTGCCGGCGATGGGCTCGAAGGCGGCGCGGAAATGCTGCATGGATTTGAGGCCGACCACGGTCTTTTTGGCCGGATCAATGCCAAAGGCCAGGAATTGCTGCAGATCCAGCATCTGCGCCGGCACCGTCACGACCAGGATATCGATCCCGTCCACCTCGATCACCGCCGAGGGGCCATAGGAAAGGCGCAGGCCACCCACCATCGGCCCGTCGCCGGTATAGGCGCCGTCGCTCACCAGCTTCAAGGTGCCGGTCAGCGTCAGCGGCGCGCCGCCGAAGCGCGCATCGGTCTTGCCGCCAAGCTCGACCGTCACCTTGTCGCCGATCTTGTGCTTGTGGAGCTGCAGGGCGGTCTCATTGTCGACCATAGGCCCGAAGGCCGCATCGGTGATCCCGGCCGCCAGCATGGCGCCAAGCAGGTTCGTGGAATCGCCATAGCCGCCGCCACCCGGATTGTCGGCATAATCGGCGACGATGATCGGTCCGGTCGTGCTTGTATAGGCCTTGGCGATGGCCGCCGCTTCTTCGACCGGCATGTAATTGTTGAGCACGTCGAACCGCTTCTGCCACATATCCTCGGCGATGCCCTCGGCAAAGGCCTGGTGCTTCTCGATATTTCCGGCCTTGGCATCATAGGTGACGGTGACGGTCGGGCCCACATCGACGATATCGGCATTGCCGAAGCCGGCATTGATGCTGACCGCCAGAACGCCGGGCTGGCCTTCATAGGCGATGGCTCGGGCGATGCGCTCGATCATCGGCCCCACATCGGTGCGCCCGCCATTGGCTTCGTCCAGCATCGGCCGGTGGGCGCGCAGGGTCTTGGGCGCGATCTCGCCCTTCATCGTCCGCTGCATGATTTCGCCCGCCTGCACCGCCCGCTCGCGCATGTCGATATGCGGATAGGTCTTGTAGGAAACGATGATGTTGGCCAGCTCGCACATCAGCGGCGTCACATTGGCATGGAGGTCGAGCGTGATGGCGATGGGCAGATCCGGCCCCACCACCTCGCGGAGGCGCCGCAGCAACTCGCCTTCGCCATCCTCGTTGAACTCGGTCACCATGGCGCCGTGCAGGCCCAGCATGATGCCGCCAAGGCGCGCCTTGTTGGCGCGTTCCGCCTCGACGATCGGGCCTGAGAGGCGGTCGAAGGCATCGCGCGTGACGCAGCCAGCCGGCTGGGCCGAGGCGCTCAGCACATGCAGCATCTCCCAGCCATATTTGCGCCCGGTCTCCAGGAATCCGCCAAGCTCGGTATTGGCATCGCCCCGCTCGCGGATCGCATCGGCGCCGTAAAAGCCATAGCGGTCGACGAAGTCGTCATAGCCGGTCAGGTTCTTGTTGAACGTGTTGGTTTCATGGGCGAATTCGGCGGTAAGGACAAAGTAGGTCATGTCGGCTCCACGGGAAAATCAGAGGGGGTGATGGCAGGCAGCGGCATGGCCGCCCCCATCCTGGGTGAGTTCCGGACGGACCGTCCGGCAAATGGCATCGGCATGGGGGCAGCGCGCCGCGAAGGCGCAGCCCGGCGGCAGGTCAAAGGCGCTGGCGATCTCGCCGGTCAGGCGCCGGATCTGGCGCCGCTGGGTGGGATCGGGGGCGAAATTGCTCTCCAGCAGCGTGCGCGTATAGGGATGGCGCGGTGCTGCCTTCGGGTCGGGCAGAATCTCGACGATGCGCCCCAGATACATGACCACGATGCGGTCGCAGAAATAGCGCACCAGCCCCAGATCATGGGAGATGAAGAGATAGGTGAGACCGAGATCGGCCTGCAGTTTTTCAAGGAGCGAGATGATCTGCGCCTGGATCGAGACGTCCAACGACGCGGTGGGTTCGTCCAGCACCAGGAAATCCGGCTCCAGCGCAAGCGCGCGGGCG
>NZ_CAMDRA010000194.1 GCF_945906275.1 Dongia mobilis
GTCACGCGTCCCGCAGAACTCGCGCATCTCGGCGGCCGTGGTGCCGCCGATGAAGCTGTTGACGCCCGAGGTCACGGTATATTTTTCCGTGACGCCTTCGGCGCGGATCGCTTCTTCCAGCAGGCCCTGGATCTTCGGATCGGCAAAGCGCCCCATGGCCTCGACGATCACCACCAGCATGTGGCGGCCGTTGGGTTGTTCGACCAGCTTGATATAGCCTGATTTCCCCATCGCCGATTCGAACGGGATGTCGCGGCCGAGGCTCAGCCAGAAATTGGAATGGCGCGGCGTGTTGACGACCACGTCGGTCGGTACCGCCACCAGCCCGAGGAGAAGGAGCGGCAGCCGGTTGGCATGGCGGAGATGGCCGCCATGGCGCCACAGCAGGAAGATGAGCAGGCCGAAGAGACCGCTCACGCCGAGCGCCAGCGCCACATAGAGTTTCGAACTCAGGATATCGAGCTGGCCGATGAACTGGAGCGCAAACAAGGTCTCGGAGGGGGCGAGGCCGAAGATCTGCGTCGCGCAATAGACCACGTCGCAGCCAAGCGCCAGCAGGAAGATCAGGATCACCCCGGGCACCGGCAGGAAGCGGAGGCTGATCGCCGCCAGCAGATAAAGCACGATCGGGAAGGTGCGCGGCGGCACGAAGATGCCGAGCTGGTAGAGCACGAGGAAGGCAAGGTTCGGCAGGATGAGGCCGATGATCACCAGGATCACCGCCGGCCGCTGCAACCAGTTTTTCACCTGCGTCATGCCATCCTCATTTGCGCCCTCAGGATATGTACCCTCAGGTCCGCTGCTCGAAGCCCATCAGCACATTCACCGTGTTGACGCCGAGTGCTTCCACCGCATAGCCGCCTTCCATCACAAAGAGAGTCGGCAGATCGGCCCAGGCGATGCGGTCGCCCAGGCGCTGATAATCGTCATGCACCAGCTTGAAGCGCGAGATGGGATCATGCTCGAACGTGTCGAGACCCAGCGACACCACCAGCGCCTCGGCGCCATACTGCCGGATGCGCTTCAGGGCGATCTCCAGCGCTTCCGCATAGGCGCGCCAATCGGTGCCCCAGGGCAGCGGCAGGTTCATGTGATAGCCCTCGCCGGCACCCACACCCATCTCGTCGGCATAGCCGAGGAAATAGGGAAACTCCTGCCTGGGATCGGCATGCAAAGAGATGGTGAGCACATCGTCGCGCTCATAGAACATCTGCTGCGTGCCGTTGCCATGGTGATAATCGACATCGAGGATGGCGACGCGCTTGGCGCCCTGGTCGCGGAAGGCTTGTGCGGCGATGCCGGCATTATTGAGGAAGCAATAGCCGCCATAAAAATCGCTGCCGGCATGATGTCCCGGCGGCCGGCACAGGGCGAAGGCCGACCGTTCGCCGGTCGCCACCAGCTTCTGCGCGGTGAGCGCCACATTGGCCGAGGCCTTCACCGCGGCCCAGGTGCCGGACATGATCGGCGTCCCGGCATCGATCGCGTAATGGCCGAGCTTGCCGTCGATACAGTCCGAGATGCGGCGGCCGAGTGCCCCGCGCGAGAGGCCCGGCACCGGCCAGACATGGGGCAGCGCGTCGAAGGTGCGACCGGTCGCCGCCCATTCGTCCCATGCCACCGCCAGGAAATCCACGAGGCCCTTGTCATGGACCTTGAGGATCGGGTCGAGGCCGAAATCGCTTGGGCTCAGCACCTCGCCCAGCTTCGTGCTGCGCACGCGCTCGATCACGATCTCGGCGCGGCTGGGACTCTCATGGGCTTTCATGAACTGCCCTTCCAGCAACTCATGCTTGCCGTCCTGCAGGCGATGATCCTCGCTGAACACCGTCCTCATTGCGTCACCTGGCAGTTCGTCATTGTCTCGCCCAAGTTTACTTCTGCTGCGGCGCTACTGTCGCGCAACATGATGAAATTTCCGTTAGCTTTCCCGGCCCCGTCCACAAGGGAAGGAGCCGGGATTTAGCTAAAATGTTGCGCTTAGAACTTCGGCCGCGCCCGCGTCTTGGCGTACCAGCCGCCGACCGCCTCCTCATAGGCGACCGCCGCGCGGAACACGTCGGCATCCGAATAGGTCCGGCCGATGAGCTGGATCGAGGTCGGCACGGCGTTGCTGGCATGACCCGTGGGGACCGCCAGCACCGGGCAGCGCGACAGCGTGTTGAACGGCGTCGTCATGCACCAGGCCAGCACCTTGGGGAGAGGCGAGATCTTGCCGTTGATCCGGACCACATCCTTGTTCTCGTCGAAATCGGCCTTCACCGCCGGCAGCGCCGTGGTGGGGCAGATGAAGAGATCATATTTCTCCATCATCGGGCCGAACGTGTCGTACATCCGGATTGCCCCTTCCATCGATTTGAAGAAGCTGTCGGCATTCGACTTCGCTCCCTTGCGCGCGAAATTGCGGGCATAGGTCGTCATCAGCTTGCCGTACTTCCTGGCCGTCTGGTTGAGCTGCGTGCCGAACAGATGTTCGAGATGCCGCATGCCGGTATCGATCGCGTCGCGCGTCCAGCCGAGATCGACTTCCTCGACCGTGGCGCCGAGGCTCTTGAACACGCGCAGCGCGCGCTTGGTGTTGGCCACCACCTCCTTGTCGACCTCATAGATGCCGAGATCGAAGGAATAGGCGATTTTCCAGCCCTTGATCGGCCTGTACTCGGTGGGCAGGCGCAGCTTGGGTCGCAGCGAGGCGATGTCATAGGGGCTCGGCCCGCAGATCACGTTCTGCAGCAGGATGGTGTCGGCGACCGAGCGCGCCATCGGCCCGGTATGGCAATAGGGATCGAGGTTGAACGGCGCATCGTCCGGGTTGCGGCCATAGGGCGGCTTGTAGCCGACGACACCGCAGGCCGCGGCCGGAATGCGGATCGAGCCGCCGATATCGGAGCCCATGGCAAGAGGTGCCGTGCCGGCGGCGAGCGACGCCCCGGACCCGCCCGACGAGCCGCCGGTGGTGAAGCGCCGGTTCCACGGGTTGCGCGTCACGCCCCACAGCCTCGAATGGGTATAGGAGGCGCAGGAGAATTCCGGCGTCGCGGTGCGCGCATGCACGATGCCGCCGGCCGCCAGAATGCGCTCATTGTTGGGCGAGGTCTTGTCCGGCACGAAATCCTTGGTGGTGAGCGAGCCATAGGAGGTGGGCTTGCCGGCGATCCAGCTCTCATCCTTGATGGCGATCGGCAGGCCCTCGAGGGCGCCGACGCGGCCATCCTTCTTCATGAACTTGGCTTCGGCCTGTTTGGCGAGATCCATCGCCTCGTCATAATGCTTGAAGGTGAAGGCGTTGATTTTCGGCTCGACCGCCTCGGCGCGCTCGATGACGGCATTCATCAGCTCGACCGGCGACAGCTTCCGCTTGCGGAACAAGGCCGCGGCCTCGGTCGCGTTCATATAGATGAGATCGTCGTTCTTCATGATATTCCCCTGTTTGCCACGCACCGCTATCATTCTACTCGTTCGTCATCCCCGGGCGTGACCCGGGGATCAGTTGGCAACAACTCGGCAGCTGAACCTGATCCTCGGGGCCCCGCCGACGAATGTCGGCAACCGTCGACAGGGCCCGAGGATGACGACCGAAAACTATTCCACCAATGCTCGCTTGATCGCATTCAACGCCGCCAGCGTCTCGCGCAGCAGCTTGTTGTTGCGGAAATCCGGCCAGCTGGAGAGCTTCACCGCCGTGAAGCTGCTGGCGGGATCGCTGTAGATCAGCTGCCCGAACACGCCGCGGGCAAGCAGCACCGGTGTCCGGTGATCCTCATGCCAGAACTGATGCTGATAGGCGCCGTGCGGTGTCGCGATCCGGTAATCGCCGGTGAATTTCGCGTGGACGCCGAAGCGGCATTTCCGGACCCAGTCGCTGGGCACCACCTGCCGCCCGTTGAAGAACCCGTCCTGCGTCAGCATCTCGCCGAAGCGCGCATAGTCCCGCAAGGTTGCATTGAACCCGCCATCGGCCTGCCCATAGCCCGTCGGATCGACCGTGTAATTGGCGCTCTCCTCGGCGCCCAGAGGCTGCCACAGATCGCGGCTCACGATCTCCGGCAGGCGCAATCCGCTGATCCGCTCCAGCATGAAGGCCAGCACGTCAGTCTCGATCGAGCGATAGGAAAAGCGTTCGCCGTGCTCGGCTTCCTTTTTCGTGAGGCCGAGGATCACCTCCCAGACGGATGTCGGCCAGTGCCGCGTGTCGCCGGCCGGCTTCTCCTTCCAGCCGCAGGCCACATCGATGCGCCCGATATCGGAATAGGGATCGGTATAGGTCTCGTCGAACGCCACCCCGCTGGTCATGTTGAGGACCTGCGTCACCGTCGCCCCTGCATAGGCGGTGGCGCCAAGATCCGGCAGGTAATCGGTGATGAGGCCGTTCACATCCAATTGCCCGCGCGCGGCGAAGATGCCGACCAGGATGCCGATCAGCGACTTCCCCACCGATTGCGAGAGATGGAGTGTGCGCTCATTCATCCCGTTGAAATACCGCTCCGCCACCACTGCACCCCGGTGCAGCACGATGAAGCCGTCGGTATAGCTGTTGTCCAAGAACTGCCCGATATCGCTGGCGCCGAACTCGCCCTGATAGGCGATGCCGTCGATCGGCCTTGAGCTGCGCGAAAAGATCGATGCCGGTTCGCGGCCGCGCCACACTTCCGCGGTCGGCACGATCTCGCGCACATGCTGGAAGCTCCAGCGGTTGAACGGTGCCCGGTCCCAGTTTTCCCGCGTCCAGGCGGGCCGCTTACTCGTCTCGCTCATGGTCACCCCTGGCATGATCACCCCTGGCGCAGCGTCCGCTTGATGGCGTGGATGGCAGCGATCCCATCGACATAGAAGCCGTCATCGAGGAAGTCCGGCCAGCTCGACAGTTTCACCGCCACGAAATCATTTTCGGGATCGGCATAGATCCATTGCCCGAACACGCCGAGGCACTGCAGCACCGGTGTGTTCACATCCTCGATCCAGAACTGGTTGTGATAGGAGCCACGGGGCATCGACTTTCGCGTTTCGGCATCGAAGATATCCGGCTTGCCGCGCCGCGTCTCCGCAATCCAATCCTTGGGCACGATCTGGCTGCCATGAAACCAGCCATCCTGCGCGATCATCTGGCCAAATCGCGCATAGTCGCGCAACGTCGCGTTGAACCCGCCATCGGCCAGCGCATAACCGCCGGCATCGACCGTGTAGCAGGCGCTCTCCTCGGCCCCGAGCTTCTGCCAGATCTCGCTGCTGATCAATTCCGGCAGGCGCTTGCCGCTGATCCGCTCCAGCACGAAGGCCACCACATCGGTCTCGATCGAGCGATAAGAAAAGCGCGCGCCATGGGGGGCTTCCTGTTTCGTGAGGCCCAAGATCTGGTCCCACATCGTCTCCGGCCAGGCGCGGCTGTCGCCGGCGGGCTTGAGCTTCCAGCCCGACGCCACATCGGTCTGCCCGACATCGGAGAAGGGATCGGTATATTCCTCGGAATAGGCAACGCCCGACATCATGTCGAGGGCATGCTGCACCGTGGCGCCGCGATAGGCGGTCGCCGCCAGTTCCGGCAGATACTGCGTGATCAGTGCCTTGGGATCGAGCTGCCCGCGCCCGGCGAAAATGCCGGCCAGCACCCCGGTCAGCGATTTGGCGACCGATTGCGAGAGGTGCAGCGAGCGCGCGCCCATGCCGTTGAAATAGCTCTCGCTGACGATGGCTCCCTTGTGCAGCACCAGGAAGCCGTCGGTGAAGCTCTCATCCAGATATTGCGCGACGGTCATCGTCCCGTGCGCGGTATCAAAGCTTATCTCGGCGAGGTGGCGCAGGTCGCGCTTGAAGGCATGGGGTGGGTTGGTCCCGCGCCACACGTCGGCGGTCGGCAGGATCTCGCGGATATGCTGGAAGCTCCAGCGGTTCCAGGGCGCCCGATCCCAATCCTGGCGGGGCACCCTCAGCTTGGGCGGCGATCCCTGCATGATCGGCAGGATAGCGCCTGTTTTGTCTGTGGAACGATCCGGCATATGGGTATTCCCGCCGAGTACTCTCTCATCGTCATGGTCCGCGAAG
>NZ_CAMDRA010000195.1 GCF_945906275.1 Dongia mobilis
TACTCCGGCGTACCGATGCATTTTGTCTCCGGCGTTGACAGGTGGCAAAGCCGGCCATCAAGGCGCGCGCCTTTTCCGGACGGCGCAGCAGGCGCACGGTCACCTCGGTGATGACGCCAAGCAACCCTTCCGATCCGGTGAAAAGACCCATCAAATCATAGAGTCCACTATCGAGATGCTTGCCCCCCAGGCGAATGATCTCGCCATCCATGAGCACGATCTCGAGGCCCAGCAGGTTGTTGGTGGTAAGGCCGTATTTCAGGCAATGCACGCCGCCGGAATTTTCCGCGACATTGCCGCCGATCGAACAGGCGATCTGGCTGGAGGGATCGGGGGCATAATAGAAACCGTCCCCCGCCACCGCATGGCTGATGGCGAGATTGGTGACGCCTGGCTGCACCACGGCGCAGCGGTTCGCGAGATCGATGTCGAGAATGCGGTTGAGCTTGCCAAGTCCCAGCAGCAGTCCATCCGCCAACGGCAGCGCGCCGCCGGAAAGCGAGGTGCCGGCACCACGCGGCACCACCTTGATCCCGAAGCGCTGCGCGATCTTCAACGCGGCAGACACCTCTGCCGTCGAGCGCGGCAAGGCCACAGCCAGGGGAATCTGCCGATAGGCGGTGAGCCCGTCGCTCTCATAGTGGCGCATGGCGCGGGGATCGGACATGACATTGTCCACGCCCAGGGCCTCGCGCAGGGCGGCGACGAATTGCGGGGCAGCTTCGATCGCTGCTGAATCGGGCGGCGGCATCAGCATGCCGGAATCTATAGCGCAAAAAGAAACCGCGCGGGGAAGTCCCCACGCGGTTTCCAAATCAGATGGTCGGATCCAGCTCGATCAACGCGCGGGACCCGACGAATGTCTAGCCAGCGCAGCCCAATTCCAGTGCGAGAGAACTCAACCCTGGCGCGCCTTGAAGCGCGGATTGGTCTTGTTGATCACGTAGACCCGGCCCTTGCGGCGGACGATACGGCAATCCTTGTGCCGTGCCTTGGCCGACTTCAGCGAGTTAACAACCTTCATGGTCCGGTTCCTTAGGTACAACGAGTCTTGAAATGGTGGCGCAACATAGTGACCAAGGCGGAGCCTGTCAACCACTGCCAAGCGCCCGCCAAGCCATTGGATTATATCGCTTAAAACAGCGTTACCAGTTCGACATCAGCTTGGTGCCGCCCAGTTTGATGGCGTAATAGCGCATGACCTTGAGGTCGCCGGCATCCATGGCCGCCACCCGGCGAGTCCAAAGCTGCACTTCCTTGACCACTTCCTCTGGCAAAGCCTTGGCATGGGCCGCCTTTTCGCCACCGGCCTGGGTGAACTCCAGCCAGCCATCCATGATCATCTTGCGGTAGCGCGCGGTGATGTCCTCGTTGACCCGGAGGTCGAAGTTGAGCTCGCGGAACCATTTCACATACTCGGCGCCGGACGCAAAGAAGGTCTTGTCGGTCGGCGCCAGCCCCAGCCCCTGCAGGCGCTGGTCATTGATGTCGAGCGCGTCATTGCGGACAAAATCGGTGATCGAGATCTGGCCGCGGGGCTTCAGCGCCCATTCGAAGGATTTCAGGATTTTCGGATTGTCTTCAACGATATAGAGAGATTCCGACGACAGGATGCAATCAACCGATTCCTGCTTGGGCTCGAAGCCTTCGGGCGAACAGCGGACGATATCGGCCTTCTTCTCGAGGCCGGCCTTAATCGAGAGTTCCTTGCCGGCCTTGGCAAGGTCGGCAGTGGGTTCCAGCCCACTGACCCAGACGCCGAATTCATTGACCAGGGCGCGCGTGCCACCGCCCAGCCCGGCGCCAAATTCCATGACGGTCAAGGACGGGTTGAGGCCGAAGGGTTTGGCCAGCCCCAGCACATGTTCTTCGCCACCCGGCTTGTAATAGCCAGCACCCCAGACCTGTTCCTGGATCCGGATAGCCTCCGTCTCCCAGGGCAGGAGGGGCGGTATGGTGAGGTCGGGAGGTCGGGCCTCAGTCTTGCTGGCGCCGCTGCCGGTCGGGATCGCCAGTTGAGGCAGTTGAACCTCTTCCCCCTCCCACCAAGCGCGCAAGCGCAGCCGCAACGGTACCTTCACGCCGCCTCCGGATTTCATTATCCCCGTCAGCACCATTGCCGATTCATGGCAAATCAATTAGTTAACTGTACCGTCTGCATTTCCAATCCGCAAGTTGAGGTCGATCGGCCATCATGACGTCGTTTCGCGGCCCGGCGGTTGGCGAGGGAGCCGGCCCAGCCCAGGCTCTGCCCGCTGCCCATCATCCCCTCACCTACCATCTGGTCCGGACCATCGTCCTGGCGCTGCCGGTCATGGCGGCCCGGGCCGGGCTGGTCATCATGTTCACGGTCAATGCCATCTTCTGCGGCTGGCAGGGAACTGGCGCCCTCGCCGATCTCGGCGCCGCGGCCATTCCCCAAGTGACGCTGATGGTGGTCGGGGTCGGACTGCTGATCGGCACCATCATCCTCACCGCCCAGGCCGCCGGTTCGGGCACTTTCCTGGAATGCGGCAAGGCTCTGCGCGGCGGCTTGACGATTGCCTGCACGATCGGAATCACCTTCTCGCTCATCCTGCTGCCGGCCGAAGACCTGCTGCGCCTCTTCAATCAGCCGGAGGAGACCTTCGCCGGTGGTGGCCGGGCGCTCAACATCCTGGGCCTGTCGCTCCCGGGCATCCTGATGTTCAGCGCCTGCTCGTTCTTCCTGGAAGGCATCAACCGGCCGATGCCCGGCATGCTCATCGCGCTCGGCGGCAATGTCATCAACCTCGCCCTCAACTGGGTTTTTGTGCTTGGCAATCTGGGCGCGCCCGAGATGGGTGCCGCCGGATCGGCCCTCGCCACCACGATCACCCGCTGGTGCATGCTGGTCGCGATCGGCGGCTATATCCTCACCATGCGTGACCGCGCGAAGTACGGCGCCCTGCCCTGGTTCGGCCTGGATCTTGCTATCCTGCGGCGACTGCTGGTCCTCGGCCTGCCGCTGGCCTTTGCCATCGGCACGGAAACGGCCTGCTTCAACATGATGATCTATATGGCGGGCTGGCTCGGCAGCACCGAGCTGGCCACGATGTATGCCACGATCAACTTCACCAGCTTCGTCTACATGCTGACCCTGGGGCTTTCGACCGCAGCTTCGGTCCGGGTCGGAAATGCCATCGGCCGTGGCAGCGCCGGCGATCTGCGCCGCGCCGGCTGGACCGCGGTCGGCCTCGAATTCGGCGTCATGTGCCTGGTCGCCGCTATCACGGCGCTGCTGGCACCAATCATTGCCGGCGCCTACAGCCAGGATCCGCTGGTGCTGCCCTTGCTCACCACGGCGCTGTCGCTTACGACTTTGCTGTTCATTGTCGATGGCCTACAAGGCGTGTTGATGGGCGCCTTGCGCGGGGCCGCGGATACCCTCATCCCCACCATCGTCTATATCGTGAGTTTTGCCTTGGTGGGATTGCCCATGGGTTACGTACTTGGATTTCAACAGGGGGGTGGCGTCCCTGCCCTGATCTGGTCGCTGATCGCGGCCCTGATCGTCGCCACGATCGGCCTTGGCTGGCGGTTCCACCGATTGAGCCAGTGGCCGGAGGGTTTGTGGCGATGAGCGTGCGCAGCGATTTCCTGGTGATCGGTGCCGGCGTGTCCGGCGCCGCGGCCGCAGCAGAGCTTGCCCTGGCCGGCAGCACCACCCTGATCGAGATGGAGGAGCGCCCCGGCTACCACAGTTCCGGCCGCTCGGCTGCACTCTACACGCCGAATTACGGCCCAGCCGCGGTCCGCTCGATCATCGCCGCCAGCGCCGAGTTCTATCGCAATCCGCCGGCTGGCTTTGCCGACCATCCGCTGCTGACGCCGCGCCAGGCCATGTCCTTCGTGCCCGCCGGACATGAGTCCAAGATCGACGAGTTCATGGCAGCTGCCACGCCGGAAACACCGTTGGTCGAAATCTCGCCCGACCAGGCCTGCAAGCTGGCACCGCTCCTGCGCCGCGACGCCGTGGCCCGCGCCTCGCTCGATCCGCACGTCATGGACATGGATGCAACGGCCATCCATCAGGGTTTTCTCAGATTGCTGAAGCATCGGGGCGGCACCGTGGTCACCGATCACCGGGTCGTCGCGCTGGAACGCAGCAAGGGAAGCTGGCGCGCGAGGACATCGACCGGCACCGTGTTCGAAGCACCGACCGTCATCAACGCGGCCGGCGCCTGGGCGGACGAGATCGGTCAGATGGTGGGCCTGCGGCCGATCGGCCTGCAGCCGATGCGCCGCACCGCCATCATCATCGCCAGCGATCCGGTCCTGGCACCCTCCAGCATGCCAGCGGTCGACGACGGTGCCACGGAAGCCTATGTGAAGCTGGATGCCGGCAGGCTGATGGCATCGCTGGGCGATGCGACGCCAAGTCCGCCATGCGACGCGCAGCCGGAAGATCTCGACATGGCGCTGATTGTCGACTGGCTGGAGCGCAATACCCATCTCACCGTGCGGCGAATCGAACATAGCTGGGCGGGCCTGCGCAGTTTCGTCGCAGATCATTGCCCGGTCGTTGGCATAGACCGAGATGGCGAGGGCTTCTTCTGGCTCGCCGGACAAGGTGGCTATGGCATCATGCTGGCGGCTGCCCTGGGCCGCATCACCCGTAACCTGCTGGTTGAAGGTGACCTGCCGGCTGATCTGCTGGCGCGAGGCCTCAGCCGGGGCGCCCTTGCGCCGGAGCGATGCCGCGCCTGATCCGTGCGGGTTTTCACGTCGTCAAAACAAGCTTAATTGGTAAACGAGCACGAGAATTCCTGACCCTTGCAGCCGAAAGGCTTGGCGATAAAGGGTTATCATGGCAGATTGCGTCGATGGGAATCCCGGGGGGGAAGCCCGGCTAACCCCGGGTTGGGGGAATGGGAAATTGGAACACGTATGATGAGCGATTTGCACAAAGAGACAGACGATCATGCCGATCGGCGCCGGGCCCAGCGCTATGTCGTCAACCTGCCGACCGATGTCCTGATCAAGGGTTCGCGGGTCACTTGCCGGTTGGTCGATATCTCGGAGAACGGTGCGCTGATTGAAACCAGCGGCCCTGTCTCTGTCGGCGACAAAGTATCACTCGATCTGCCGAAGGTCGGCCCCACCATCGCCACCGTCGTGCGCGTGAGCCCCTCGCATATCGCGATGGCTTTCCCGGGTGCGATCATCATTTCCAGCATCGTCAGATGACCAGACCGTCAGGTTCCGCCCAGGCTGACCCTGACGCGCCGGCATAGCTCAGCCAACCTTGTTGACGCGGTTGAGCTCTTCCAGAATTTCGGCCACTTCGAATTCGCTCAGCGCCTGGGTGCGGGGGATTTCGAGATGCAGGCGGCCCTTGCCAAGGTTGACGACCACGGCCTCGCGCTTGCGGCGGTAGCGTTCCGGCATCAGGTACATGCGGTCGCCCATGTTAAAGCCCTTGACGTCAGGGGTCATTATGCAGGCGCCGCCCTGCGAGATGTTCTGGTAATTCGTGATGGCCAGGGTGCGGCGATGATCCTGGTCGTCGAAGACCAGCATCGCCGTGCCGCCAAAATCGAAGCGCCGGTGTCGCCGATGGTCCGTGGAACTGTCGGCAGCCATGATGGCTATCCTTTCCCAACCGCATTGCGTCTTTATACCCCTTTGTCGAAGATACGGGTGCTGGGCGGACGCGGCAAACGATATCACATCGATTCGGCATGGATTTCAGGCAGCCTTGCCGCTTTTGCCGCTCACCGCCGCATCGCATCATTACCAGCGCGTTAACACTGGCAAGGTCAACATGTGCCAGCTAAGCTCCGCCGCCAACAAGTTGGAATTGCCCCTGATAATCTGAAGGATGCCAGCATGGCCCTGCGCCGCAAGACCGATATCACCGCCATGACCCAGCCGCGCTACACCGGCATCCCCACCTTCATGCGCGTGCCGGCCACCACCGACTGGGCAGAGATCGATATCGGCCTGATCGGCGTGCCCTATGACGGCGGCGTCACCAACCGCGCCGGCGCCCGCCATGGCCCGCGCGAGATCCGCA
>NZ_CAMDRA010000196.1 GCF_945906275.1 Dongia mobilis
CTCGATACGCGCTACATGGCGGCGGTCGGCATCATGGTCGGCCTCATCGCCCTCGTCTCCGACATGGCGCTGCGCTCCCTGCGTTTTGGCGGCAGGTCGTCCGGTTCCAGCGGCCGGAAGAAGGGCGGCGGCGCGGTCATCGTCCTCATCATCCTCATTCTCTTTGCCATCCTCGCACCGCTGGCCGCGCAGATGGTGCGCTTTGCCGTCTCGCGCCAGCGCGAATTCCTGGCCGACGCCACCTCGGTCCAGCTCACCCGCAACCCGCTCGGCCTCATCGGCGCCCTGCGCAGCCTCGGCGCCGGCAGCAAGGCGCCCGAAATCGGCAACCGCGCCATCCAGCATCTCTTCATCGTCAATCCGCTCAAGGATTTCGCAAGCGGCGGGTCGGCGCTCTTTGCGACCCATCCCTCGCTTGAGGAGCGGATAACGCGCCTCCAGAACCTGGGCAGGGCCTGACCCGCGAAGCAGGGCAAATTATCCATTTTTATCAATAGGATGAAAATGGCGCCATCCGCTGGTTTACTAACCCTGGCCCACCTGCTAGAAACCGCCCGCTTTTCCAGACAACAATTCAAGACTGATCAGGTTGACGCCATGAAGATCAACGGCAATGCCATTCGCCCCGGCAACATCATCGAACATCAGGGCCGCCTCTGGCGCGCCGTGAAGACCCAGCATGTGAAGCCGGGCAAGGGCGGCGCCTTCCTGCAGGTCGAGTTGAAGGACATCCGCGACGGGACCAAGCTCAACGAGCGCTTCCGCTCCTCGGACACCGTCGACCGCGTCCGCCTCGACGAAAAGGAATACCAGTTCCTGTTCTCGTCGGGCGAGGACTACACCTTCATGGACAACAACACCTTCGAACAGCTGACCCTCAATGCCGATCTCATCGGCGAGCCGGTCGTCTATTTGACCGAAGGCATGGTGGTGACGGTCGAGAGCTACGAAGATTCCCCCATCTCGGTCACCCTGCCCGAAACCGTGGTCTGCCTCATCACCGAGGCCGATGCCGTGGTAAAGGGCCAGACGGCCTCTTCCTCCTACAAGCCCGCGGTGCTCGAGAACGGCGTCCGCGTGCTGGTGCCGCCCCATGTCGGCGCCGGCACCAGGATCGTGGTCCGCACGGCGGATTCGGAATATATGGAACGCGCGAAGGACTAAACCCTGCCATGGCGATGCGTTCTCCCCTGATCAACGTGATGTGCAAGGCGGCCGACAAGGCCGCCCGCGGGCTCCGTCGCGATTTCGGCGAAGTCGAGCAATTGCAGGTCTCGCAGAAGGGTCCGGCGGATTTCGTCAGCAACGCCGATCACAAGGCCGAAGGCATCATCAAGGAAGAGCTGAAGAAGGCGCGGCCGAATTTCGGCTTCCTGATGGAAGAGAGCGGTGTGGAGGTGGGGCCAGATCCCGACACGCGCTGGATCGTCGATCCTTTGGACGGCACCACCAACTTCCTCCACGGCATTCCGCATTTCTGCATCTCGATCGGCCTCGAGGTGAAGGGCGAGCTCACCGCCGGTGTGATCTTCGATCCGATCAAGGACGAATTGTTCTATGCCGAGAAGGGCGCCGGCGCGTTCCTGAACGATCGCCGCATCCGCGTCTCCGGCCGCAAGAATTTGAACGAGAGCCTGCTTTCGACCGGCATCCCGTTCCGCGGCCACGGCAACATCGAACGCTTCCAGAAGCAGATGGACAAGGCGATGCGCGAGACCGCGGGCGTCCGCCGCTTCGGCGCCGCCGCCCTCGACCTCGCTTACGTCGCCTGCGGCCGCTATGAAGGCTTCTGGGAGGAGTTCCTCTCGCCCTGGGACATCGCGGCGGGCATCCTGCTGGTGAAGGAAGCCGGCGGCTATGTCAGCGACTTCAAGGGCAAGCCGGTGAGCCTCGCCAATGGCGAGATCCTCGCCACCAACAACACGCTCCATGCCCCGATTCAGAACCTGATCGGCCACTGATCCGGCCACATCCGGGCGTCGAAGCGCCCGAGTCCTTCCTCCCTGTTCGCTAAATACTTATGCCGTCTGGGCAAAGCGCTGGTTGTAGGGACAAATTCGGATCGGTTATAGTCCTGACCGAATTGCATCCCTTCTTTGAGAGTGGCAGGCGGATATGAGCAAGCAGGCGACACCGGTGAACTGCGGCAAGACCATCTCTTCGGGGCTGAAACTGCTCTTGCTGGCGGGTGCCGCCGCGGCCGGATCGCTGGTCCTGGCCGGCAGTGCCGCGGCCCAGCAGGCCTACTATTTCCCGCAAGCGAACTCCGCCCCGGTCAGCGTCAATTATGGCGCGCTCAGCCCCTATGGCGCCCCGGCGGCACCCCAGTTTGCGCCGGCCGTGCCGACCGGCTTCCAGCCCTATGGCTATGCAGCGCCCTACGCCGCCCCCTATGCCGCCCCGGCCCGCGTCACCTCGCAGCCGAAATCGGTCTTCACCCCTTCCGTCGCCCCGGTATACGCCCGGCCGGTCTATGGCTATGCCCCCGCCTATGCCCCGGCCTATCCGGCGGCGCCCGCCAACGTGCCGTTCGTGGCGCCCTATGCCAATCCGGCCTTTGCCGCCAACCGCGCCGCCCTGCCGATCAGCACGCCCACCGCGTCGCCGCAGAGCTATCTCAACGTCCCCGGCGCCCAGCCGCTGACCCTTCAGGCGCCGGGCGAAGCTGCCCCCGCCAAGAAGAAGAAAAAGAAGAAGGCCCCGGCACCGATGCCGGCCTCGACCCCGACCGCGATCGAGGAAGGGGCCGCGGCCCAGGTGGCCGCCGCCGAAGCAGCCCTCGAATCCGCGCCGGCACCGACCGTGCCGGTGGTTCCCGAAGCCCCGGCGGTCGAAGCAGCGGCCGCCCCCGAGCCCGTTCCGGCGCCGACGCCCCCGGCCGAACCGGCCGAAGTCCCGGCCAGTGTGCCATCGCCCGCCGCCAGCCTGCCGCCCGCCGCCATCGCGCCGGCTGCTGAAACCCCGGCTGTCGAAGCTCCCGCTGCCGAGACGGCCGAGGCCCCCGCTGCCGAAACGCCCGCGGCGGATGCCGCGACTGCCGAGGCCCCCGCTTCAGAAGCCGCGGCCGAACAGGTCGCCAGCGCCGAAGCGCCGGAAGAAACCGTGCCTGACACCAGTGGCGCGGCTGTCCTCCCCGCCGGTGCGATCCGCATCGTGTTCGAAGGCGACAGCGATGACCTGCCGCAGGGTGCGAGCGGCGAACTCGACGCCATCGCCAACAAGATGCTGACCGATGAGACCATCAAGATCCAGGTGCTGGCCTATAGCAGCGGCACCGCCGATGCCGAGAGCCAGGCGCGCCGCAAGGCGCTGGCCCGCGGTCTTGAGGTGCGCAAGTACCTCATCGGCAAGGGCGTGCGCTCCAACCGCATCGACGTCCGCGCGCTCGGGACCAAATCGGAAGGCAGCCCGGCCGACCGCGTCGACATCGTACCGTCGGCAGGCTGAGGCGGCGTGGCGCTGTCCGCCGGTCCCATCCCAGACCTAGCAAGGGGTGCCTAGATGAGCCGCCCGATCTGGCAATTGCTGTGGATGCTGGTGGCGCTGCTGGCCTCCATCGCCGTCACCTTCCTGCTGTGGGACCCGATCTCGGTCGCCTTCGGGCATAACCCGGTGCTCAACACCGGCATCCTCGTGGTGCTGATGGCCGGCATCCTGTTCACCATCTGGCAGGTGCTGCGCCTCTACAGCGATATCGCCTGGATCGAGGATTACCGCACCGGCGGCTTCTCGCAGAGCTACACCCAGCCGCGCCTCCTCGCCCCCATGGCGGCGATGCTGAAGGACAAGACCGGCAGGCTGCACCTCAACACCAGTTCCTTGCGCTCGCTCCTCGACGGCATCCAGTCGCGCCTCGATGACAGCCGCGAGATCAGCCGCTATGTGACCTCGCTGCTGATCTTCTTAGGCCTGCTCGGCACCTTCTGGGGCCTGCTCGGCACCGTGAAGGGCGTCTCCGATGCCATCACCAATCTCCAGGTCACCGGCGGGCAGGATGCCACGGTGATGTTCGACACGCTGAAGCAGAGCCTCGCCAAGCCCCTGGGCGGCATGGGCATCGCGTTCTCCTCCTCGCTCTTCGGCCTCGCCGGATCGCTCATCATCGGCTTCCTGGAATTGATGGCGAGCCAGGCGCAGAACCGCTTCTTCAACGAGCTTGAGGATTGGCTCTCCGGCCAGACCCGACTCACCTCCGGCGGCACCGGCGCCTTTGCCGAAGCGGGCGACCAGCCGATCCCGGCCTATATCCAGGCGCTGCTCGAGCAGACCGCCGAAAGCCTCAACGAATTGCAGCGCGTCATGCAGCGCGGCGAGGAAGGGCGTGGCGCCTCCTCCCAGGGCTTCAAGCAGATGTCCGACCAGTTGGCCGTGCTCAACGACCAGCTCAGGAACCAGCAGCAGGTGACGGCGCGCCTCGCCGAACTCGCCGCCTCCGGCGGCTTCGGCATCGACGCCAACAGCCGCAACCATCTCAGAAATCTCGATGCGCATCTGACCCGCCTCTCCGAGGAACTGGCCCAGGGCCGCAACCAATCGGTCCAGGACATCAGGGGCGAGATCAAGCTGCTCGCCCGCACCATCGCCGCCGCCGCCAGCAACGAGCGCTAAATCATGAGCCGCCGTCGCGCTCGTCCGATGGAAGCCTGGCCGGGCTATGTCGATGTGCTCTCGACCCTGCTCATGGTCATCGTCTTCGTGCTCATGGTCTTCGTCGTGGCGCAGATGTTCCTCAGCCTCGCTCTGTCCGGCCGCGACGATGCGCTGGCCAAGCTGAACGCCCAGATCAGCGAGATCGCCAGCATGCTGGCGATGGAGAAGAAGACCGCCGAGGATCTCAAAGCCCAGCTCTCGCAGCTCTCCGGCGAACTCGCCAGTTCCACCGCCGAGCGCGACGAGATGAAGAACCAGCTCAATGTCGTCATTGGCGAACGCGACGCCGCCAACCGCCAGGCCGCCATGAATGCCGACCAGGCAAAGAAGCTCGCCGAGGCCTATCAGACCATCGATGCCGACCGCGCGCGCATCACCGCCCTCCTCTCCGACATCGCCGCCCTTGAGAGCCTCAAGGACGAGATGCAGCAGAAGATCTTAGGGAGCGATGCCGAGAAGCAGAAGATCACCGACGAGGTGCAGTTCCAGGTCGAACTCCTCAACAAGCAGATGCTGGCGCTGCGCGACGAGCTCTCGCGCATCACCGCGGCCCTCGACGCCTCGGAACAGAAATCGAAGGACCAGGAAGTCCAGATCGTCGATCTCGGCAACCGCTTGAACGCAGCACTCGCCTCCAAGGTCGAGGAGCTGGCGCGCTACCGCTCGGAATTCTTCGGGCGCCTCCGCGAAGTGCTGGGCGACCGGCAGGACATCCGCATCGTCGGCGACCGTTTCGTGTTCCAGTCAGAAGTCCTGTTCGACAGCGGCTCGGCGGTGCTGGGCGATGCCGGCAAGTCGCAGCTGGATGATCTGGCGACCACCCTCATCCTTCTCTCCTTCGACATCCCCGAGGATCTCGACTGGGTCCTGCGCATCGACGGCCACACCGACAAGCGCCCGATCTTCACGGCGCAGTTCCCCTCCAACTGGGAACTCTCGACCGCCCGCGCCGTGGCGGTCGCCAAGTACCTCATCAGCCGCGGCCTGCCGCCCGAGCGCATGGTCACAGCCGGCTACGCCGAATTCCGCCCGCTCGATCCGGCCGACAATGACGAAGCCTACAACAAGAACCGCAGGATCGAGTTCAAACTCGATCAGCGGTAGGCAGCGTCCCGATGAGCATCCCCGGAACGGAAGGTTACGCAGCCGAAGCAGATGAGCTTGCCGTGCGGTATGAGAGCTTCGGCTTCGCAGAGACTCATACCGGCATCCTCGAGCTGTTGCCGCCGGCGCCCAGTCGCGGGCTCGATA
>NZ_CAMDRA010000197.1 GCF_945906275.1 Dongia mobilis
CTTCCCCATTCTGTGCTCCCATCGTGAAACTGCCCGGCGCCACGGCGACAAGTTCCGGACAAGTTGGGCAATCCTTGATTACACTCCCCGCCTTCATGCCGCTCGGCAGCGACTTGCTGGCCTCTACCGGCGCCTCCACAATGGCCGCCGTTTCGGTCGCAGGTGCTTCAGGCGCTGGCGCCGAGGCAGTCGGGCTCGCGGAACCCGTTTGAAAGAAGAATGCGCCAGTGAGAGACGAAGATTCCCACGGCACCTGTTTCTCGGCGGTTTCGTTGAGAACTTCGATCCGCGCGTTGCGGAAAGTCTCCTCAATGGCAACGCCCGGTTCCAGCATCGCCTTGGCTAGCGCCTTGGTATAAGGACTGTTCTTCGTGTCGCCATCGGCTGCGGTCTCGCCGGGTGCCGTCGAATAGGCGATGAAACTGCCCTTTGGCGCATCCATGCGCGCCAGCCCCCGGTCGGCCGAGCGCATGCCGCGAGCGAGCGGGTTGTTGCGGCAGGCATCGAGAATGATGATGTTGATGCGGTTACCCGCAAACTCCATTTGCTTCAGGATCCAGTTGGCCGGCACCGCTTCAAGCTCCGCATCCGCCTCCTTCTCGATTTTCGCAGCCAAAGGAATGAGATAATTTTCGCCGTCGATCTGCACCCCGTGCCCGGCATAGAAGAAGAGGCCCGCAGCATCCGGACCAGCTTCAATTAACGCCGATCCGAAATTCGATATCGCGCGCTTCATCTTCTTCTGGTCGGCATCGACCAGTTTGGTGACCTTGAAACCAAGCCTGGTGAGCGTATCTGCCATCAGCGACGCGTCATTGGCGGGATTGGGCAGCTTGCCCATCTCAGCACCGTACTTCGCATTGCCGATGACCAAGGCAAGCCGAGGTTCAGCTTGTGCCGATGCGGTCGACAGCGCGAACAGGATGCCAATTAACAGTGCCAGACGGTGCATTTCAATCTCCGATCCGACCGGTTTGCGGGGGCGTCCAAAGCCTAGCCGATGCCGGCGAAACCCGCTAGATTGCCCGCATTATGCCATATGAATCCCTGCGCGACTTCATCTCCAAGCTCGAAAGCAGCGGCCGCCTGGTGCGGGTTTCCGCGCCCGTCGACCCGCATCTCGAGATGACCGAAATCCAGACCCGCTTGCTGGCCGAGGGTGGTCCTGCGGTGCTGTTCGAGAACCCGGTCTCCAAGGCAACCGGCAAGCGCTACGCCATGCCCGTGCTGGTCAACCTGTTCGGCACGGTCGAGCGGGTGGCATGGGGCATGGACCGGGAACCATCGGGCCTCCGCGCCTTGGGCGAGACTCTGGCTTTCCTCAAGCAGCCAGAGCCGCCTGGCGGCTTCAAGGAAGCCTGGGAGATGTTGCCGCTGCTGAAGACCGCGCTCGCCATGAAGCCCAAGCAGGTCGGCTATGCCCCGGTCCAGGATGTGGTCCTGATGGGCGACCAGATCGATTTGGCGCAATTGCCGGTACAGGGCTGCTGGCCGGGGGAGCCGGCGCCCCTCATCACTTGGCCGCTGGTGGTGACGAAGGGACCGGGCAAGGGCAAGTCCGATGATTTCAACCTCGGCATCTATCGCATGCAGGTGCTGGGGAAAAATCAAACGCTGATGCGTTGGCTGAAGCACCGCGGCGGTGCGCAACATCATGCCCGCTGGGGCGCTGCCAAGCGCGAGCCCTTCCCCGCCGCCGTGGTCATCGGCGCCGATCCGGGCACGATCCTTGCCGCCGTGACACCGGTGCCGGATACGATGTCGGAATATCATTTCGCGGGCATGCTGCGCGGCAAGAAGGTTGAACTCGTCGATTGCAAGACCGTGCCGCTGCAAGTACCGGCCAATGCCGAAATCGTGCTTGAGGGTCACGTCTCGCTGGAAGAGTATCGCGACGAAGGTCCCTATGGTGATCACACCGGCTATTACAATTCGGTCGAGCCATTTCCGGTCTTCACAATCAGCGCCATCACCATGCGCAGGGACCCGATATACCTGTCGACCTTCACCGGCCGGCCGCCCGACGAGCCGTCGGTGCTAGGCGAGGCGCTCAATGAAGTCTTCATTCCGCTCCTCACTCAGCAGTTCCCCGAGATCGTGGATTTCTGGCTGCCACCGGAAGGCTGTTCCTATCGCATCGCTGTCGTCTCGATGAAGAAAGCCTATCCCGGTCATGCCAAGCGGGTGATGTTCGGCGTCTGGTCATTCCTGCGCCAGTTCATGTACACGAAATTCGTCATCGTGGTGGATGACGACATCAACGCGCGCGACTGGAAAGACGTCATGTGGGCGATCTCGACGCGTATGGATCCGGTGCGGGACCTCACCTTGGTCGAGCGCACGCCGATCGACTATCTCGACTTCGCCTCGCCGGAAAGTGGACTTGGCGGCAAGATCGGACTTGATGCCACCAACAAACTGCCGCCGGAAACGCACCGCGAGTGGGGCGAGAAGATCGCCATGGACCAGGACATCGTCGACCGCGTGAGCGCGCGCTGGACCGAATTCGGTCTGCCGGGCAGCGGCAAGCCGATCTGGAAGCGATGACTGCTGCACCCAATGACTGGGACCAGGTGAAGCCGTGGCGCAAGGAAGCGCGCGGCAAGATCCTGGCTGCGCGAAGCGCCTTGCCGCCGACCCTGCGCCAGGGCATGACCGCGGCCCTCATGGAGCGCCTGCACCCCTTGCTGCAAGAGGCCGAAGGGCCGATCAGTTTCTACTGGCCGTTCCGGGGCGAGCCGGATCTGCGTCCGCTGATGCGCGCGCTGGCAGCTGATGGTGTCGAGATCGCGCTGCCGGTTGGTACCAGGATCGGCGAGCCGCTGACTTTTCGCCCCTGGGAGCCTGGGTGTCCCATGGCGCGCGGCATCTGGGATATTCCGATCCCAGCGACTGACATCGAGATCCTGCCTCAGACCATCATCGCGCCCTTGGTCGGCTTCGACGCGGCGCTTTATCGGCTGGGCTATGGCGGCGGCTTCTTCGACCGGACCTTGGCTGCGCGCAGGAAACCGGCCGAGGTCATCGGCATCGGCTTTGCCATGTTCCAGCTGCCGACCATCAAACCGCAACCCCATGACATTCCCATGGACCGCATTGTCACCGACCGCTCGGCTTCCCTGATCGTGACTGCCGGCGGTACGTCGCCGGTCTGCTACGCCGAGGACGCCGATCCGCGCTATGCCGGGGAGATCGATTTACGTGACCTGACCGCTGCCCTGCAGGCCATCTCGTCGCTGGTGCCGACTGAGAGAGCGCCACTGCTCGACTTCATCCATTGGCGCCTCGGCACCACGATCAGCGACGGTCATCTGCCGGCACCGGCCGATCTCGACACGTTTCTTGGTAGGCTTATCCCGCGCATACAGGATGACGGCATCCACGCTGCGCTGCAGGCGCTGCGAGCAACGCTCATTCCCTGAGAGATTGCTGCCTACTGTTCCTTCGCGCGCAGCATTTCGCGCGAGATGATGTGGCGCTGGATTTCCGATGTGCCTTCCCAGATGCGCTCGACACGGGCGTCGCGCCACATCATCTCCAGCGGCAATTCTTCCATCAACCCCATGCCACCGAACACCTGGATGGCCTGGTCGGTGACACGGCCCAGCATTTCAGTGGCGAACAGTTTTGCCATGCCGGCATCACCATTGGTCATCGTGCCGTTCTGCAGCTTCCAGCAGACATAAGCGGTGAGCGCATCGGCCGCAGCCAGTTCGGTCTTCATGTCGGCGAGCTTGAAAGAGACGCCCTGGAACTTGCCGATGGTCTGGCCGAATTGTTTGCGCGTCGCCGCCCAGTCAAGCGCCAGTTCCATCGCGCGCTCGGCCTTGCCGCAGCAATTGGCCGCAATGAAGACACGGCCACCAAGCAGCCATTCGCTTGCCACCTCGAAACCCTTGCCTTCTTCACCCAGGATCTGACGCTTGTTGAGCCGCACATTGTCGAAGAAGAGTTCAAAATTATCATAGGCGCGATAGGACACGCAGCGTGGCCCGCGGCGGATGGTGAAGCCCGGCGTATCGCGATCAACCAGGAAGGCGGTAATGCGCTTCCGTGGTCCTCGCTTGGTTTCATCGACACCCGTCACCGTGAAGACGATGGCGAAGTCCGGCGTGCCAACTCCGGTAATGAAGTGCTTGCCGCCCTTGATGATGTAATCGTCGCCATCAGCTTCGGCCTTGGTGGTGATCGACATGGCATCGGATCCGGCACCGGGCTCGGTCAGTGCAAACACTTCCATCTTGTCGCCACGCACGGTCGGCAGCAGGTATTTTTCAATCTGCTCATCCTTGGCCGCCATCAGGATATAGGATGGGCGGCCGACGAACTTCTGTACCGCCCAATTGGCCTTGCCAAGTTCGCGCTCGAACAGCATCTGGGACATGACGTCGAGGCCACCGCCACCCACCGATTCCGGCATGTTGGCGGCATAGAGACCCAGCGCCTTCGCCTTCTCCTTGATCGCCTGGCCAATCTCAACTGGAACATGACCCAGCTTGTCGACCTCGCGCTCAACCGGATAAAGCTCGTTCTCGACAAAGGCACGGGTGGTTTCAACCAGCATGCGCTGTTCGTCGGTCGGCTGGAAATCAAATGGCATGACGGGTCCCTATCGCGGCACGAATGGACGCAGCCAGTGGCTACGTCCGCATTTGGCTTCCTACCCTATACCGGCCTCCGAACGGGACGGAAAGGTTTATTTTACGAATGTATAATACACTTCCGCCTATGGGTGCCGCTTGAGATCATGGGCCACCTCGTCATGCCCTCCCCGATTGCTCCAGAACACGGCCGCCATCAGGCCGATACTAAGGCCCGAGACCAGCACCGAGCCGACAATCAGTGCCGCCATACCGTGCCAACTGATGTCCAACCCTTTAAAGCCATTGAACACCCAGAGGGCCAGGCAGACAAAGGCGATCAAACCGGCTGAGGTGAGTGAATAAGCAAGCATCCAGCGTTTCATCGTGATCTCCTGCAAACCATCGAACTCTAGATGATCCACTAAGCATGCAATGTCAATTGACTGCATTCATTTTATTTTGTATGTATCAAGGAAGCAAATGCCTGGAACACCATTCACCCTGATGCGCAAGAAGATCCGCTCCTGGCAGCCCGAGTTGAAACGACAGGCCGGCCCGCTTTACCTCGCCATCGCCGACCGGTTAGCGGCCGATCTGAGATCGGGCCGCATCCTTCCAGGCCAGCAACTACCGACCCAACGCGCGCTGGCGGACCAACTCGGCATCGACTTCACCACGGTCAGCCGCGGCTATGCCGAAGCGCGGCGGCGGGGTCTCATCGATGCCACCGTCGGCCGCGGTACGTTCGTGCGAGCGCCATTGCAGGGCGCCGCCGATCGCTCACCCGTCGATATGAGCATGAACCTGCCCCCCCAGCCGGCTGACACCGATCTCGCTGATCTTGTGCGAGATGGCATGGCGGCTGTGACAGCGCGTTCGGATTTTCTCTCGCTGATGACCTATCGCGACAGCGCTGGCGCTCTCGAAGATCGCGAGGCCGCTGCACGCTGGCTGCAGGGCCGCCTGGGGGACGTACCGGTAGATCGCCTGCTGATCGCCGGCGGCACGCAAGCGGCCCTCACCGCGATCCTCACCAGCTACGCCAAGGCGGGAGATCTCATCCTGACCGAGGACCTCACCTATCCGGGCCTCCGCGCAGCTGCCGAACATCTCGGCCTGTGGCTCGAAGGTATCGCGATGGACGAGGAAGGCATGCTGCCCTCGGCGCTGGAGGCCGCCTGCGTTGCCGCCCGCGCCAGGCTGCTCTATTGCGTGCCGACGCTGCACAACCCGACCACCGCGACGATGTCGGAACAGCGCCGGCTTGAACTCATCGCCATCGCGCGGCGTCATAACC
>NZ_CAMDRA010000198.1 GCF_945906275.1 Dongia mobilis
GGCCATCGCCGGCGGCTTCCCGCAGCGCTTCTTCAACAAGCTCGGCGCCAGCGAAGTCGATCCCGACAGCATCTGCAACGCCGCCGGCCACGCGGCCCTTGGCTATCTCTATGGCACATCCAGCGACGGGTTTGATCCGCGCATGGCCAAGGACGCCGCCTGCATCCTCGTCTGGGGCGCCAACCCGTCGGCTTCCGCACCGCACCGCCACAAATACTGGCTGAAGGAAACGCCGGCCAAGGTGGTCGTGATCGATCCCGTGCGCCATGAGACGGCGGACCAGGCCGACCTTCACCTGCAGCCCTTCCCCGGCTCGGATGCGGCGCTGGCCTACGGCCTCCTCCATGTGCTGGTGCGCGAGAAGCTGATCGACCGCGCCTTCATCGATGCCCACACGATCGGCTGGGACGAGATCGCCCCGATCATCGCCAAATCCGGTCCGGCCGCGACCGAAGCCGCGACCGGCGTACCACAGGCCAAGATCATTGAAGCCGCCAAGCTCTATGGCAGCGGCCCAGCACTCCTGTGGCTCGGCCAGGGCCTGCAGCGCCAGCCCATGGGCGGCAACATCTTCCGCGCCATCGGCCTGCTGCCGGCGGCGACCGGCAACTTCGCCAAGCCCGGCGCCGGTCTCCTCTATCTCAACGGCGGCGCCCGGCGCGGCATCGACGGCGACTATCTCGAAGCCCCGCATCTGCGCAGCAACGACCGCCAGGTCGTGAGCCACATGGATCTCGTCGATTTGCTGCGCGACCAGAGACGCGCCCGCGCGCTGATCACCTGGAACATCAACATCGCCGCCTCCAACCCGCGCCAGGCCGATCTCCGCGCGGTCCTCGACAGCGACGATCTCTTCCATGTCGCCATCGACCTCTTCCCGACCGACACGGTCGATCATGCCGACATCATCCTGCCGGCAGCCTCGTTCCTGGAATTCGACGATCTGGTCATGTCCTATTTCGACCTCACCGTCTCGCCCCAGGTGGCAGCACACGCACCGATCGGCGAAGCGCTCCCCAACCAGGAGATCTTCCGCCGCCTCGCCCAGGCCATGGGTTACAAGGACGCCGAATTGTTTGAGAGTGACGCCGCGATCCTAGACAATCTCGCCCGGCAATTGGGCCAGACGGATTTCGCGGCGCTGAAAGCAAGCGGCACCGTCCAGCGCTGGGAAAAGCCGGTCCTGCAATTCCCTGACCTCAAATTCCCCACCCCTTCCGGCAAGATCGAGATCGCGAGCCAGGCCGCCGAGGAGGCCGGCTTCCCGCGCGTTCCCACCGCCGAGATCGACAGGAAGCCCACTGGCACGAAGCTGCGCCTCTTATCGCCGGCCTCGAAATGGCTGATGAACAGCTCCTATCACAATGACCCCAAGATCGCCGCCAAGCTTGGGCCGCAGCATGTCACGATGCATCCTGCTGACGCCGCCGACCGCGGCCTTTCCGATGGCCAGCAGGTGCGCGTCTCGAACGCGACCGGCGCCATCGACATGGTGGTGGAACTCGCCGACACGCTACCGCGCGGCGTGGCGCTCGCCGCCAAGAGCCGCTGGCCGAAACTGGGTGGCCTCACCGTGAATGCCCTCAACCCCGGCATGAAGAGCGACATGGCCGAAAGCTCCAGCGTGCACGGTGTCGAGGTCGAAATCAGGCCGGCCTGACCGCCTTCACCTAAAATTGTCATGCCCTGGCGTGGCCGCCTTCACCTCAACTTGTCATGCCCGCGAAAGCGGGCATCCATGGACCGGACCGCGTGATGGATGGATCCCCGCTTTCGCGGGGATGACAGATCCCTCAGCCCCTACCCTTTCACCCGTTCCATCTTTGGATCATAAAGCGGCTGCAGGCTGACCTTGGCCGGATAGCGCTGGCAGGCGATCTCCAGCTCGTAGGTCCCACCGAGCACATCCTCGGCGCTCACCCCGTTCTGCGGATCGCGCACATAGCCGATGCCGATATTGGTGCCGAGCGTATAGCCATAGCCCCCAGACGCCAGCCAGCCGACCTGTTTGCCGTTGCGGAAGATCGTCTCACGCCCCAGCAGCACGACGCTCTGATCATCGACCGAGAAACAGGCGAGCAGTTTCGGCAGCTTCTTCTGAGACATTGCCGTCACTGCCTCGCGGCCCAGGAACGGCACGTTCTTCTTCAGCTTCACCGCCCAGCCCATGCCGGCCTCGAGCGGCGAATGATCCGGCGTGATGTCCGACGACCAGGCGCGGTAGAATTTTTCGAGCCGCAGGCTCTCGATCGCCCGGTACCCTGCATTGGCAATGCCATGGGCCTGCCCCGCCGCCCACAAGGCCTCATAAACGGCGACCATGGTCTCGACTGGAATGTGCAGCTCCCACCCCAGCTCGCCCACATAGGTCACACGCAGGGCCCTCACCATGGCACCGCCGATGGCGATCTCCTGTGCCGTGCCGAACGGAAAGGCCGCGTTCGAGATATCGCTGGGCGTCACCGCCGCCAGCACGTCGCGCGCCTTCGGCCCCATGAGCGACAGCACGCCATAGCCGGAGGTGACATCGATCAGCCTTGCATCCAGCCCGGCTGGAATATGCGACGAAATCCAGTGGAAATCATGGGTCGCATAACCGGTGCCGGTCACGATGTAATAGGCGTCCTCCGCCACGCGCGTGACGGTAAGATCGCATTCGATGCCGCCGCGCTGGTTCAGCATCTGGGTATAGATGATCGTGCCGGGCGCTTTCGCCACATCGTTGCTGGCGATCCAGCTGAGGGCCGCTTCCGCATCGCGCCCGACCAGCATGAACTTCGCAAACGAGGTCTGGTCGATGAGCACCACGCGCTCACGCGCTGCCTTGTGCTCGGCGCCGACATGGTCGAACCAGTTCTGCCGCTCGTAGGAATACTCGTCCTTGGGTGCCACACCCTTGGGGGCAAACCAGTTCGGCCGCTCCCAGCCGAGCTTCCAGCCGAACACGGCGCCTTGCTCTTTCAGCTTCGCATAGAGCGGCGAGACGCGCACCGGCCGCACGCTCTCCAATTCCTCATGGGGCCAGGCCATCGAATAATGATGGGCATAGGCTTCCAGCGTCCGCGTCAGCACCCAGTTCTTGTCGCGGTGTACCGAGCCGAAGCGGCGGATATCGACCGGCCACAGATCCATCGGCGGCTCGCCGCCAGCGACCCATTCCGCGAGCGCACGGCCCGCACCACCGCCCGACGCGATGCCGAACGCATTGAACCCGGCGCCGACATAGAAATTCTTCACCTCGGGCGACTCACCCAGAATGAAGTTCCCGTCCGGCGTGAAGCTCTCCGGCCCGTTGATCATCTGCTTGACGCCGGCGGTCTCCAGCGACGGGACCCGCGCCAGCGCCTGCTCCATCAGCTGCCCAAAATGATCCCAATCATTGTCGAGGAGCTGGAACGCAAAATTCCCCGGCAGTGCGAACCGGTCCCCGTCCGATTTTTTGGGGCCCGGCAGCCACGGAATGGGGTTGTGCTCATAGCCGCCCATCACCAACCCGCCCACCTCTTCCTTGAAATAGATGAGCCGGTCCGGATCGCGCAGGGTCGGCAGGTTCTTTGGCACACCCGCCATCGCCTCGGTGACGATGTACTGATGCTGCACCGATTGCAGCGGCACGTTGACGCCGGCCAGCGCACCGATCTCACGCGCCCATTGCCCGCCGCAATTGACGATCACGTCGGCGGCGATGCGCCCCTTGTCGGTGACGACGGCAACAGCGCGGCCCTTCACCACCTCGATACCGGTGACGGCCGTCTCCTCGATGATCTTCACCCCCGCCTGCCGCGCGCCCTTGGCCAGCGACTGCGCGATGTCGGCCGGATTGGCCTGGCCGTCGGTCGGCAGGAACGCCGCCCACACCAGATCGCCGATATCCATGATCGGCCACAGATCCTGCGCCTCTTTTGGGCTGAGCAGATGCATCTCCAGCCCGAAGGAATGCGCCGTCGTCGCCTGCCGCTTGATCTCGGTCATGCGCGCCTGGTTGCAGGCGAGGCGCAACCCGCCATTCATCTTCCAGCCGGTGGCAAGGCCGGTCTCGGCTTCCAGCTTGTTGTAGAGCTCGACCGAGTATTTCAGGAGCTGCGTGATGTTGGCCGAGGTGCGCAGCTGCCCGACCAGCCCCGCCGCGTGCCAGGTCGAGCCGCTGGTGAGCTTGTGCCGCTCGACCAGCACCACATCCTTCCAGCCCAGCTTGGAGAGGTGATAGGCGGTGGAACAGCCGATGATGCCGCCGCCGATGATGACGGCACGCGCGGTGGTCGGGAAATCGCTCATGGAAAACTCCTCACATATTCCGGAAATCGCCGAGGGCGCGCTCGAAGCGCGCGAGATTCTCGGCGGTATAGGCGACGTAATCGAAATCCAGCGTCGAATGGATTTCGGAAATCATGCTCCACATAGTCTCGCGCAACAGCGAGGCGCATTTCATCGCGTGATAGCGCCGCAACAATTCCGCATCGGCCTTGCGCTCGAAATAGTCTTCGAGCAAGCGGATCTCGTCGGCAACCGCGACCTCGTTGTTGGAGCAGAGATTGGCCAGATCGAACAGCGGCGAATTGAAGCCGGCATAATCCCAATCGATCAGCCACAGCTTCGTACCGGCATCGATGAAATTGGTCGGCAGCAGGTCATTGTGGCCATAGACGATCTCGACGGCGCCCACCGCCCGCTCCAGCTCCGCCGCGATCCCCAACAGGCGCGGCAGGCTGGCCATATGCCGGCTCTTCCCCGCTTCCAGCGAATGGCCATAATCGCGCAGCACGTGGAACACCCAGAAGATGAGCGCCGGCCCGGTGACATGCAGCGGCATCTCGCGGTGGCATTTGCGGATGAGCGGCAGGATGCGCGCCAGCATCGCGGGCTTCCGCACATCTTCGGCACTGAGCGTCTTGCCCTCGACGAACTCGAACACCAGGGCGCCGGGCTCGGCATGCACCACCTTGGGCGACAGGCCGCAATCCGCCGCCGCAAGGCTGGCGGAGAGCTCGTTGAACCGCATCACGCCATGAACGGGAATGTCGTCGCCGATGCGCACGAAATAGCGCCGGCCGGAATCCTCGACGCGGAAATTGGCGTTGGTGATCCCGCCCTTGATGATCTCAGGCACAACCTTCCCCGACCAACAGGTCAGGGCCTGCACCAGCGCCATGGCCTCCAGCATCTCCTGCCCCCTTGAAGCACTTTTGCCCCATCATTCGCCATTGATTGGGCTTAAAGTCAACAAGGAAGGCGCATTGTTTGTTGATTCAATGTTGCAATTGCAGCAGGAGACCTCAGCCGCCACCCTTAGAGTCTATTTTCCTACACAAGCTCAATGGCTTACCGAAGCCGAGCCGCTACAGCACCCGCACATTGTCCAGGAACCCTTTCACCAGATGATCGAGCTGGGCCGATTGCTTGGCAAGTTCGCCAGCCGAGATTCGCACACTACTCGCCGCCTCATTGCTGGCCCGCGCCGCGTCGCTGACGATGGAGATGTTCTGCGTCACCTCTTCCGTCCCCTTGGATGCTTCCTCGACATTGCGCGCGATCTCGCGCGTCGCCGCCGTCTGCTCCTCGACCGCCGCGGCGATGGTCGCCGATATTTCGTGGCTGCGCTTGATCGTCTGCGAGATCTGCTGGATTGTAAGCGCCGGAGCAATAATCCCTCACTGAAGCGGCCGGATAATCTGGTTGCGCCGGAGTAAAAGTCCGGCAGCAGATAGCCTTTTGCCTGATTGGCGGAAGGCGGAGGGATGAAGGGCGTGGAGTTATATGGACGGGTTCGCCA